>CAZJHL010000077.1:0-1510 GCA_964545865.1 Microcaldota archaeon | reverse complement strand
ATTCTGTATCATGTTGCATGATGAATCCCCGAATTTGCCTGCCGCGTTTCTAAAACAGGAATCTCTTTCGCTTCCATTCAGTTTACTGCAGTAGCTGTAGTTATATTCCGAAAGCTTTGAGATACACTCGACATAATATTTATGCTCGAATACCTCTTCATTCGAGAGAATATCGCAGTCTTCTATGTCATTGTTGTTGTACGCTCTTTCAATTATGCACTTCTCCTTACCGACTAATAGATCTTCGCATTTTGTTGGAAGTGTTTGGTTGGTCTCGTTTCCAGGTGAAGTCTGGTTTGTCTGGTTCAAATTAGTTTCATTTTTCTTAATGATCGGCCCAGTTTCGATGTTTTTTTCTATGCATCCATATAGGAAAACCAGTGAAAGCAAAGCAATAAGAAGCATAAAGATTCCAGCCATCGTCTTTTTATCAATCGTTTTTCTTTCCATCTTTCTCCCTCTCAACTATTTTTGGATCCCCATCAGATTATATCAATAATATCAATATTAACTGCTTAAATTACTATCTTCTTTATCCACTTTTCCATTTCTTATTTATTTCGTTTTCTCATAGCATTCTTCCCATCCTTCTTTCTCTGCCTGTTTCTTGAATTTTATGCCTATCAGTTTGTATGCGAGCTGTGCGCAAATAATTGACGGCATCTTAAATCCAGCTATCGGTGCATGCTCTGTTATATCCACTCCCATTATATTTCTTTTCTCACCTATTTTCATCAAAGGACTTACAAGTTCATCCCAGCTCAAGCCCCAAGGCTCCGGCATTGAGGTCGCGGGCATTATGGAAGGGTCAAACGCGTCTACATCTATGCTTATGTAAACGTTGTCTCCGATCCCTTTTAGAAAATCGTTTAGCTCTTTTTGGTTGCTTATCCTGCAATATGCATCAAGCTTTTCCGCTTCATCAATTTCTTCGCTTCCTATGCTCCTTGTCCCCAAGAGACTTACTTTTATTTTATTCTCAACAAGTCTCTTTGTGATAGAAAGATTAGAAATCTTGTTTCCTTCAAATTCATCTTTCATATCTGCATGCGCATCAATTATAAGAACGCTAAAATCCTCATCATTTTTCTTTGCTTCTTCAGCTGCGGCCTTTATCGTAGCTAAAGAAATCGTTTGGTCTCCCCCAAGCACAACTGGAAACTTTCCATCTTGTAATATCCTTTTGGTGTTAGAATGAATAGATTCCAATCCCTTTTCGCCCGCGTATAATCTTTCAGGCAAGGGATAGATTCTTGCTGCGCAAGGCGAATAGCTTAATTGGAGGTCATAATCCTCTAGGTTCCAATTCTCAAGAATTTCAGAAGGAGCAAGGAGCGTCTGTTCAGAAATAGGTGTCGAAGCGAAAGGCGCAGGAAGTATCACTGCTCTCGCTTCTTCATAAGTAACATCCAGCCCCATGAAATTTACTTTAGGCAATATCGATTTTTCCTTCTTATCTGCCATAATCTAGTTTATATAGTTTAATTTAAAAAGTTTAGTCTATTTCATT
>CAZJHL010000076.1:0-1542 GCA_964545865.1 Microcaldota archaeon | reverse complement strand
AGCTGGTGTGCCAAAAGATTGAATGCGATAAAACAGAAGAGCAAAACATATCCATACTTAAAACGAAAACAGACAAATTGAAAATCATTCTCTTAAAAGACGTTGACGAATTCGTAGGAGTGAACGGGTCTGTAATCGGACCTTTCAAGCAACAATCAGAAATTGAGCTGACTGCAGAAGATGCAGAGATACTAATCCAGATCGGAGCGGCTAAGAGAATAGAGTAAGCATCCAATTGCATATATGTTTGATAAAAAGAGTATCGAATTGGATTTGAGAGTAACATACCAATATTTTTATATTTATATGTAAATATTAATACAACAATCTCCTAATTGTGATTATCTCACTATGGAATTGTGTATTTTTGTTATTTAAAGGAGCTGATATTATGAAGATGGTTGATACAATTAGAACATATTGTCCAAATTGCAATAAGCATACCAGCCAAAAGGTTAAGCTTTACAAAAAAGGGAAGCAATCGCCTTTTTCAGTCGGTCAGGCAAGATACGACAGGAAACTTACTGGTTATGTGGGTAAAGTCAAGGGTAAGAAGTCCGTCAAGAAGATGGGCAAGCACCAAAAAGTGATACTTGAATGCACCGAGTGCAAGAAGAAGCAAGAAAGAATAATCGGAACAAGAACAAGGAAAGTTCTTGAAATAACTAAGAAAGAATGAGTGCTATTCATTCTTTAAATAACATAGGGTGGTATGATGAAGACTAATTCAGAATCAAAATTCTTATTAGTAAAGCATGAATGCGGAAATGAGCAATATGTATTCAACACAGCGAAAAGAACTGTCATGTGCAGCTTATGCAAGAAACCGATTGCAAAGCCTACAGGAGGTTATGCGAAGATACTCGGTAAGATAACAAAAGTAGTTTGATTTTTGTATATTCTTAAAGGTAATTGAATGGAAAAAAAGAAAAATGTCCCAGAATTGGATGAGCTAGTTGTTGTAACAGTCAATAAGGTATTTCCATATGGGGCATTTTGCAAGATGGAAGACTACAACATGGACGCGTTTCTCCATGTCTCTGAGGTTTCATCTGGATGGGTAAAGAACATAAGAAACTTCCTCAAAGAAGGCCAGAGACTTGTAGTTAGGGTCCATAGGGTAGTTCCGGAAAAGAACATGGTCGATGTTTCGCTTAAGAGGGTTACAGAAGCGGAGCAGCAGAGAAAGCTCGAACAAATAAAAAGGGACAAGAGGGTATTGAAGCTCCTTGAAGTTGCGAAAGAAAAGATAAAAAGTGCGAATAAAACCACAAAGCTTTCAATCGAAGAAGTCAAGTCTATTCTCGAGTCTAATTTCGACGATTCTTTTTCCGCGTTTGAAGAGGTAGTTAGGGAAGACGCTTCGGTCCTTAAAAAGACAAAGCTTCCACAGGAATGGATCGATGCGATAGTCGAAACCGCAAATGAGAACATAAAGAAGCAGGTAAGAAGCATAAAAGGCAAGTTATCCATAAAGTGCACAAAAGAAGGCGGAATAAACATAATAAAGGATTTGCTTTCAGTCGAAGAAGGGTCCGGAAT
>CAZJHL010000075.1:0-1655 GCA_964545865.1 Microcaldota archaeon | reverse complement strand
GATCTAACCAATTTAGTAACGCTTTTCACAAGATAAAAGCGGAACCAAAAAGGAATATCCCAAAACCGAAGCGAAGGGCGCTTGAACGCTGATTCAACAATGCTATGCAGAATTATGGTTGGTTTCTTATCTATCAACCCCAAAAATCTCAGCACTAATATGCATGCTACTGTCTGCCCTGTGCATGAAGAAAGCAGAAGCTTAGCATTTTTATAACGTGCTATTCGTGCAACTTTCGCTAGTACAATTAGCTCCCAGAAGAATCTAGAAAAGCCTATCTGCTTCCGTGGTGGGATAGCAGTCACAATAGATTCAATTGAGCGCCCATATTCAGCTAAAATTTTAATGACGCATGTCTTATGTGTCCTTTCTGAAATAAATAGGACGTCATTGTAGAGATACTGGAGCGCCACAAGAAGAGCTGCATTGAATTTTGAATGCTCAAATCCCCAGCACTGAGGTTCAAAAACTACAACTGCTTTATTCATGTGTGATCCAGTGCCCATAGACGCTCATAATCATCAGCCAAACGAGCCCATGAATGTCTTCTTGCGAATTTATATGCATTCTGCCGTTTCCTTTTATCCACTAATGCATCTTTAATAGCGAGTGCAATATCCTCGCTTGAACTGCAAATCCACATCATTTTATGGCTACCTGGCATCATCTCTAAATAATCTTTCTTCAATGGATTATCATAATAGCTAATTACAGGTTTCTTCATTGTGAAGGCCTCTAGAATACTAAGATAGCCTGAAGCGAAAACGATCTCTGCCTTTTTGAGATATTTGAAGGGATCAGAAACGAATCCCTTGAATATTAATCGGCCTTTCACAACAAGCTCAGAAAAAGCATCCTCAAGCTCCTTCCGAAGAACACCATCCCCGCATATAATAAGAGAATGTTCTTTATATGATGCTTCTATCTTGCTCCACGCAGATAAAATGGCTTTAATGCCGGTATCTTCGCAAAGCCTTCCTACAAAGAGGAAAGACCCATCAGTGGATTCTGTTTCTTCTATCTTTTGAAAGACAGCACCATATGAAACTATGTTTGGATTCACATAATACCATTTCTTAAGATAATCACCTATACACATATTGCCATCCACCATGGCTTCGCACTTCTTCCGGATGTCGATAATTTTTTTCGGAATAGGAAAAATTCCTTCCCAACCATGGAAGGTAATGAACAATCGTTTTTTCCAAATATGCCTTATAACAAAATAGCTAATTGGTATAAGTTCCCTCAAAGAGGAATAATCATGAAAATGAATAAGCTGACATGATCTGAAAAGCTTCCAGTTTTGTACAAGCAATAATAATAAATTTAAACGACTTGTAATACATCCACTAGCTTTATAATATTTTATTATTACATTTGATTCAATTGGCAATTTCGAGCGAGACTCATTATTTCCTCGCACAAAAACATAAATACTATATCCACGATTGCTAAGTTCGGATATTAATTCATATAGATGGCGTTCGACGCCACCTAACCGAGTGAAATAGCTATTTGCAAAAAATACGATTTTTTTCATCTTAAGCATAGAAAAACTCCCTTCTATCCATAGATATCAATTAATAAACATCGACAAAGGAATTTTGCTATATAACGTTTGCTATAATAGTGAAGACTAACTGCAGAAAAGA
>CAZJHL010000074.1:643-1684 GCA_964545865.1 Microcaldota archaeon | reverse complement strand
AATTGATTATCAGGAGAGTACCCAAACTCTTTTAAGTAATTTGCCCACAAAATAAGGGTTTCCCAAAACTTACGAGGATAATCAATATTTTTATCTAAAAATGTTAGCGCTGAGATCAAGATAAGCATATTCCCACATTCTTCCACAGGCATCTGTTCCTTAGTGTATACTCCACCTCTATATACTTGTCCATTTGCAAGAGGATACGTTCCAAGGTCGTGGGGTGCAAAGGAGTGAGGCCAGCGTTCAGATGAAGCATATTGTAGTACAGGAGTTAACTCTGCTCTTAGCAACTCTGGATTGTAAACAAGTGCGAAAGGAGCAGTTGGATATGTTACATCAACTGTAGCGATGCATCCATTGCTAGTATTTTCTTTAGAAAAGTGATAAGGCGTACCATCAAAGTCTCTAACTAGTTTTTGAGCTCCACAAGTCTGACGGAAAGCCAACATTCCGATTGTAGCATATTCCATCCCTCCTACTGCAAATAATTCATCTTGAACTTGAAGGTCGAAATGTTCACATCGATCAACAATTTCGGCAAATCTACAGTGTGCCTCATCTAGAAGAGTCCCAATGGTTCTTTCTTCTTTTCTCCAAAAGGGTTTCATTCTCCTTTCCATGTACTCAATCGAAAATAAATCATCGTAGGCTATCATTATTCGAGCATTTTTAGGATTCTTATCCACAGAACCCAAAGATAAACAGCAGGCTAAAACAGGACTGTCCTCCCAACTTTTTTTATGAAGTCGTACCTGCCTAGGCATTCTGAGATCATCTGATACAGGTAAAGAACCTTTGTGAATAAATTGAGTTAATCCTTGGAGAGCGGAGGTTAAGCAGGTCTCCGCTAAACAATCACGGGGAACAGCTAAATACAAATAACCCCAATCTATCCTTTGAAAATCACCACATTTTTCAAGTACTGGTTGCGATAGTGATCCTACTTTCAAAACATCTAAATTTGATAATCGATATCTGCTCCAAACAACTTTTTGTTCCCATGAGTGAACTGCAATATCTGAAGCTGCATCAAAATAA
>CAZJHL010000074.1:0-631 GCA_964545865.1 Microcaldota archaeon | reverse complement strand
CATCGTGAGCCAGAGAATCCACTGAACGTACAGACCAGTAAATATAAGTTAAAGGCCAGGAAAATAGGTCTAGATCATTCGGTAGACATGGTGTAAGAAAAGTTAAAGATAACTCAATCCTTTCGTTGGCAAAGCGGTAAATAGTTCTTGTTGGAAAGACCTTTACTTCTTGTTGAGGAATAAACGGAATACCTTGTACCTGTCGTCCTAGAAAGCGGTATGTAGTCCCATCAATCCGTACATATCCAGAGAGTGGATGTTCAGCACCCGTCCAGTGGCGAGTAGGACCGCTATATAAGTAATCCTCTTGCGACCAAATACTAAAATATGGATCGCATACAATCAATGGAATTGCTGGTATTCTAGTTACCTTTTCCTTCATTTTGATAATTCTCCTATTTTTCTTGACAATACCTTATTCTGTTATATAATAGTTTTCGGTAACGTTATTGTTAACGTTAACGAATTTTTCATTACATAGGGCAATGGAGAAATGATGCAGCGGGTTCGATTGAAAGATATCGCTGAAAAAACAGGATACACAATTAACACAATCTCCAGAGCCTTGAACAATAAATTAGATATAAATGAAAATACAAAAAAACATATACTCCAGGTTGCGAAAGAACTT
>CAZJHL010000073.1:0-1844 GCA_964545865.1 Microcaldota archaeon | reverse complement strand
ATCCGCCAGAGACTCTTGCACAATTTCTTTCTTAACTTCTTCTCTTTTAATTTCCTTCTTCTGAATTTTCTTTCTGTCCATAAAATCACTCAATTACAATATCATCCCTTTAGTGTCTCCTGAATTCGCTTGTTGGTGGCATGGGCGGCTTAACAAATAAATAATATCTCTCCTTGCCGCTTAGTTCGTTTATTATTCTTTCAGCTATCATTTCCACTGGGTTAAGCATGTGGGGTACTCTTTTTGTAAGGTCTTCAAAGCTCTCAAAAGGCTTGCTTTCTCTCTCTTTTATTATATCTTCTAGGTGTTTTTTCCCTACTCCAGGTAGAAGCTCAAGCTGATGCAGCCTTATCGTTACCGGCCCGCATTTGTTTATGAAATTAATAAAATCACTTTCTCTGCTTTTTACTATTGTTTTTATGGCTGTTTTGAGTTCATTTTTGGCAGCTCCTGTCAAATCTGAGTATTCCACTCTTCCTTTTATTCTTTCTACTTCTGTTCTTTTGCTTAAATCTTTTCCTACATATACTTTACTATGGAGCTGGATTGAAGCATTTCTTTTTACTATGACTTCGAGAAGCGTAAAGAACCTTTCACCAACTAGGTAAGCAACAGGTTCTCTTTTGATATCCGTCGGTTTACCCGATGGCAAATAGTCTATTACAATTCCGTAGTCTTCCATGAAAAATCACCAGTTATTCTTTCTGGTACTTTGCAACGATTTCAATTATCTTGCTGATCTCTTCTTCAGTTAAAGAATAAGTCTCTTTTGCGAATATCTGATCTATCTCTTCTTTCTTCTTTGGCATCAAGTCAACTACTTTCACTGCCTTTGCTCTGTTAAGCTTTGCTACCTCGTTCATCAATTCAGTTACCATTTCTTCCGCCTTGTCTTTACTCAGATTCGTCATTTTTTTAGTGTATTCTAGTGTCTTTGCCTGCTCAAACCCCATCTCTACCTCGCTAGGCATTTCAAGTATCTCTTTTACTTCTGCAAGCGTAACTTCTCTAACATCAAGAGTTTTTTTTCCTATCATTTGAACCACTTATCTTAAATCTAGCATTCTTTTAGATGAACAGCAGAGGTTATGAATCTCTTCTTTATGCTTCCATCTTGTACTTCTACAATGTAAGCATTTCCTTGTTTGCCTTTAACTACTCCAACTCTTCCAGCGTATCTTGGATGTGGAAAGTCTTCGAACTTAGCATTAGGCACGAGCTGTACCTTTGTTCCTATCTTTATTGTCTTTAGCTGTTCGACTACAGTGACCTTTCTTTTTGTTGATTTTCTTCCAAGCACTCTGCTTTTTCTGCTCATTCTTCCTTTTGACGCTCTTACCATAGTATCACTTCAAAAATCTATCAAAATTTAGCTATAATTTATTCTAGCTATATAACGAATATGTAGATTGATATAATATATGTAGGATAAGTTTAAAAATATACATATATCTGAATTGGGATTCGCAGCAATTTTATCTATTTAAATAGGTTTAAATACCTTCCGAGGTATATAAATCTAGGTATTTAAAAAGCCGGATTAACGGTCAGGCTTTTAAAGGGTGTTTTTAATGGTGAAAGATGTTAAGTTTAAGATTGAAAACATTGTTGCATCGGCAAACCTAGGAATCGAATTGGATCTCTATTCATTAGGAAGAAAGGTTCCAAACATTGAATACGAGCCAGAGCAGTTCCCAGGAGCAATACTCAAGCTTAAGGAACCAAAGTCTTCATTACTTCTCTTCAAGAATGGAAAGATAATCTGTACTGGTTGCAAGACCGAGAAGGAAGTGAAGTTCGCAATCAGAAACGCATTAGTAATACTCCAAAAGGCACAGAAGAAG
>CAZJHL010000072.1:1314-1946 GCA_964545865.1 Microcaldota archaeon | reverse complement strand
TCACAACAAACCTTGGAAGACCTGACTTTAGCAATGCCAGTCTCTTTCTGTAATTAGTGAGGTTAAGCCTCCTTCTCTTGAACGCCAATTTGTATGTCGGTCCTGTTGCCTTTGCCATAATCATCACTTCTATTTTACTTCCATTTTAAATATCATTTTAATGCATTTTAACATCATATACTCGTTATCATTATCCTGCCGGTTACTTCTTCTCCTTTGCCGGCTTAGGCTTGAGATAGCCTTTCTCAGTCAGGTAGAGAAGAACTCTCGACCTGTCAGGGAACGCTCCACCCTTGATCTTCAGGTATGTTTCCCTGTATGCAGCGTTGCTGATGAACATTCCCCTCTTCTTGAATGACTTGATGAGCTCTCTTTGAGCCCTTATCCTGTTCACCCAGACCTTCTTTCCTCCTGCCCTTGCGGAATGGGTTCCCCTTCTTCTTGCTGTCTTGTGCGCTCTGCCGAGCTTTCTCTCTTCGTCATGGATTCTTCCAATCGCTCTTGATACTCCTTTCTTCTTTTCGATTAATATCGCCTTCTGCTTTATAAGAGCGCGGACGTCGTCCTTAGTGACTGCCTTCTCTATCTCTGATAATCTGGATGAATCGAATTTGATTCTGCTTATTCCTGCA
>CAZJHL010000072.1:0-1304 GCA_964545865.1 Microcaldota archaeon | reverse complement strand
GTTATCTGGGATGCCATTCTTTTTATTGATGACATTGACATAAATTTCACCTATGAATACAACTTACTGCTTTGCATCTGATTTTGACGGTTGTTGATGCTTTGCGCTGACAGGATTGAGAACCTGAATCTTCATTTCATTAGCTTTCTTTATTATCAGCTCTCTTTTCTTAGCGCCCACAGCTGAAGCTATCCTTATGGCTATTCCCTCACCGGATAAGCCATCCATATCCTTTAATGAGCGCACAAGAACCTCCTTGACGCCTGAAGGATGAAAATCTCTGTCGTTTCTTGCGCTTCTCCATCCTATCTTAGGAGACGCTCCCATTATCTTCTTGCCGACTCTTTTCTTGTTGTCTATTCCCCTCGGTTTTCTCCACCTGATCTTCACTCTTTTCTTTCTTCCATAGTTGGGTGGTAGGAATTTTGGATGTTTTCTCATAATATAACACCTTGAATATTTGATTGAATATCTCATATCTGATTAAATTACATAATTACAGCGGATCATAAATCCCGTCCTGGAACACTCTTGGGTCCTTCTCTTTTATGTATGTTGCGTTCTTGAGATTTGCCGCGGTTTGACCAACTGCGTGCTTGTCAGGACCGGTCAGGATTATGAATTCTTTCTCCACCTTCATCTTTGTGTCTCCCACTACGTTCGCCTTTCTCGGATTCTTCTCTCCAAGGAAATTCTTTATGAGTATCTGCGAGCCTTTCTGCTCAAGAGTGAACGGAAAGTGCGCGTAAACCATCTGAAGCTTTAATGTGTAACCTTCTGTGACTCCCTTCATTGCTGATTTGAGAAGCGCTTCTGTAGTGTTTACAATTGCCTTCGAATCGCCAGATATCTTTACCTTTCCAGCGTCGTTTGAAACAGAAACATCTCTGAATTTATATGAAACTTTTCCCTTTGGACCAGATACTGTGAATGAATCCTTTCCTACTTCAATGCTCAATCCAGATGGGATGTCTATAATCGTTTCCACCATATTAACACCTATAGTTATAAACTGCAATCAATTATGGGATTAACACAACTTAGTAGACGTATGCTACAAGCCTTCCTCCAGTCTTCAGAGACCTTATCTCCTTGTTTGTGACTATTCCTTTCGGAGTTGTTATTATGATTATTCCAAAGTCCTTGCTTGGAAGGTACTGCTCCTCGACCTTTCCGATTTCCGAATACTTTACAGGGAACCTGGGCTTGATGACTCCACAGTAGTTTATCGGACCGATTCCTTTTATTATAAAGTACTTAGTTGGGCCTTCGCTAACTTCTGTAAACTCATCTATATATCCTTC
>CAZJHL010000071.1:0-1960 GCA_964545865.1 Microcaldota archaeon | reverse complement strand
GAAGAAAAGAAAGAAACTAAAAAGAAAGAGACCTCGCCGTCCACAAAACAACAGGCAGAACAAGGCCAACCTGAGCAACAAATGCTTAACGGATACAGGGGAGAAGTCATTGAATTGATAGGAAAGACTGGAACCTGTGGAGAAGTTAGGCAAGTCATGTGCAGGATATTGGATGGTAGAGACAGGGGAAGGGTAATAAGAAGAAATGTCAAGGGCCAGGTTAAAGTTGGGGACATATTGCTTCTTGTTGACACTGAAAGAGAGGCTAAGCAGATCAAAAGCAAGTAAGAATGATCAATCGATATGTAATTTAGTGTGATTAGTTAGGTGTTGTTATGAAGTGTTCATTCTGTAACAAAGAAATAAGGAAAGGATCCGGAATGGTGTATGTGAAAACAGATGGCACCATGATATATTTTGATTCCGGAAAATGCATGAAAAACATGCTGGAACTTAAAAGAAAACCATCCAAGCTTAAGTGGACAAGAACAAAGACCCAAACTGAAAAGAAGAATTGAGCTCTTTCTTATTTTTTATTTTTCTTTTATCTTTCTATTTATTGTATATTTATGTTTCTAAAAAATCAAATTATAGAATCTTACCTGCACCTGCAAGCCTCCATCTTTGATTTACTCTTCTTGAAATTGCTATCTTTGAGCCTATTGGTGCGGCTATTGGTCTTTTAAGTATGACTTCCATCTTATTTTTCTTTACCTTTTGTGCAACACCTAATGTGGTAGCTGTGCCTGCAGAAATTACAATCGCCTCGCCTTCCTTGATGCTCGGATTTTCATAATCCACACGGCTTAATAATGAGTATTCAATTTTTAATGAATTGTGCAAAGGTGGAAGATTGCCGACAGTGCTGATGACGTTTCCTATCAAACCGTCTGCCTTTGCTAGAGAAGGATCAAGATCTGTTTGGATTGCGATTAATCCCCCCGGGCCTGCCTCGCTCAATTTTGATGATCCTGCAAACATGGCAACTATCTTTGTTTTTATTATTTCTGGATTTGTTTTTGAAACTCTAACTATTCCGGGCGCTAATTCTATCTCATCTCCAACCTTCAGTAATCCGGAAACGATTGACCCCCCTACAACTCCACCTACAAGCTTTTCTATAGGTGTACCTGGCTTATTAACATCAAATGAACGGGCAACAAAGAAAAGAGGCTTCTCTGACTTGTCTCTTTTGGGGGTCGGGATGTATTCCTCTATCGCCCTAAGAAGAACATCTAAATTTGCATTGTAATTTGCAGCCACCGGAATTATTGGGGCATTCTCGTAAATTGAGCCCTTAAGAAATTCCTTTATCTGCCTGTAATGCTCTTTTGCCTTCTCCTTTGAAACAAGATCGATCTTGTTCTGTACTACTACAAGGTTTTTCACACCCAGTATCTCAAGAACCATCTTATGCTCTTTCGTCTGTGGCTGTGGGCATGGCTCGTTAGCAGCTATTATCAATAACGCGCCATCGAGTATAGATGATGCTGAAATTACTGTTGCCATTAAAGTTTCATGGCCTGGTGCATCAACGAAGGAGATTTTCCTCAATGGGACTGTCTTTCCCTCACACTTTGGACATTTTTCAGAAGTAGTATACACATCGCACTTCTCGCACTTCTTTGTTGTCATTTCAGCATAGCCGAGCTTTATGGTGATTCCTCTCTTTACTTCCATGCTATGGACGTCTGTCCATGTGCCAGTAAGCATCTTTGTAATGCTTGTCTTTCCATGGTCCACATGTCCAAGAAGTCCTATATTAAGCTCTGCCTGCATTTATACACCACAAATACTGATAAACTGATAAAAAATTAAATGTAAATAAAATTAAAGCAATTATTCCTTCTTTTCTTCTTTCTTCTCTTTTCTTGGGAATAGTTGATCTAAAGGAGTTGGTCCTTCTTTCACTACGATGAAATTCAATTGTGCTATTGATTCAGTTACAGTGTTTCCTCTC
>CAZJHL010000070.1:587-1962 GCA_964545865.1 Microcaldota archaeon | reverse complement strand
AGATGAGGCCATTATATGGGGAAGATGTTTCATTTGTGGATAATCTCTATGCCAATGATGCATACTTTTATACATTTACAGACTATACCTATGACATACATGACAAACTAATCATAGAAGGAGTAATTTATGACATACAGGCGATTCAAGTCCATGATGCAGGAAGGGAAACAATTTACAAGACCTTGGTATTGAAGAGGCAACCGGAATACTATGCATGTTGTACCGGAACTGTGGGATAGGCCTTAAAATTAGGGCCAGAAAAAGATACTAATTATTTTTATTTTTTTAAAAGTTCAAAGCCATACCCAGTGTCTAGAATTCTGCCATCATCAATAAGATCCTTAATGGCAAGTTCAACGTCAAGCTCATCAATATATAATAAATTTGATATTTCTGTTCTAGAAACATTAGGATCATTTATAATAACATTTAATATATTTTCTTTTATTTTTTGATCTCCAAAATCTTCAAAATATAAATCTGGGGTGGGGGTAACAATTCTAGTATTTTCAGATTGCACAGGAATTATTGGGAGACTTTGAATTCTTTTGGCTTTATATCGGCGGTATATTGAATAGCCACCCCAATAAACAATCCCTAGGAATACAAAGAATGCCCCTAAGAAAATGCCAAGGATTGAAGTGCTATATAACACTCCTGGCCCTAAAAACATATCTTCTGCAACTTCACCACGGTAATAGTAACATTCTTGTAGCCTATTCTGCAGTCTGTCTATCTCGTAATCTCTTCTTTGCATGTCTTCCTGATTGTTGACCTTCATATCGTAAGCTGCATCTAATTCATCTTCTATTTGATTGCAGGCACTGTCAAAATATTCAAAATTCTTTTGTATTTTCATGGTCGGGCCGTATGTAAACGTGGCAATAATTGCCCCAATTATAATTAGAACAATCCCAGAACTAATTAGTCCATTGGCCATAGGCATTCATCAATACAGATTGTTTATTTTGCTATTTAAAAGTTTCTCACACCTTTCTTAATATGCTCTAAATTGTTCTAATATTTAAGAAAAATTAGGAGGTTTGCCATGGCAGATTGTTATTTGAGAAAGGAGATAGGGAGTAATGTATTCAAAAAGATGAAGGACTACACCCAGAGCAGATATTATGGAATAATGTCAAACTACTACCAGTATGCATGGAAGTATGCTATAGGCCAGAATGTGTCACAAAATCAAGAGGCTAAAGGATGGAAAGGGGGAGCTGCAGGATCGGGCAGGACTTTGCCTGAGGACTTCCAGGAGCAGAATAAAGGCTCTATGGATAAGTTAAGGGAGCAGCTAGGAACGGGCAAGGCGATGGATTATTTTAAAGTCCTGATGGATAAGAATGCCTCGAAAGAAAAGAAGGAA
>CAZJHL010000070.1:329-543 GCA_964545865.1 Microcaldota archaeon | reverse complement strand
GCAATACTTAACGATATGTTCAAGGGCGATGGCAAGAAGGTAGTAGAATATCTAAATTATTATATGACCTATGAGCCATATGATTGGAGGTATCCGAATGATAAAAGCGGGATACCAAAGTCAGTGAAGACTGAGCAGGCGGATGTCTATATCCAGCTTAAGAACTTTGTCAACACACCTTATTTGATTACAGACCCATATGATAAAAAAATTT
>CAZJHL010000070.1:0-269 GCA_964545865.1 Microcaldota archaeon | reverse complement strand
GGAGCTCATAGGAAAGTACAACACACCCGAAGCTCTTGCGAAAGCAGAAGAGTATGGGTATTACGTAGGCAAAGCAGATGATTTATACAACATGTTAAAAAGCCCCAATTCTCAATTGAATGAAGCTGACATTAAAAATTACTGGCCGATTTACAATAATCTGAAGTCTGGTAAAGAATTAAACGAATATCAACTAAATATGCTTTCAAATATTTTTCCTGAGTATCGTGATTCTATACTTAAAATTGATGATCAAATTGAAGATCTTA
>CAZJHL010000069.1:0-1992 GCA_964545865.1 Microcaldota archaeon | reverse complement strand
AAAGCAAGTTATCTCTTTCTCTTGACGATCTTTATTCCTTCAGGTGTGAGGATCAAAGTGTCGTCTCTGATTCTTGCTACGTCTCCATTGATTTTTGTGACGTATCCTTTAAGCTCGCCGATCACGTTTCTCAACCTTGTCTGCTGCTTTGAAAGCGGTCCGAAGTTGAGAAGGATTATGTTTCCTCTTGATAATTCGTGCTCTACGACGCTTACGTCTGCCTCGCTCTCGAGTGCAATCGGCTTGACGAACCTGTCTGCTCCCTCGTGAAGAACATCAACGTTCTCAAGCTCTGCGGTGTCTAGATATTCCTCTAGGTCCATTTCCTTGCTCAGACCTAATAAGCCTGAAAGTCTTTGGAGTATTCCCATTAATGTCACCTCTATTTGTTATTTATATAGTGTAATATTAAAAAAGGTTATCTTTTTTAGTTTTTTATTGTTTTTTCGTATTTACGTCTTATTCTATTTTTATGTACTATCATTTAATCTACGCTAAATATTTTTATCGCATACTCAAAGTTTTATGTGTCGATTTCGGAATACTATGGTATTTACTATTTTAAAGTTTTACATCATATTTATTTTGATTTAATGGAACGATATAAAATAAAATTTAGGTTGAACGATAGGCTTAGAAAGGAATTATCAAGACCATTGGGCGAGATATTTTCAGAAGAGAGGGTATTGCACTTTATTTCGGATAGATTAAGTAAAAAAAACTACAGAATTATCGCAATCGGCGATGAGACTGGAAGATTTCTATCTGAAAATAAAATTGTTCCTTCTATCTGGATATACGATGGAAAGATTAGAAGGAAAAAGATAAAACATCGAATTCCATTTCCGACCCATATTGTGGAAAATCCACGTTCTTCGATAACGGAAGAATTGTGTGCAGCAATTGACAGCGCTTTGAGCGTTAAAGGGGAGGAGGATCTGGCATCTCTCTACGTGATCTACAAAGCTAAAGATTCTTTGATTTTATATGGTCAACCCAATAAAGGAATAGTAGCAATAACTGCAAATAATAGGATTAGAAGAAAAGCAAAAACAATTTTAGATGCCATGGTAGAAAAAGATTGAGAATTCATCCTTTTCCTTTAGATAATATTTGTAACATAACAAAGCAAAGGACACCAGCGAATATGCCGAGCAGCCATGGTGTTATGTTGTCTTTGTAGAAATATCTATTTGCCTTTAATGCACTTCCAATGACTACAGCAATTATTATTGCAAGTATGGCTCTTCCACCTGTAACAAACGCTTCATTCCATTTTGTTGCCATATATGTATTTATTCAAAAAACTATAAAAACCTTGATTTTCGCTGATTGCCGTATCTGAAGCGAACACAGCTAAGGTTTTTAAATTCAATCCTTAGTTAATATTAATTGTTTATTACAGCTTTGCTGTAATGAAAGGTGATAAACAATGGCAAAAGATAATATGGAATCATTAGGTGCATGGGCATTCTATCTTGGTTTGATCGTAGCCCTTGTGCTTGCAGCCATGCCAACATTATTGAGCGCAGGATGGACAATCCTCATCCTTGGTTTGCTCGGTATTATAGTTGGTTTGCTGAACATAGGAGACAAGGAATTGCAACTCTATATGGTAGCAAACATAGCTTTCTTAGTGGCTGCTAACGGATTCATTGGAGTCTTGGCAGCATTGCCAGTAGGAACAATGGGCATAACTTTCTTAACAAGTTTTGTCCACAACATCGTATTGTTCGTGGCTCCAGGAGTAGCAGTAGTTGCATTGAAAGCTCTTTATGAGGTTTCAAAGGACTAAATAATATAGTCGGCATTGCCGACTCTCTTTCTTTTTTATTTTAATTTTTACTTTTGTTAATTTTATTCAATTTTTAATAACTGTCATTCACTTCAACTCTTTTCCCATCTTAAACAAATGTTTATATACTCGATTTACCTATTTTATTCATGGAAAAAAGCAATTTTGGGGAAAATGAAAAGAATGAATATAATCAA
>CAZJHL010000068.1:0-2169 GCA_964545865.1 Microcaldota archaeon | reverse complement strand
TATTTTTTTATCTATTTTTCTTGCTGCCTCTATTGCTTCATCTGAATATACCTCTACGAATGCATTTATGTCCTTGTCTTTCTTTTCTATAAGTTCAAGCCTCTTATGAACATTCTCTTCTATTGACATATAATCACTACTAAGAGTTCATTCTATTGATTATCATTTTAGAGATTTAGGAACAACTAGTATGTTGCCCTCTCTCTTTGTGAATTCAGACCTTATCATCTCTTTCGTCTCATCGTCTTGCTCCTTTACATCGTCTTCCCTGAATGAGTTTGAGATACCATGCATGTAGCTTGCTTTCTCTCCCTCTTCATCTACTTCTATCTCCTGCACCTTGCCAAAATAGGAAAGAAGCATATCTATTTCACCGCATAGGCTCTTTAATTCCTCATCAGAAAGCCTGATCCTTGCAACCTGCGATATCTGCTTTACGTTCTCTTGATCCATAATCACACCAAATCAGAATAATATCAGAAAACATATAATAATAGAGATAAAAGAATATAACCTTTTCTTGAAGTCGAACCTATGCGTTTTATGGTATGTTTCTCTTTTTCAGGTATTCAAAGAGAGATTGAGCATAATTCTTCTTGATCCTTGATATGTCTATTATCTTAGCTGATTTGATCACTTTTCTTATGTCTGGCGGAACGCCATTTTCATCTGGATTTGCGAGAATGTGTTCCAAAAGCTGTTTTGCATGCGTGAACCTTCTTTCACCCACAGCCAGTATCCTGTCCTCTTCGAACCATATCGGCTCAGTAACTTTGTGTTGTCTTATGAACTTGTCCACATATTCTCTTTGAGACAATGGCGGACCGAATATCTTTTTCATCTTAGGTAAGGAATAAATTGAGAACTCGCATAGAAACATGCATTTTCCGTTCGCATACTCATCAATATCGAAAATCTCGAAATCATGCTCTTCTGCTTTCGATCTTATCTTGCTTGCGAACTTGTACATCTGCGGCCACAATATGTCCTCAACCACTCCTTTCGGCCTGTCAAACTCTATCCCCAGGAACAAAGAATCCCTTAATTTTAGCTGCCTATCTATCCATTTCTTATCTATTCTTTCCTGGGATGGCAGGAACGCATTTATTGAAGGCTTGTTCAGAAATATCGAAGCTGCATATGAGAAAACTGTGAGTGATGTCTTTGAGACAGATGCAGCAACGTTTCTTTCAGGATCTACAGGATCTAAGACTATCATTGCTGCATCGCTGAATTTTTTCTTAAGCTCTTCCTCGTTCACAGGCTCGTTGCTTAATGTTATTATGGGCATTGATTTCATGTTAGCGAAAGCATCCAAAACACTCAAGAAGCTGCCATACTTGAGGATCAGCAATTCGCAGAGATATCCGCTGAAGCCTTTTATCCTTCCTTCCGCGCCGTATATCCTTTGCGTTTTCAGAAACCTCTTAAGAAGCCTTACGTCGTCCCTCTGGGCATCTGTGATTATAGAGTTTACGAATTTCGTATGTAGTGGGGACCTGTCTACTGCTGTAAGCATCTCTGAAACATCCTCTATCTTGTATGACGGAACTATATCCACTTCAACTCCATCCACCCATGTCCTAACGTATGGGTGCTGGGCATATGCGATTTCATATTTTCTTCCCTTGCAGAATTTCTTGCTGTACTTCATCGCAAGGGTGAGCATGTCTTTTAATGGATAATCTTTTGAAAAAAGCATGAAAACGTCAAAATCCATGTCTCCCTTGAGGTTCGTTCCCTTCGCTGTGGAGCCAACAAGCTCTATCGAGACATCCTTAGGTGTTATCCTGTCCAATTCCAAGACTATCTTCATTGCTATTTCTCTTTGCTTGGCTTGTTCTTTTTCTGATGGCTTGATTTTTTTTAGTACCTTCTCAAAAATTCTGCTGTATCTATCGCTTATAAACATCAAACCACTTTTGATCCTCAAGGTATTATCTTGACAAATTGTCTAGTCGCTCTATTATTGAATTCAACTTTCCTTGGAATAATTCAGATGCCGAGACCTTCATCTTAACTGTTCCGCTGCTTGGCAAAGTGTAATTTATTTTAAGCGTCTCGCTCTGTGGTATTGCTGTTGTGTTTGCAGTAATGCTTCCGAATACTGTTATCTTTCCTTCCCATGGAATTGAAACCGGAAGGCCGTAAACTGGCAAAACAACATTT
>CAZJHL010000067.1:0-2237 GCA_964545865.1 Microcaldota archaeon | reverse complement strand
AGGAATTCAGCAAGATAATGGGAAGAATGAGGGCAAAGGAAAAGATGGTGCTGAAGTATGACGGATCAAACAAGCTTGATGTAACATTCATAGCAGAGAAGAGCAGAAGATCCTTCAAAATACCGATAATAGACGTGACGCCAGGCCCTTCAAAGGCTCTTCAGATAGAGTACAATACATATGTGAAAATGAAGGCAAGCATATTCAAAGAAATATTGAAGGATGTTGCGCTTATCAGTCCGCACATACTTTTAGTTGCAGATGTCAAGAGATTCAAGGTTGAGGCAAGCGGAGACAACTCCGGAGTGGAGATAGATTACGAGGGTGACGTAGAAGTTAAATCAGATACAGTCACTCACGGTCTTTTTTCAAGAGACTATTTAGACGACATAACAAAAGGAAGCGAGGATGACGCAGATCTAACAATCTACCTCGGTTCGCCAACTCAAACAGACAAGAGGCCAAAGCCACTGAAGCTTGAATACAAGATAGGTCCTGCTTCATTCATATACTTCCTTGCACCCAGAATAGAGACGGATTAATTTTCATTTTTTATTTCACTTTTTTGTTTTCCATCTTTTAATACAGAAATATTTATATTTCTCAGTTGTTCTTTAATATTACTGATTGTTATGGCATCCAAATTTTCAAATTATGTTATCATTGGTGCAGGCGGAAAAGGAGAAAGAATGGGCTGCAACAAGCAGCTCCTTGAGCTTAAAGGAAAGCCTGTTTTCATAAGATCTTTAGAAGCGTTTGATTCTCATCCTTTGATAGATGGAATAATATTGGTAAGACCGTCTGAGTTAGCCAAGGAGTTCAAAACCCTAGTAGAAAAATTCAATATTAAAAAAGTCTATGCAGAGGCAGATGCAGGAAAAGAGAGACAGCATTCGATGTATAATGGTCTTCAAAAGGTTCCAGAATGCAGTGTTGTTCTCTTTCACAACGGCGCAAATCCATTAGTGACAGAAAGAGAGATAACAGAATGCATTAAGGAGGCATACAACAACGGCGCTGCAGTAGTGGCACACCCTGTAAAGGATACAATCAAAAGAGTAAGGGATATGCTTGTTGTTGAAACACTTAGAAGATCTGAATTATGGGCAATGCAGACTCCACAAGCAATAAGATATGAAATAGCATTGAAAGCTTATGAGAACATAATAACTAACAATCTTCAATGCACAGATGATGTTCAGGCTGTAGAATTGCTTGATCCTTCAATTAAGATAAAAATCGTCCAGGCGTCTCCACAAAACATCAAATTGACTACGCCTGCAGATATTGTAATCGCAGAGAGCTTTTTGGAATCAAGAGAAATCAACGTGCAGGAAAGATATGAAACTGTTTTTGGAATAGGCGAGGATTCCCATGAATTTCTTTCAGAATCAGAAAAAATGAAGGAAGAAAATGAAAGAAAGATAACAAAACGGCTATTTTTAGGTGGAGCGTTGATCTCAAGTGAGATGGCTTTCAAGGCAAATAGCGACGGAGACGCAGTTCTGCATGCAATCTCAAGAGCAATCCTTTCCGCAGTCAGCGGCCCTTCGCTTGACTTCTTCGCTGATGATCTTGCGAAGAAAGGAGAGATAGATAGCAAGATATACCTTAAGGCGATTCTTAATTATGCGAATGAAAGAGGATACAAAGTTCAAGAGGCAAGGGTAATAATTGAGGCAGGAAAACCGAAATTAATGTACCACATAGAGAAAATAAAGGAGAGCATAGCAGCGCTCCTTGAGATCGATAAAGAAAAGGTGGGCCTTGCAGTACATTCAGGAGAGAAGCTTTCACCTATGGGGCACGGAAAGGGATTAAGAGCATTCGCATGTGTTTCAATGAGAAAGAAACTTCAGTAAGACATCAATTGCTTTTTTTACGAATACAGAAATATTTAATAAATTTAATACCTATATTCATATGCTTGTTATAGTGAGCTTATGGCGACCATACAGGAAATCACACTGCGCAATTTCAAATCATTCAAGGCAGTGAAGATTCCATTGACAAAAGGATTCAATGCGATAATAGGTCCAAATGGAAGTGGAAAGTGCATAGTCGGAGAATCAAAGGTTCTTCTTGCGGATGGCACAATCACTACAATAGAGGATTTAGTAGAATCAGCGCTCTTAAAGGATTGCCAGCTGATGAGCGACGGAATGTTTACAACCTACAATCCTTCAAATATCGAGGTTTTGTCCCTTAATCCCATTACTTTAAAGGAAGAGCGCAGA
>CAZJHL010000066.1:0-2333 GCA_964545865.1 Microcaldota archaeon | reverse complement strand
ATCTTTTCGGTTCATACGCATGGGGTAAAGCGAATGTTCACAGCGATGTAGATATTCTCGTTATTGTCGATAAATCTGAAGACAAACCATACAAAAGAGCGTTGAAAGGCATCAGATCGCTCAAAGGATTAAAAATTGCCAAAGATATTGTCGTATACACAAGAGAAGAGTTTGAAAGCCTTGCCCAAGATATTTCAACCCTTTGCTACAAAATAAAACACGAAGGAAAAAAGCTTTATGAAGCTGCATGAAGCATGGATTATCAAAGCAGAAAACGATCTGAAAACAGCCAGAAAGTTTTTTGAAACCGACGACCCCGTTCTTGAAACATCTATATATCATGCGCAACAATGTGCGGAAAAAGCGCTTAAAGCATATCTCGCACTCAAGGGACAGCCGATACAAAAAACCCATGATGTTGCATTCCTTGTAGAACTTTGCAGTGAACTGGATGAAAGCATAGGGTTGTTAATGGATAATGCTGCTTTACTTGCTCCTTATGCTACCGCATTCAGGTATCCTGACATACTACTCGAACCCGATCCGGAAGACGTTTTTGAAGTGATAAAGGCTGCAGAAGCAACGCTCGATTTCATAAAAAGGATTATTGATGCCGATCAGGGCTTATAGATGCTTATCCCAGGGATGCTTTCAAAATGCTTGTCAATAGTGAAGATGGAAAGATTATATTGTAATGCGATGGCGGCGATGAAGATGTCCGATAAGGGAAGAGTAATGCCTTTTCTTCTCAGTGAACAGAAGAGTATTGCTGCTTTTTCCCTTAAGGATCGGTTCATTTCCATGTATGAAAGTTGGGATAAGGCGCTGCGAATAAGAGATCTCTCCTTTTCCGTTTTTATTCCTTGCATAAGCTCAAAGAGAACTATGCCGCATGTCACTACAGAATCCTCAGCCAGCAAAGGTTCAAGCGCTTTTCCAACAGTAGACCGTGGAACAAAAAAATCTATCCATACGCACGTGTCCACCAAGATTCTATTACTCATAAAGCTTCTCTCTTTCCGATTGGATATTCAATTCAAGCTCTTCTTCCTTCTGCCAGTCGTAATCAATCTGAATTTTACCCCTCAATTCAAGAAGCATTTTGATCTTCTTCTCTCTCACATAATCTTGCATTGCAGTAACTATGGCTTTTGTTTTGGACTTTTCACCAGAAAGCTTCTGTACTTCAACGATGAGGTCGTCGGGAATGTTTAATGTTGCACGCATATTATGCACCTCCTATGTATGCTATAATTGTATGCTTAATATAATGCATTGTCAAGTAAACCAAACATTGAATGCATATCTATTAAGATGGTACATTTATTGACAGATATTATGATAAATATGGAGAACAGCCTATGAGCCACGTACATGTATGTCTTGTGTCGGATCAGACAGTCCCGAATATACTGGGTATCTACCACTTTAGACCGGACTTTGTTCTTTTCATTACAACAAAAGATATGGAAAAAAAAGGGAAAACGCAGGCCATTATTGATACCATCAAAACGTTGGGGCTTAACTATGAGAGTAAACATAAGCGTATTGAGGTAATAGAGGATTCTATTCTTGATTGCCATCGTAAAATTGAGGAGGTAATACAAGGAGATGAAGATGTGGACTATTCGATAAACCTAACCAATGGAACAAAAATTATGTCAATTGCGGCCTACGATTTTTTTAAGGATTACGGCAGCAAGATGATTTATATTCCTATCAACAAAAACGAGTTCATAACGCCATTTCCCAAAAAAGCCCATTCAAAATCAGAAATGCTTGGTCTGCGTTTGTCGGTAAGTCAGTATCTTTCTGCTTACGGATTAAAAGTGTTGAATGCTGGCAAACTTGAAAGATATGGCAGAGAAGCCCTCGAAAGAAAAGAACTGTCTCGCTGGATTGCATTAAACTACAGCAATATTAAGAATCTTCTCATACTGCTTGGCGGTGCCCTCCGTGACCATCGGGATGATGATAAAGATTATCTGCTCCAAGTTGATTTCAGCGGGCCAACACCTTCAGAAAAGAATCTTATAGACCGGATGGGTATGCGATATTTCGGCGAGAGACTTTCTAAATTGATGACCCGTTCAGAAATAAGATACATTACCGGCGGATGGCTTGAGGAATTCTGTTTCTGCGAACTCCATGAATATTTAAGAAATGGTATTGACGATATTCAAATCGGCCTGAAAATGAAGAGCCATAAAGGCGCAGAGAATGAATTCGATGTCATGTTTACCAAAGATAATGCCCTCTACTTTGTCGAATGCAAAACCCTCGAACAGCAGAACCTCTACTACAGGGATATCTTATACAATATTGGTGCATTG
>CAZJHL010000065.1:1631-2395 GCA_964545865.1 Microcaldota archaeon | reverse complement strand
TTAGAGTATAGTATGAATACACTGCACTATATGTGTTTATCAATTTCATTGATTCGTAAATATTTTGTTGCAAAATATATGAAAAAAATCAAAAATATTTAGAAATATTGGATTAAAGTCATGCGAAAGTATTGGAAAATACATGGGAGCATAGGGTTCGCAGAATCCTTCTCTATGATTCTCAAAGAACCTTTCTTAAAAAAGCAGGGGGCCTTCAATATCAAAACTATGATTTACACCAATGTGTTCAACTTTATATTTCCAATTATTACCTAAAAAGTAATATCTAATGCTGTCTTTTTGTTTATCGATTATATTTTCAAGTTTTGCCCGCACTATTCTTGATTCTGCCGCATCTAATACGCATTCGAATACAGAATGCTGAACTCTCTGGCCATAGTTCTGGCATATTTTCGATACCTGCCGGAGCCGTCGTTTACCCTCGACAGTCTCAGTATTTACATCGTATGTAATGAGAACCATCATGTTGGAATGTCTCCTTTAGGTCCAAAAGAATGGAGGATACTCATCCAGGTCTCCTCTTAGGCATCGGGCAAGTAATAAGGCCTGCACATGCGGAATTAGGCCAAACGGTATAGTTTCCTTTAAAAAGGGATGGCTCAGGGGTTCCTTTTTCCTGTCCTGCCAGGCAGCTAGTACAATCTTTCTGGTTTCATCATCCATCAATATCCCGCCGCTTTCCTTTTTTACAAAGCCTTTGCCTGAAACTTGCCTTCTATTCACTAAAGATAGAGCTAAGCGAT
>CAZJHL010000065.1:0-1558 GCA_964545865.1 Microcaldota archaeon | reverse complement strand
CCACATAAGGATCCAGCCCTACTGCCTCAAGCGCAGATGCTGTGTCTTGGGCCAATAAAGTGTACAGAAACGATAATAAAGCATTCATGTTATCCAGGGGAGGTCTTCTGGATCTTTCCGAGAAATGAAAATTCTCTTTTTGCTGCAGGATAAGTTCATTGAAGACACCGAAGTACGCTTTGGCTGCTCTTCCTTCAAAGGCTGTAAGTTCTGATAAAGAATTGCATTTAGGAATCATCAGGAGTATGTCTTTTAGAAAATCAGAGATATCTTTAAGAGCTTTCACTTTCACTACCAATTCATGATCACGAATAGCACGGTCGATTACTTTTCGCTTGTTTGCTATTTTCCCGAGGATAAAGTTTCTTGCAAAAGGTAGACTTTCCTTATAATTCTCAGAGATCTTATATTGTTTTTTTCGTAATAGCACATTCCCGCAAACTTCTCCTATTACCCTTGCCTGGAACTTCCCATAGGGAGTCAAGTAACATAACCCAATATTTCTTTCTATACAGGCTGCCATAAGTGCAGGGCTCGTCCCTAAATAGTTAAAGCAAAATATGTTTTGTATGTTATGAAGAGGCACTCGTGAAGACACCTTGTCGTCTTTCCTTATAACGATGTTTTCCCCATCCAGTGATAAGTATACATCGGGAGAGGTGATGTACAGCACATTTAACAGTTTCTTCATTTCTTGAGGCTCTCAATATATGATGAAATATAGACTGATGCGCTTTCTTTTTTCCCCTGCAAGGAGGGAATGCATATGTCATATAAGGAGCATGAACGACAAGCCTTAGATTTCTTTACCTTTGGTGTATACATGCGTTTAAAATAGTTATGCATTTCGAGACACAACTCTTGAACAAGGGCCCTCAGTTCGTTGGTAAACAGAACTTGTTCTCTGTGTCTGGTTAAGCCATAATATATAAAACCGCCAGGGATTTCTGTGGAAAGCATTTCCTCCAGGCACATAGCTTGCGCGCAGAGCTGAACCTCGTCCACCGGCTCACGCTTGGGTTTGCCCCGTTTGTACTCTATAGGTGAAGGCTGATAATATCCCTTTCGTCCCGGTAACTCGATCCCATTCGGCGATAACGTAAACTCCACCATGTCGCACCTGCCTACGAGTCCTAATGTATAGGAAGCAATAGGTACTGCCCGGGAAATGATCCTTCCTTGACGCGACTCAGTGAACAGGGGGTCATCTACCTGTTCATGCAGGATGCGCCCCTCTACGGTTAGGAAATTTTCCCGCCATTGATTTTCCAAATGAATCAGAGCCCATTGGCGGCGGCAGAATAGAAAATGTTGTATCCCTGAGAGGGGCAGTAATTCATCCTGAATGTATTCTCGCTCCATATTTAATGTTTTTCTAATCCCCATGCCCTGCTTTACGCGAGTGAAAGAGGGATCAGCGTTATTGTATTAAAGCATTTCTTCCAAGGAAACTCCTTTGGGAAGATTCTTTTTATCCACATTCACTTCGTAATCCGTATAACTTCGAGGCGGCTTAGCTTCTGGTTTCTTTTTTACGGTGATCAAATCGAACAATATG
>CAZJHL010000064.1:0-2569 GCA_964545865.1 Microcaldota archaeon | reverse complement strand
ATCGCAGTTCTCCCTCTTAAAGACAATATCGTTGCACTTAGTATGAGAACCCAAGAGATCAAAGAAGGATTGAAGCCTGAATTGATTATTACCGACATAAATATGCCCAAAATGGATGGCATTAGTTTCATCAAAAATGTCCGCCCTATACTAAAATTTACTCCTATTCTGGTATTAACAACGGAAAGTGAAACAGCGAAAAGAGAAGAAGCCAAAAAGGCAGGAGCAACTGGTTGGATTGTAAAGCCTGTGGCCGGGCCTGATTTATTAAAGGTGATAAAACAAGTACTGCCAGAGGCGTAGAATAATGAAGAATCACAAGGATATACTGTTCCATAGATATTTCGCTTACATAGGTATAGGGAGCACTATCCTTGTATCTCTACTATGTCTTTTTCTTGGAATCAAAAAAGATTTTTTGAATATTCCTACGACTGTTCTCGTGTTATTCTGCATGACAATAGTTGTTTTGAATTCTATATTTTACAGCAGATTGAATCGGATATATAACGAATATCTAAATCAAAAAACAAAAATAGAAAAAAAAGAAAAAGAAATTGAAGAATTACACATGAATACCGATTCGCACAAAGAGGAGCAAAAACCGAAAAATCATATCATCTTAGAAGAGATAAACAACCGCCTGTTAGAAGATTTCCCTATATTGCCGAAGTTTATCGAAACTATTTCTGTGGATCTTTCGCATGCTAATAAAACTGCAGAGGAAAAAGTGATACGAATCATCGACGCCCTCTCTGCAATAAGAATGCAAACTAAATCTTTACTAACAATTATGGAAGAACAAGAAAAAAAGACAGGTGATCTTGCGGAAAAACAACTCCTTCGATTGGAGGAAAATACTAAAACGCTGAGAATAGTATCAGCTTACCAAGAGAAACGTTTAAATCAAATAGAAGATGATTCCAAACGAATAAACGAAGCACTACACGAAATAAAAAATTTAACAGCGCTAACAAAACTTATCAGAGAAATTACAGAGCAGACCAATCTGTTAGCCCTGAATGCTGGGGTAGTTGCCGCAAGAGCCGGTTCAACTGGTAGAAGCTTTGCTGTCATTGCTAGGGAGATCCGCAAGTTGTCCCAACAAATTGAAGACACAACCACTCAAATCGAGATCCAGATTAGCAGCATTGTTAAACATATTGAAAGGAATCTATCCGCCATAGTAGAGATATCGCGAACAGAAGAGGAAAAAAGCCATATTGAGTTGATTATGAACACTTTATCCTCCATGAACCAGGCTTTTACGGAAGTGAGCGGATACTTTGCCAATTTGTTTACCGAATCACATAAGGTCATGAAACAAGTTTATCACGATATTATCGAAGCGCTTGGAAACGTGCAGTTTCAAGATGTCTTGCGGCAGAAAATAGAATATGCAATTAAAGGATTAAATACTATGGCTGATTATTTCTTGACAATTGAAGATACACTTCAGAGAAGAAACATGCAAGATATAAAGCACCTCCCATGGCCTTCTTTGAAAGAAAAAGTAGAGGAGCTTAGTTCTAAACATCCTGTAGCAAATTATCATCCCCAAGGTATTGTCCGCAATACTGTTATGGAAAAGAGTCCGAACATAGAACTGTTTTAACCATGTTTGTTATCGCTATTTCGAATAGAAAAGGTGGTGCGGGGAAAACGACAGTTGCCGTGAACTTAGCGGCAGAGTTTTCTTCTCAGGGCAAAAGGGTCCTTTTGCTTGATTTAGATTCCCAATGTCATTGTTCAGTCGCATTGGGAATAAAGCAATTTAAGAATTCTGTATCTGTTCATTCTATCTTTACAGATACTTCAGCCACCGTGAGTTCTGCAATTCTTCCCACTTTTTTAGAAACTTTATGGATCGCTCCTGGGAATCCTTTCTTCAATCACGGCGAAGGAGAAAGAGATCCAAAAAGGTTGAGAAATGCTATACAGAACGAACAACTGGAGAAGAAGTTCGATCTTATAGTTATTGATACTCCACCTTCTTTGGATGACTTATTAATGAATGGCATATTTGCCGCCACTCACATTCTCATACCTTTTCTACCCCACCACCTATCTTTGGAAGGTGTCCGCCAACTGATCAGGGCGTTATTTCCTATTATGAGTTATGAGAATAGATCGCTCAAAATATTAGGCTTTGTACCTATTATGGCTTCTGAACGGATTAAACTCCATATCAAAATCACAGAAGAGATAGCTAGAAATTTTGGAAATCCGAAAATGTTGTACCCTATCAGAACAGATATTCGATTGGCGGAAGCCTTTGCAGCAGGGAAACCGATAAAACTATATGCACCGAACAGTAGAGGAGCAGAAGATTTCAAGAAACTCTCCGAAGAAGTGGAAGAAAAACTTATTACTCTGTATTCCTAACCATCTTTAATTACAGCTGTACGGTTCCTGCTATGAACATTTCTATCGTTTCCCAAGGCCTCCTTCCCTGATGGTAATTCCGCGCTCATGCTCGTCACTGCACGACTGAGATACAGTGCGGATCAACAAGATCGTGTATATTTAAGTTCGCAATTTGATAGTTAAAAAAGGTCATTGGAAGATC
>CAZJHL010000063.1:1499-2673 GCA_964545865.1 Microcaldota archaeon | reverse complement strand
GAAGCAGTGGAGGAAATGAAGGAAAGGATAGGAGAGCTGATAAAGGACAGAAAGACTGAAATTCCCCCTGATTTTTACGAAGAGAAGCTTTCAGAACTTGCGAAGTTGTTGCCTGAAAGGCTGCAGGACTATCTCAGGAGCAGATCAAGAGACAGGATGACCACGCCTGGAGAGCTAATTGCAGACTTGGACAAAATAATAGACTGGCTCAAGTCAGACAGGTTTCTCCAAGCGCTTATCAGTCAAAGCGTAATAGAAGACACGTCAGGGGAAAAGGTTAAGGAGGTCATTGAAAGGGCGCTCAAGGAGCTGGATGGATTCATGAAAGCAAGAGACAAGCTTGAAGACGCGATCAGAAACAAGGATTCCGCAGCAATACTGAAATCATTGGAGGAAATGAAGGCATACTCAAAATCAAAGCCCATAATCAAGCGATTGGCTGATTTCAAGGAAAAGATGATAAAGTTGATCAAGGAAAAAGAGGAAGCGGAACAGCTCTCCAGCAAAAAGGAAAGAGAAAACAGGCTGAAAAGCATAAGGAAAGAGACAGCAGAGCTTTATGACGAAATGCTGCGTTTCCTGGACATGTCCGCTCCGTTTTTCAGGGCTTTCAATGCAATAAAGGTGGCGAGCAAGGCAAACAACAGGCAGCGTTGTAAAGAGTATCTTGAAGTAATGTCAGACCTGCTCAAAGAGCTTAAAAAGGCAAACTCTGCAGCTATTGCAGCCAAGAAAAGCCGCTTGCCAGAGATAGAATATCTAAAAGAAAGATACGAAACAATCAAGAAATCAAAAAATCATCTTTCAAAAAAAGAGTACAGGAAAATATTGCTAAAGGAAATGAAGTCATTTTCCTCCCTATTCGGAAAGAAGGAATACGAAGGAATGAAGGATTTAAACGTGGAAGAGCTGGAGCTATTATTTTCCAAATTTATCAAGGAAAATCCAAAGAATGAGATAAAACAGATTCTTTCCAAAATCCATCTATTGACTACATTGCGAAATATTGAAAATACTCTCAAATGGAAAATGCAGATTTATGAAGACGCGACCAAGCAGTTCCTTGACAAAAAGATCTCAGACTCAACTTTTGTATCCACCATAAATAACACATATTTCTATTCACCAACAAAAGGACGCGCTTTCTTAGATGTTGCAATTCCTGATTGGCTTA
>CAZJHL010000063.1:0-1467 GCA_964545865.1 Microcaldota archaeon | reverse complement strand
AAAGAGTAAAGGTGCTCACAGAAAAAATGCAACAACTTAAGCCAAGTGATTTTTCACCTAAAGGCGCGGATTACAGACGTGTGGATTTAGAAGAGAGTAGTGATATTACAGTTGTCACATGCAAGATTAACGAAAGGCTCATGGATTTGCAGTTGGAGGATTATTCCGCTGTTGCAGACATCTATTTAAAAATCATCAAAGAAATCACAAAGTCAAAATCAAAGATCTCACCTGCGCTATTGACCGGCATCATAGACTTTTTGTCCAACGGCCACTATCTCCTAGCCTCATACACTCAAATCAACTCCAAGCTTAGGAATTGGGGCGGATCAGCTCTTGAATCTAGGGTAAAAGAAAGATTGGTTGCGAAGTCAATGTCGCTATTTCTTGCTATAGGAAACATGGTAGACAAAAATCAATTTGTTTCATTGTACAATCTTTTCAACGAATACGAAAAGGCTTTGTCAGTCAGCCATGAAGTCAGACATCTGTCTGCCAATGATGCATTAGAATTCATGATTTCAAAGAATCTCAGATACAATCCTAGTTCAAATGGATTTGCCCATGCAGTCTATCTCTTTCACGCAGGTAAGCACGAGGAAGTAGTAAAGGAGTTTGAAAATATAGCATGCGATTCTAATTCAGATTCTGACAGAGCAGCATGTCTTATCTATGCTGCTCTAACTTATGAATCATTAGGCAAAATCGATAAAGCACTTGAGAATTTATTGTCAATTCCTGTGCCAAATGATCATCTTGGCCCTGCATACATGGATTATAAGATTTTCAAGCTCTTTGCCCTTGCAGACATCTTCCCAGAAAGGAAAAAAGAGATAAAGTCAGTTCTTTACAATGATCTAAAGAGGCTCAAGGAGAGGCTTTCTTCTTTTCATTTGGAAAGAGAAGCTGAGCTTTATTCAATTGTAGAAGAGATAGCGCATAACATGTGAATCTTTATTCAGATTCATGAATAGGAATTGAATTTTAACTTTTATTGAATTAGATTTTAATTTTAGTATTACTATTACTAAGCTGCAGTTTAATAATAGTAATATTAATATATTTTGCGTTTCTATAAAATATTCAACTAATAAGCAAAACTAAGTTAGCGAATTAGACCTAATAAAAGGTATCGACATGGCTTATATAGAGCGAGAAGTAAGAAAAGAATTTGAAAAGGCAAAAGAGTTGTATAGCATTATTGCTTTAGTGGGTCCAAGACAGGCAGGAAAAACAACATTCATCAAGTATGAAAGTGATAGATTAAATGCATCATACGTTGCCTTTGATGATCCCGATGTAAGAGAGCTTTTCGATCAGGACGTAAAGAAATTCGAAATACAATATCTTACAAGGCCAGTGACAGTAATAGATGAAATTCAATATGGCAAAGAAGCAGGAGCAAAGTTGAAATATTTAGCAGACAAGGGAAGAAGAATATGGAAAACAACTTGATCAGAATCAATG
>CAZJHL010000062.1:2268-2802 GCA_964545865.1 Microcaldota archaeon | reverse complement strand
TAAAGTTTACTCTTAATCTTGCTGCGAAGTCATTGAATAGTCAGAATTCTGTAATTTACAATCAGGAGACTCGTCAGTATGAATTGATCTTGCAGCCTAAAAGTGAAGCAAATCCATATGTGAGGGGAGGAACTGAGCCGGAAGGGATGTTTTTAACAGATGAAAGGATTCCTTATATCTGTTGGAAGTCGCTTTCAACATGTTTCATAGATATTGAGAAGCCGATGTGGAAGACAGAAGAAGAACGGAAGATAATGCAGGAAATTTCAGAGCTACAAGCAGAGCTCGCAAACAAGGATTCCATAAGGGATCTATCTGAGATAAATGAAAAAATCCAGGAATTGACTAAGAAAATGATATTGAAGACAAACGAGTCGGGAGATGTGAATCTCCTTGATGACAAGTACAAAGAGCAAATATCAAGAGTTATGGTCCATCTAAGAAAAGAAGACGGTTCTGTGAAACGTTTTTATTTCAAGCTCAGAAATACTGCCAGTGGAGATGAAACAAAAGAGATAAACAGATTCACAGTTC
>CAZJHL010000062.1:1206-2236 GCA_964545865.1 Microcaldota archaeon | reverse complement strand
TGCTAAATGCGGTCATCAAGTTCATAAAGCAAGAAAAACCATACAGAATCGTAGGCCACGTTATACCTTACGACCTTTCAGAAATAAGAGACAGTGCAAGAAAGAACAAAACTGAACGGTTTGACATAGCGGTAAAGAAAAAGGAACCAAGGCTTTGGAGAAGAGATTTCTATCAGAAAATATCAATAGCAGCGCAGGAAATTCTCGACACCCACCGTTTGGCTTCTGTTTGGTTTCCATATCTTAAGACGAAGCCTTTCGATCTTTCGCACAAGCTTGCAGATGTTGCAAATTTCATACATCAGCAAAAAAAACGGATGTGCGTTAAAACAATCATGGATGCAGAATTTCATAAAATAGCGACGCACGACCAACTGAAAGAATTGGAGATAATGGCAATAAATGGAAACAAAGACGCTGAGTACAAGCTTGACTTTTATTCCACCCACGATATTGATCCATTGATTGAAATATTTGATTTTGAACCCACCCTTAAACTTTTATATAAAGCAGCAGCAATGGTTCCGCATGTTCCTATAACAGATGTAGCTTTCTCTCCAACTTCAATGAATGAGATATTTTATCTTCGTGAATGGAAGGTTCGCCATACTCAGCTGCATTACGGCTACAAGCAAAAAAAGAGAGAGGATGAGAGGCAGATTTTCAAAAAAAGACTTAACGAATACATGAAAAGGCAACTGATGGACGAAGGTATACCTCAGATAAAGCAGGGTGTATATGATGATACTTATATGACATATGTTCCGTTGGAGCTTATGCTTTCATCCACGTTCTTTCCATCTCAGCCGGAATGGAACTTATATTTCAGATCATTGCATTACAATTCAATAATAAAGATAGCCGAACTCCAGTATCCAAAGTATTTCATGAGACAGAACATACATGTTGATTACTATCTCTATAGGAAAGAAATGGATATATACAGAGAGAGTTTAAGGGTACTTAACATACCTAAAGATGAAGCTACAATGATGATGCAGAAGTATTATGTTGCTGTTGCGAAGGCGGA
>CAZJHL010000062.1:415-1143 GCA_964545865.1 Microcaldota archaeon | reverse complement strand
GGTTAGGCAGTATTATGCAGCTTATGAAACTGTGAAGGACAAATTCAGGTCATTCTACATCTCATTGAAAACAAAAGACAAGAAGGCAAGCAGAAAAATAAAGAACCATATAAGAAAAGGAAGTACAAGAAGAGAAGATAACCAGCTTGCTTTCAATTTCATCGATCTGTTCGAAAAAGAGAATAGCGACATAATCAAGCTCTACAACCTCCTAAGCGATTTGGAATCGTCATTAGAAGATACGTCAAAAGAGAAATTAGATAAATTCAAATCTCAATTTGAACGACTTATGGAGATAAAGAATCAGATCGTCTCAATATTCGCCCAATCCGAATATTCCAATATAACCGATAAGATATCAGCAGAGAACCTGGTTTTCTTGTTCAACCAGTATATGCGTGCAATGCATTCTAAGGATGTGTTTAATGCGGTTTACCATATAAATCCAGAAGGCCAATTCTCTTTCAGGACTTTGATAGACAATGCATATAAGACCATAGGCGAGTGGGTAAACGGCAAAAATTTATACGTTATCGGTGCAAAAGGCGATTACCTTTTTATCAAAGATAAGGATGGAAAAGACATAGATTTCACAGATTCCCCACTAATCCCAATAAAGAAATTTGATAATCTTGATTTAATGGGAGAGGACGAAGACACAGATACGTTCTTAGAAGAAATAGAGAATTACGATTAGAGACTCTTTTCAACAGATATAAATATGGACA
>CAZJHL010000062.1:0-354 GCA_964545865.1 Microcaldota archaeon | reverse complement strand
TACCAGGTTAGCCCACGGCCCCCTGAAGTGTATTTATTATTGCTGTCAAATATTTAAACCTATACCAATTCACAGCAGTTCTTTTAAATTTATATTCGCATATCTTTTTATGTCAATCATAAGTTCTGTTAAGCTGGAAATAGCTCAAAACCTTTTAGAAGCAATAATCAAGATGAAATACGAGTCCACGCTGGAGGAGTGCACAAATTCAATAATTCCGGCAAAGCCTGAATTCGGCGACCTATCTACAAACATATCTTTTACGCTTGCTAAGAAATATTCCAGAAATCCTGCTGAATTAGCCCAGGAAATCGCAAAGAAGATGAAATGCAGCAAGAAGCTTGTGAAAGAGGT
>CAZJHL010000061.1:0-2828 GCA_964545865.1 Microcaldota archaeon | reverse complement strand
ATGTTTATTCCTAACTTTGCCTTTTCTGAGACTTCATACTTTGAGAAGGCAGAGCTAGGAAGGTTGAAGATGAGCATCGATATCTGTGATGGATCCATTGCCATTAATTTAATTCCATCTTTGTCAAATTCGAATGAACCTTCCTTCACTAGATTCACAATTGCATCCATGCTCTTTTTCCACAATTTCGCATCATCTAAAACAATTTCGAAGATAAAATCACCCGTTCAAAAATCAATCGCATAATTTTTATGAATTGATTGACAATTATCAAACACATTTACAGAAGTAAAGTTTAAATGCTTAACTTATCGTGAGTTCAAGATCTGATCAGATTTTTGTGCAAAAGTGAAATTTTTTTGAAAAATTTTTACTTCTTACAAAATTTTTTTCACAAATAGCTTTTTATATATTTCTTTTCAAAAACAGAAACAGCAAAAAAATTTTTTATCATAAACAGTGTGGGAAAAAAACAGAAGTAAAACTAAGAAAATCGCAGTGAATTGTCGTCGTATCCTTTCTTATGGTTGTGGGAGACCAAGATAGGATGCCGAAAATTGAATAGTGGAAGTGGAACAGCTTCACGAAGTGCATAAACTTCAGATTAATTCACGCTGCCCGCATTGTTTTTGAAGAGGTGAGCACTTGAACTTCAAAGATATCCTGGCTGAAAAATCTGTCTTCATAAACAAAGATGCGCTTTCACCGCATTACCTTCCTGAAAAGATAATACACAGGGAAAAGGAAATTGAAAAGATTATGAGAGTCATGGCGCCCGTTTTTAAGAACAAGCGACCTAACAATGTCTTCATATATGGAAAGACTGGAACTGGAAAAACCTCTTCTGTGAAATACATAATGAAACAATTCAAAGAGCTTCCTTCTAACGGTGTTATAAATTATATTAATTGCAGGATGTACAATACAAGATATAAGATACTACAAAAGCTTGCCAACGATATTGTCGGCTTCTCAAAGAACGGATTTCCACCCTCTCACTTTTATGAAAGAATAATGAGCTGGATAAACAACGGAAACAGATTCCTAATAATCGTGCTTGATGAAATAGACATCATCAAGGACCTTAATGAGCTTATCTACACATTAACCAGGGCAAATGACGAACTGAGGGGAGGAGGAATTTCAATCATAGGCATATCTAATAAGATTTCTTTCAAGAACCAGCTTGACAACAGGAGCAAGAGCGCGCTTTTGGAATCTGAAGTCGTATTCCCGCCATACAATTCAGAACAGCTTAAGGAGATCCTTACTTACAGGGCAAATCTCGGATTCAATGAAAACGCATGCGACACATCCGCAATAAATCTTGCAGCTGCGATCGCAGCTAGAGAAACTGGAGATGCTAGATACGCGTTAAAGCTGCTCATGTATGCGGGAGAAATAGCGGATGAGAAAAGAGATGACGTTGTGACATACAGGCATGTGGAGGAAGCGAGAAAAAGCGTAGAAAAGGATCTCGTGTCCGAAGCAGTCGCAACCCTTCCGGAGCACCAGCAGCTCGTATTGTATTCGCTTGCTTTGCTTTCAATCCAAGGAAGCAAGTATCAGAAGCTGAACGAAGAAAACGAAGATTATTTCATGATGGGAGAGCTGTATGAAGCATATAAGAAAACATGCAAGGAGCTAGGGAGAGAGGTGAGGTCGTCCAGGTGGTGCAAGGAATACATAAAAGAGCTAGAGGCTCTTGGCCTCGTAGAGACTGTGGGATCTGGAAAAGGCATAAGGGGCCATTCCACTCTCATCAGGCTTCTTTATTCAAAGGACTGGATAAAGAGAACTGTTGAAGGAATGCTTCTGCACTAAGACAAGGCCCTTTCTATTTTTTCATTTCATTATTTTATAAATCAGTAGTCCAGTGAAGTGAAGGTTATGGTCATGCAAAGGGAGCTTACAAATATTGACATCTTTTTCATTGCAAAACAAATGGAAACGGAACTTGTCAGTAATAGTGCAAGGCTTGACCAATTTTATGATCTAGATGAAGCCGCTGTTTTTAGATTCAAGACGAAGGAAGGGAAAAAAGATCTCGTATTCCTAGCCCCTAAATATCTATTCTTGAGGGAGAGCGAAAAGACAGAGGCTGAAGCGAGTCCTTTTGCGAGTTCTGTAAAAAACCTGCTCCTCAATAGAATTATAAAAAACATTAGGCAGCTGAACAACGACAGAATATTAGAGTTGGAATTCGAAAACGGATCTATAATCTTGGAATGCACCAAAAAAGGAAATGTGATACTGGTTTCAGAAGGAAAGATAAAAAACGTCAGATTCAGAGCTGAGGAAAAGGAGAGAGTGCTGGAGATAGGAAAGGAATACCTACCTCCTAGAAACGAGAAGAAGGAAGTTAAAAAGGAACATGTGGCGCAAACGCTGAAGAAGCCTGATTTGCAGAATGAAAAAATAGTTGTCGCGATAACCAGAAACATCGCATTCCCTGCTTTTTATTTGAACAAGATATTTGATTCCGAAGGCTGGGACCCGAAAAAGAAAGTTTCGGAAATAGGCGATCCTGAGGTTGAAAGAATTGCCTCAAGGATAGAAGAATTCAATGCAAATTTATTGCAGATGAAGGTAAAGCAGATCATTAAAGACAACGAGGTATTTTTGGCGGACGACAGATTGATGGAAAAAAGCAAGGATTGGAAAGAAACAAGTTTGTTCATGGAGCTTGCGGAAGCATATAAGTCTGAAATAATGTCTTCGAAAGAAAAGGAAAGAGGAAAGAGGATGAGACAGCTCCTGGATAGGTTAAGGCATCAGGAAGAAAGAATGAAGGCGCTTGAAATCCAGATTAAAGAAGAAAAAGAGAA
>CAZJHL010000060.1:898-2832 GCA_964545865.1 Microcaldota archaeon | reverse complement strand
AGAGAGAGGAAGAGTAGAACTTCTCGCATAAATTTAATCAAATCTTTCGTAAGAGCCATCTGGCAAGGGAGAAGATGAAAAAACTAAAGAAATGTCAGGTCTGCAAAAAATATACTTTATCGAGCACGCATTGCGATAAGGATACAGTGTCACCACATCCAATCGCAAGTGGAGTTGAAAAGAACATCCGGGAGAGAATAAAATCAAGGCTTAGCATTTTTGAGGAAAATGAAATGCAAGGAACGCAAGAAAAAGAAAGAATTCCTTATTGAATCTCAGAATAGCAGGTCTAGATGATTATCTATTCATATTTTAACGGTGGTTTCATGGTTAAGCAATCAAAGAGTTCAGTCAAAAAAACTTCAAATACAAAAAGCACTGGAAAGGCGAATCACATACTGGAAAAGGCATTTCTTTCTACTCGAAGCGGTATAAAAACAAACATAGAGGTTCATGAAAAGGTTTCGGGATTAGTAAATCCAACGCTGATAGAAGGTCTCCCCGGAATCGGTTTTGTGGGCAAGCTTGCTGCCGAGCATCTTGTTTCCGAGCTCAAGGCGAAGAAAATCGCAACCTTGTATTCCTATCATTTCCCCCATCAAGTTTTGATAAACAAAGACGGAACAATAAAGATGCTTGTTAATGAATTTTATCTTTATAAAGATCCAAAAAAGAAGAACGATTTGGTAATCTTAATAGGAGATGTCCAACCCGTCAGTTCAAGAGCCCAATTCGAAGTGATGAACATCATTCTAGAGTATTTCTCTTTGTTGGGCGGTAAAAGAATAATAACTCTTGGCGGATACGGAATGGGGAAGCTAGTAGAGAAGCCGAGAGTTTTCGGTGCAGTGATAAATAAAGAAGACATTGAGTTCTATAAGAGTTTCGGTGTTACGTTTGGAGAAGTCGAAGGTTCCATAATAGGGGCCGCAGGCGTCTTGCTCGGGCTTGGAAAACTGAAAGGAATGGACGGTATTTGCCTAATGGGCGAGACACATGGCACTTATATAGACCATAAATCAGCTCAGAGAGTGATAGAAGTGCTTTCCGATATAACCGGAATAAAAGTCGATGTTTCTAAGCTTACAGAAAAGGCAAAAGAAAGCGAAGGGATAATAAAGAAACTAGAAGAGGAATTGACGCGTGGACAGATGCCAGTTGAACTTCCGAAGAAACAGGATGAGCTTTCTTACATCAGATGAACCAATCTTCGATTTGGCGTCGGATTACTACGTCTGCGGATTGGCAGACCGTATTCCAATCTTAATTTTCAAAGGTTTTCAGATGCAAAAGAGCAAAAAATTCAAATGCATAAACTGCGGATACTGCTGTAAGGATATGCAGAATCTTGCATTATTCGAATGGGAAAAGAACTTCTTGTCTTCGATAGACCAGTCCATAAGTATAGTGCCGGGGCATAAGATAAGACACAAAAATACAGAAATAATACTTTATTGGGGACTGCAGCCCGCAGCAAATAAAACCCAGGCAGGCTTAAAAGGGCAATGTCCGTTTCTTTCCTTTGACTACGGAGTTTCAAAATGCAAAATATACAAAAGTAGGCCGCTTGTCTGCCGTGCATTTCCTATTTTCCATCTTGGATTTAAATCTATGGAAGGAATGATATCTGTAGACTGTCCAGAGCACATAATACCATTTGATAAAGAGCAGACAGTAAATAGGGAGGAGTTCTATTCCAGACTTTACGAAATATATGGGGAGACATTCTTAGATGCGTTCAGGCTTGAGCTTGCGAGGGTTTGGATCTCTGATGTTGCAGAACTGGTTCTCAATCACCTGGAAGGAAATGAAATTGAAATTCCTGAAAAAGAGATAGGCCTTCTTGAACTTGCGGTTAAAATCGGAGTACTTGCTGAGAGCGAGATAGAGGAGGAGATAAACTTCATATATTCAGAAGAAATCAGAAAGATGTT
>CAZJHL010000060.1:0-872 GCA_964545865.1 Microcaldota archaeon | reverse complement strand
GTTTCATCGATTTAGACCATCCATTTGTTTAAGACGCTAAACAAAAGGATATCAAAACCACCACGGGATCAATCTTTTCTATTCATAGCCTCATCCATGATCTTCTCAAGGTTTTCCCTCTTTCTTATGTGTTTGTTCAGGATTTCTATTTTTTTCGAATATAAGTGAAGCCCTAGGACAATCAAAACAGTCAATTCAAAAATTGCAAGCCTTGGGTTGCCCTCCTTCCAGTCCGGAATGAAGGTTTTCATCTTGTTATGCACTGAAGCAATCAGTTCTTTATCCGTTTCCTCAATCATTTTGAAAGTCTCGATGTCCAGGTTGTGCGCGAATATGTTTCTGATCTTTTTTATCGGCTCGATTCCATTGAGTATCTTTCCAGGTATCAATTTCAATGCCTTTGCAAGATTTATCTTGGAAGAGAAGTCGAACCCTTTCTCCTCCAACAGTATTTTATAAGTCGGTATCCATGCCTTCAGTACCTCGTCAAGCTCGTTTTCTATTGCAAGAGCGCATACAAGCGCAAGAGCCCTGTCATCCGAAGTGCTCTTGTATCTTTCAAGCGTTTTTTCCAGCTTCTTCCTTATTTTTTTGACCTCCTCGGAATCCGACTTCATTAATCTTATGTCCACAGAGTCGAACAGTGACTCGCCCTCTCCTGTGTACATCTCTTCTATTTTTTTCATGAAAACACCAACCAGCTAAAACCAGCTATCTTTTTACCTTGCTCATCAGTTCTGTAAAATCCTTGCCGCTCTTTCCCTTCGGAAACGCATTTCCATTAGGGGTGAACACAGGTATCTGGAGCTCTTCAGCAAGCCTGATCGCTTCTTTCATGTCTATTATCCTGTCTGTAAAAATTACCGGATACT
>CAZJHL010000059.1:2606-3032 GCA_964545865.1 Microcaldota archaeon | reverse complement strand
GTTCGAAAAGACCTGCATGGCACGTAAGCTGTGCTCCATGGGAAGAGTATGTTGTGTTGACATACTGGTTGAACTTATACTTTTTAATAGGGGCAATATGTTTATTCCATCTAAAAGTATTGTATACACAGGAGGAAAATGCAATGCCAATAAGAAGATAGACATACACGGGCCTAATTTCATTATAAATAAATTTTATAATCTCCTAAAAGATATCTTTGAGTCTAACAATGCAGGCAAACTAGAAGAACCCTTGAAAATAAATCTTTCATATAAGTATTCGAGTAAAAATCTAGATAGTTACACTATTATAGTAAAAGATAGCGAAATAGTTATACAAGGGGGAAATGATAGAGGAATTTTTTATGGTATTCAGAGTTTGCGGCAAATGATAAATGAGAATGATAAAACTATTTTGTGTGTGGA
>CAZJHL010000059.1:0-2544 GCA_964545865.1 Microcaldota archaeon | reverse complement strand
CTCTCTTGAAACATTAAAGAGTATAGTTGATAAATGTTCAGAATATAGGATAAATCAACTGCAGCTTTATACAGAACATGCCTATGCATTTAAAGTAGTACCCGAATTTTCTGAAAGATTTGATACTCTAACAGAAGAGGAGATTAAATTAATTGATAGTTATTGTAAAGAAAAGTATGTCGAACTTGTACCATGCCTTGCGACTTTTGGGCATCTTTATGAACTTCTTCGGCTTTCTCATTTTGAACATTTGAATGAACTTGATATAAAAGCATCAACCCTTCCACACAATTTATGGGATCGAATGGCACATTATACAGTAAATCCTTTAAATAGAGAGAGTTTTTCTATTATAAGTGCTATGATAGAGGAATATGCTTCTCTGTTCTCGTCAAAATATTTCAATCTATGTTGCGATGAAACCTTTGATCTTGGCAGAGGGAAGAGCAAAGAAATTGCAGAAAAAATAGGCATAGGAAAATTATATGGTGATTTTGTAAAAAAATTGTGTAATGTGGTAATTAGTCTAAACAAAATACCCATGATATGGGGAGACATTGTACTAAAATATCCTGAGATAATTACAGAACTTCCAGAAGGAACCATCTTTCTTAATTGGGATTATAGTCCTTCATGCACTGAAGAAAATGTTAAATTCTTTCATGAAAAAGGTGTTTCTCAATATGTATGTCCTGGGGTATGGGGATGGAGTAGATTCGTAAATGATATTAATAAAGCTACAAAAAATATAAGATGCCAGATTGAATATGGGCTAAAATACAAAGTAGATGGGGTACTCATTACAGATTGGGGCGATTGTGGGCATGTAAATTTTTTCACTACCTCCTTGCATGGTCTTGCGTTAGGTGCTTTTTTATCCTGGAACTCGAAGAAAAGTATTGATGATCATCAATTTGATAGACTGTTATCTGAGCATGAGTGGGATAAGAAAGCATCCCTTCTATATCAGAATCTGAGGAAGCTTGGGAGCATCTGTTGCTATCATTTTGAAAATATGTATGCATGGATAAACAATCAAGAATGCCACTGGAATGTAGAGAAAGAAGTCTCAAAATATGGTGCTGATCTCTTATATTCAAAATATAAACAGATAACTGATATTTTAAATTGTCTTCAAGATATCTATCAGAATGTATCAGACACTCACAAAAAGAAAGATTTTGAGGAGATTCTTTGGGGGTCTAAGGCAGTACAATGGACAGTTGAACTTTTAATGATAAAGCTCATAGTCGAATATGGTAAGAACATTGCTCCTATCACTCCTATATCGCAGTTTATAAATAAAACTAAAGAATTAAGAGATAATTTTATTTCTCTATGGTTGCGTAAAAATAAGAAGTCTGAACTTGAGAATGTCATTTCTGTCTTTGATAAAGTAATAGAAAAGCTAATTTAGGATGTGCAAACGCCCCTGTTTTCATAGGTCTGCTGCAGATGTTGAATTCTAAGTCCTTCTTTGCACTTGCTGAGAGATGGTAGTCGGGAATGTTTATTTTGAATAAACTTTACTGTACGCAGATTTCCTGGTAGAAGGGTGAACATATTGTCTTCCCAGTGTCCTTTAAGGCCTGGAATGTCCACACTAACATAAAAGGCTGGTCGATCGCTGCTCAGATGGAGAATAAGTTCTGTTTCTTCAGCAGAATTTGTTACCTGCATTAAATCGGTTTTAAGATGGGGAACTTCCAGGGCGCACTGTTTAGGCGGTACGAGAAAGCATGTAGTTTCAAGATTTTTATCTGGTTCGTCGGATTTCTGAGTAGAGGAATCTAAGAGTACTTTATCAATCTGCATTACTCCATGTAAAAAGGCTGAATTCCGTTCAAATGGAAGTCGACTGAATTCCTGTTCCCATACCATATGAGCTCCTTCTCCAATCTCATGGACAGGTACACTTATTCCCTGGATCGTTTTCCCCAGAAAGTTAATAAAAAAGAGAATAATTCGCCCCTGCAAGATCTTGGTTGTATCATTTATCACATGTACCTGAACCGTATCGTCTTTAATAAAAGAAACTAGAGAGATGGGTGCAAAAAATCGACGGGCTGCATAGTGCAGGAGCTTCCATTTACCAGAATATTCAATGGATGACCAGGAAGCTACAGGCCAGCAATCATTCAACTGCCAGTATAAGGTTCCCATACATACTGGACGACAACTTCGCCAGTATTCAACAGCAGTTCTAATGGCTATGGCTTGCTGTACTTGGCTTAGATAAAGCATATTAGTAAAGCCATCAGGGAAACGGAAGTATCGTGATAAGTTTTCAATGATAATTGCATTCCCCTGCAGACTTCTCTGGTGATGTTCCATGATCGGCGAGGTAAGATTAAGCTGCTCCTCTGGACAATATGATAGAATCGTCTCTTCCGAGGGGAAAGACTGATAGCCGAACTCGGAGCAGAATCGAGGAGTTATCTCATAATAAGCCTCGAAAGATTTACCTTCGTGCCAGACACTCCAGTAATGCATATCCCCACGACCATCGGTATGCCAGTTATCGGAGAAATCATCAGGTCCTGC
>CAZJHL010000058.1:845-3052 GCA_964545865.1 Microcaldota archaeon | reverse complement strand
CTGTCCTAAAAGAAGGGCACGAAGTAAAGGCGGTTATGCTGTTTAAGAAAATAGAATAATAGAAACATTTAATAAAATAATCTGGCAATATTATTTACTGATTTTTTTATGGGCCCGTAGCTCAGCTTGGCCAGAGCGTCCGGCTTTTAACCGGCAGGTCAGGGGTTCAAATCCCCTCGGGCCCGCTAAGAATTTTGAAAGAGGGAGATGATGAAAATAGCACAAATGAGAGATCTTGGAAGAGGATTGCTTGTCCTGATTGGGGCATTTTTGGCCTATAGCGGTAATTTAACTGTAGGAATTGCGCTTGTGGCTTTCGTAGCTTTGATGATGATCCAAGGTGCGTTTACAGGTTTCTGCATATTAGATACAATCTTCAAAGCTCTTGGCATGAAGGATTAATTTCTTCTATTCTCTTTTATGCCATATCTGTTTTCCATTTTCTTTTTTTCGACTTTCAGATTAAAGGTTAGATTTATATACTATAATTTACTAATTAATATTGGAGTGGTGGACTGCAGCTAACGGAAATACGGGTTGTCGATCTCAAATGGCAGAAATGCTAAAGAGTTCGAAGAAACTTTGTTATTTCTGAGGAAGTTCGATCCATCGAGTGCGAAATGCTTTAAGGGCATGATGTGGGACTAGAAACGAATCAGATGTAGAGGATGAGAATGACGAAAGGAGACGATACAGCTGAATGAAACGACTCACATCACACAATGAGATGCAAGGCCTTTGAGCCGCTTAGTCGAATGCTGCATGTACAAAAGATCGGCTATAGTCCGCCGCTCCACCTAATTTAAAATAGCTTACTGCCGTTACCTGTTTCTTCTTTTAATGAGTTCTTCATAATCAGAGTCTAGATAATTATCGCTTGATCTAAATCGTTTCTTGCCCTTGTCTTTTCGAGCGTACAGGATGGATAAAACCAGTATAATAAGCACCATGTCGACTAAGATCAAAATTAATGGATCCAGCAGCGAAAATAGAGCCGCCAAAATAACAAGTATTGCAACAGCGATTATTCCGTATTTTGAGCCTTTCCTCAGATTCACGATTACGGAAAAGACAATTATTATAATCGACAAGACGATAGGGACATAAAAATTAGAATCTAAAGACAGGAAGCTAAAAAGCGACATCAGATGCGAACCGATTAGATTGGGTATAAAATAAAACAAGCCGAGTAAATTGCCTGTTTTTAGATTAAGATCGCTTATGCCTGTTTTTGCTTCTTCTATATGGAAAGAACTTATTGCGTCCTGTGTTTTGTTAATTCTGTTTTCCAAGTCTGAATCAGAGATGTTTAAATTCTTTTTAATGCCATTAAGCTCATTTTGAAGCGATAATGCTTCCTGATAGATTGGGATGAAATCTTCAAATGGAGTTAATCCTGCGCTAAAAAGTATGGTTGAATTTATTTCATCAGATTTTGAGCTGTTTGAACGCATGTAAACCTCTATCGACTTTACTAAGCTTGAATTCGAGCTGCATCTTAATTCATTTGGCGATTTATTCTCTAAATAGCAAATCAATAAAATATAGCTTGTATTTAATCGTTTATCACCATCTTTGAAATAAACAAACTCGTTTCCGCTTTCTACTGTTGCCTTGACGAATATAGTAACATTATTTGCGTTTATATTCTTCAAAGAACTGGAAGGGATATTCCAACCAACTATTATCGGAAGCACATACTCGTAATTAGGAACAATGTGGCTTGGATTCTCGGTCATGTTTATGTAGATTATTTCATTTAATGTTTTTACGTTCACTAATATCTGCTCATTTGATAATTCTAAAGAAGAGATTAATGAAACAAATATCGCGTAAAACAGAAGTAACAAAATAAATTTTTTCATTTGTATCACTTGCTCAACAATAATCAAGAGAATTTAATTAAATTGTTATTGTCTCTAATTTCTTTTTCAAGACTATTTTGTCGCCATCTACCTGAAGCAATCCATCGCAAGGGATTTGGAACGCTGATTCCAATTCCTTAGGGTATTCGTCCTTGTAGAAAACCGATATGATCGCCGTGTCGGTTTCTTCTGCGATAGTTGACAGGAAACGTATGAATTTCAATATATTTTTCTCACTATTGAATGCGAGAAGACCGTTCAAAGAATCAATCACTGCGATTTCAATTGCTGGATCGGAAAATATATCTTGAAGTGTCATTGAGATTTCAACTAGATTGTCCG
>CAZJHL010000058.1:0-826 GCA_964545865.1 Microcaldota archaeon | reverse complement strand
GTCCGGATTTTCGATATAGTTGACAATAAAATCCTTATTATTCTTTAAATCTGCAATCGATTTGCTTACAGCATCAATAAAGATTATTCTTTCGCTGTGATCCTGAATGTCGAATCCATTGTCTTTGAATTCCTTAATAACTTTCTTGACTGGCTTATCTACTGAAAACCATACCGCTTTCTTATTTGGATTTGAGGTTAGAAAATCATAAATTATCTTATAGGAAAGAACGATGTCTGTGGTGAAAGGAGATACTGGAAAGAGTATCAACTGCTTTGTTATATTGGATATTATAGAGCGCTTCATCTCTTTTGAATTTATCTCCAAAAAAGACGCCGTTTCCCCTTGAATATCTGCTTTTTCCTCTTTTTTGTTGTTTGGCAATATATCACCTATTCTATTAGTTAATGTCAGATTAAATTTAAAAACTTAATAATGGCAACTAATGATCTAAAGAAATACAAGCGATCTAAAGAAACCTGTGGGGAATACATAGATATATAAACATTAACTGATATTATATCATAAAGTATGTGGGATTGAATAACTAATTCTCACAAGGAAACAAACAGTATGTCTATATGATTTGCTGATTTTGCTTATCTTGAATGAGAAATAAAAACGAAAATCCCGCTAAAGACAGAATCTGGAGTGTGAAATAATGGAAGAAGAAAGACGTGGCGGATTTAGACGCGGAGGATTTCGCGGCCGCGGAAATTTTGCACCTAAACCTGTAAAGGAAGGTGACGAAATTGACCTCACAATAGAGGCAGTAGGTGAAAAGGGAGACGGAATAGGAAAGATACAAGGCTTTGTAATATTCGTT
>CAZJHL010000057.1:0-3557 GCA_964545865.1 Microcaldota archaeon | reverse complement strand
TGAATCTTTGGACAGACTCCTCTTTGTTTCCATACACGCCGCCCACATGTATCTGCACCTTAACAGTCTCATCAAGCTTCATCAAGTCGAGCACGTCGCAATGATAGTCCAGTTCCCTTATGCTGTTTTCTATTATTTTTTTGTCCTTTGCATTTATAAGCACAAACTGATCTGGGTGTATGGATATTCTCATTTCTTTTTCTTTGATGTATTCCCCGATTTCTTTGAATTCCTTCGAGAAGTATCTTTGCCAATTGAATTTGCATACAGGATGGCTGGCGAACGGAACAATGTCGGAGCTTATTCTGAAAAACAGCAAATTATTTTTTGCATTGTATTCAAGTATCCTTTTCAGGCAAGAGAGATTGTTGGATATCTTTTCCTTCATGTTTTCTTCCGAATAGTGTGCAAGCCTGAATGTGGAGTTGGCAGTACAGCCGATGCTGTTGTTTATGCATGGATAGCCTATTTTCATGAAATCACATAAAATAAGAAGGCAAAATAAACAAAATAAACGAGGCTTATGAATTTTTATTTATTCATCAAATCTGGGTTATTCCAATCGTCACTTTCTCATCTTCTATGTCCCAGCTCTTTTTCAGCTTTCCGCCAGTTCCGATTTTGATCTCCTTTGCGTTTATCTCTCCAAGTATCTGTGTGCTGTGTTCTTTGATGATCTTTTCCATCTCTTCAGAGCTCTTGACATAAACCTCTATTTCGTCCTTTTCAACAAGATTCATTTCTTTCCTCATGGATTGGATTCTTCTCCTTACTTCGCTCATTATTCCTTCCGCTCTTAGTTCCTCGTCTATCTTTGTCTTCAGCATTATAACTCCGTAAGGAGAAGCCTTGATTTGATAATCCTTCATCTTTTCAGAACCTTCCACGGTTATGTACTTGCTGAAATCTATTTTCTTCTCCCCTATTTCCACCATTCCTTTGAGGAAGGACGCTTCGTCCTTAGACTTAAGTTCGTTTATCTTTTCTATTGTCTTCTGGTCGAATTCATCCCGTATCTCCTTTGAAACCGCAAACCTTGTCTTTTCATCTATTTTAACATGCTTAAGGTTTGCAAGCATCCTTATTATCTTGTCTACGTTCTTCACTGCGTTTGCGGTTTCTATGCTCCTGCTTACTATTACGACTTCTTCAAGAGGCCACCTGAGCTTAACGTTCGCAGAAGCCCTTATTGAATTGCAGATCTCTGCCATCTCCTTTGCTATCTCTATCTGGCTTTCAAGCTCCTTGTCTATCTTGTTCTCCTCAACCTTAGGCCATTCATGGAAGAATATGCTCTTCTCCTTCTTTTCTTTTGCATATAGCCTTTGGTATATGGATTCTGCAGTGAACGGTATGAACGGGCTTGCAATCAGAATCGCCTTGAAGAATGAGTCATATAAGCAGGATATGTCCTCTCTTTTCTTTATAAGCTTCATGTAGAACCTGCTTACGTCCTGGACAAGGAAGCTTCTTATCTTTCTCAGTGCAAGGAAGCTCTCTCCTTTCTCCATATGCTCAGTTACTTCCTTTATCAGCGAGTTTGTCTTAGATTCCAGCCAGGAATCTTCTACCATAGCGCTCTCCTGCCTTTTCTCTGCAGGTTTGTAGAATCTCTCTATATAAGTAGCCATGTTGTTGATTATCATCAATTCATTCTTTGCCTCGTTCATCTCATTCCAATTGAACTTTAGGTCGTCCCACGTTGTGTTGCTTAACGCCATCAATCTTACTGCATCTGCTGGATATTTTGATATCACCTCTTCCCAGGGGACGTAGTTACCTAGTGATTTGTGCATTGCGTTTCCTTTCTCATCAACCACATAACCATGCATGATTAATGACTCGTAAGGAATCTCATTATTCAACACAACTCCGGAACCTAACAATGAGTAGAACCATCCTCTTATCTGGTCCTTTCCTTCTATGATCATGTCTGAAGGATAGTATCTCTCTTCCCCATCCCTCAGTCCTGCCCAGATGGCATTTCCAGAGTCAAACCAGACGTCCAATACATCCGGAACTCTTCTCATTTTTGACTTGCACTTAGGACACTCAAACTCTATCTCATCTATTTCAGGCCTGTGGTAATCCTTAAGATCCCGTCCTAGCTCTGCGGCAGAACCTATCACCTTGAGCTCGTTGCATTCCTGATTCTCGCACCTCCATATTGGCAACGGTATTCCCCAGTATCTTTGCCTGGACACGCACCAATCCTTCGCATCCTCTACGAAATTAGACATCCATTTTCCTGCGAAGTCAGGCATCCAGACAACCTTCGCGAGCTCCGATACCATCTTTTCCTTTTCTTCGGTTATCTTGATGAACCATTGCTTTGATGAGAGATGGACGAGCTTTGTCTTGCATCTCCAGCAGCAAGGATAGCTGTGCCTTATCTTTCCTGCCTGGATTAAGCTTCCCTTTTCTTTCAAACGTTGGATTATCTCGTCATTAATTTCAAGAACGCTCTTTCCTTTGAACTCTCCAGCCTCTTCTGTATACTTTCCATCTGATCCCACTGGACAGAAAATCTCCAGCCCGTATCTCTTTCCTATTATGTAGTCCTCAGGTCCATGGCCGGGGGCACAATGCACCAAACCGCTTCCATCCTCTGTTGTTACAAACTCGTCGCTCATTACGACTGGCTGTGGGTTAACTCTTCCGGTTTCTTCTTTTAACGGATGCTCATATTTGTAATCCGCAAGCTCCTTTCCGCTGAACTCGCGAACAACAACAAAAGATTCCCCGGCAGCCTCTTCTACCGCCTGAAGCCTGTCCTTTGCAAAGATCCATTCTTCTTCCCCTACCTTTGCCACTACATACTTTATCAAAGGATTTGCCATCACTGCAATGTTGCTTACCAATGTCCATGGAGTGGTGGTCCATATGACTAGATAGGTGTTGTCCTTTCCAACAACCTTGAATTTTACGAATATTGAAGGGTCAACCATGTCATGGTATTCCAATTCATAGTTTGCCATTGTCGTCTGGCATCTTGGACAATGGGCATTGACCCTAAGATCGTTGTACAATAGTCCTTTTTCATACGCTGTCTTGAAAGTCTTCCAGCTCTTTTCTATGTATTCATTCTTGTATGTTATGTATGGGTCGTCGAAGTCCATCCATACTCCGAGCCTTATGAACTGCTCGTTCATGAGATTTATGTATCTCTCGCACAATTCCTTGCATCTCTTAACGAACTTGTCTATCCCAACCTTGTTCTCTATCTCTTTCTTTTCCTTTATTCCCAGTTCCTTTTCCACTTGCGTTTCTATAGGCAATCCATGGGTGTCATATCCTGCCCTTACATAGACATCATAGCCTTGGAGCATCTTGTATCTGCAGAATGCGTCCTTCAAGGCCTTGTTCCACGCAGTACCTATGTGTATTCCTCCGGTTGCAAAAGGCGGACCGTCGCATAGATAGAATTTCTTCCCGTTCTTCCTGATCTCCTTTGCCTTCTGGTAAATATTATTTTCATTCCAAAACTCTAGTATCTTGCTTTCGTTGTCGCTTGCCATAAAACCACTCTATTCCTTGCTTTTTGATTTTTCTCTTAT
>CAZJHL010000056.1:0-3592 GCA_964545865.1 Microcaldota archaeon | reverse complement strand
AAGGATTTTTATATTATATATATCTAATGTGTGGGTTGAAATCAGCTAAACAATAGCGTTTCACTTATGGAAATTATTTGCTTATGAGATTCATCTCTCTTGTTTCGTGGTTTTATGGAAGAAAAATACATTCCCTGGGTTGAATTGTACAGGCCTAAAAGGCTTTCCGAAATAGTTGGGCAGTCAGAAGTTGTCTCAAAGCTTTCAGAATATGCAAAAACATACAATATGCCCCATCTTTTGTTTGCCGGCCCCGCAGGCACTGGAAAGACTACATGCGCGCTGGCATTGGCACGAGAGCTTTATGGAGAGGATTACAGGCACAACATTCTTGAGTTGAATGCAAGCGATGCAAGGGGAATAGATGTGGTTAGAGGGCAGATAAAGGATTTCGCAAGGACAGCACCGATAATCGGCGCGCCTTTCAAGATAATATTCCTTGACGAGGCTGATGCGCTCACTCCAGAAGCCCAGCAGGCATTAAGAAGAACCATGGAGATGTATTCTTCTACAACGCGTTTCATCTTAAGTTGCAACTGGTCTGGAAAGATCATCGAGCCGATTCAGAGCAGATGCGCGGTATTCAGGTTCAAGCCTCTTACAAAAGAGGAGGTGAAGAAAGCAGTGGCTAAGATAGCTGATGCAGAGGGATTGAATTTGAGCGAGAAGGCTAATGACGCGTTGATCGATGTCTCAGAAGGTGACATGAGAAAGGCGATAAATATTCTTCAGTCCATCTCATTGACAGCAAAGGACATAGACGAGAATTCAGTGTATTCTTTCGTTGCAACAGCAAGGCCGATGGACATAGGAAGGATGCTTGACTATGCATTCGCAGGCAAGTTCAACGAGGCAAGGACAATACTTTATGATCTTCTTATAAACCATGGAATAAACGGCCAGGACATACTCGCAGCAATCCATAAGGATATAATAAACAGGAAAGCATTGTCAATACAGCAGAAGGTCAAGCTGGTGGACAGAGTAGGGGAATTCGATTTCAGGATAACGGAGGGAGCGAACGAAAGGATACAGCTCGAGGCTCTGCTTGCATACATTGTGGCTTCTTCATACGAGGAGCAATGATCTGATCTTATATATTTGAGCCATATAGACAGTCGAAAGAAATTATAAGCAATTGAAAGAAATGTGTTTTTATGGACTTCATTTCAAGGAAGATTTTTTTATTGACAAGAAAACTATCTAAAGCTGCTAAAGCCATGAGACCAAAAAAAGAACAAGAAGCAAAGAAGAAAATCAAATCAGAGGTAAACAAATCTTATTCTGAATTCAACGTGATGCTGAAAATTCCTTCCTTCTCAAGGCAGAGCCTTCTTAACTTATCAATCATATTCTCCGTAATAGGGATTCTTTCTCTTTTCATGCTCTCATTTCTAATATCTCCTAAGCTTGTTTCTATTTCCAGCATATCCTCACTGCAAGACGGAGCATATGTCAAGGTGGCTGGATTTGCTTTTGACATTGATTCAAACAGCTTTAAGCTATGCGACTCGCAAGTCAAAAAGAATTCAGAATGCATAAGCGTCATCGTTTCGCAAGGCACTATTCCAATGTTCCTTGCTGAAGGTGATCACATTTATGTCACTGGATCTGTAAGAAAGTTTAACAACAGACCATACCTCTACATCCAGGGGAAGGACATAGTTTTGATAAGATAATCTGCTGGCAATGCAAGCAAATGTTAAACAAAATAAATTGGCATTATGTAAACAGCGCCAATAGGCACAAATATGTATGTGATAGGATGGATGAGCTTAGCTTGATTTCAACGCTTCTATTCGGAGTTATTTTAGGCTCGCTAGCAGGACTGCTTCCAGGAATACATCCTAATACAATCTCTCAGATAATCTCTAACCTCAATATTCAAGACAATTTTGAATTGGCTGCGATCATAATAATCACAGCCGCAGTAAACAACATGGTGGCGCTTCTTCCAGCAATATTTCTTTTCATACCTGATTCAGATTCAGTACTTTCAATACTTCCCGCCCAGAAACTGGTTTTGAACGGAAAAGGAAGGCTCGCTGTCTTAGTTTGTGCGATTTCTGCATTCCTCACCCTTCTTTTTCTTGTATTAATCCTTCCATTGTCTTTTATACTCCTTCCTTTGATATTTCCAGTCATTAAACCATATCTCGCTTACATCTTGATTCTTTTTTCAGTCTTTTTCCTGCTGCAAGAGAAAAATAAAATTAAAGACTCGTTATTTGTTTTTTTGATTTCAGGTCTTTTCGGATATACGGTTCTTTCAACGCCTATCTCAGCCCTTCTTCAGGAATCTTTGTTCGCGGTCTTTGTTGGTTTCTTTGCTATGAGCAGCATAATACTTTCCTTCAGCGAGAGGCAATTCATTCCAGAGCAGAGGGATGAATCGTATAGGATAGAGATAGGCAAAGGCTTCGTAATAATGATCCTAATCTCTTCAGCAATAGGCGCGGTTGCAGACCTGTTTCCTGCGATAAACTCACCAGCCCAATTGGCCACATTCGTCTCTCCTCTCGCAAGCAGCCCGCTGCTTTTCCTTTCATCAACCACCTCCATAACCGTCAGCCACTATGCAAATTCAATCGTCGCTTTCGAGCGCATAGGCAAGACAAGGACGGGCACATTGGTAAACATAAACCAACTAATTAGTGATGTTAACACAACGCTGCTTATATGGTTTATTGCGTTCTATTTTGTAGGCACAATCATAGGCATTCTGCTTTTACTTGGCTTTTCAGAGATTTTCATATCCGCAGTGAACACGATAGATCAGAAATTGGTCAGCTTCTCGGTGCTACTCTTCCTTGTTTTGTCAGTATTCCTTTTTTCAGGCCCGTTCGGATTATTTATCTGCATCCTCTCAACATTCATTGGATTAATCCCTCCGCTTCTAGGTGTGAGAAGAACAAACCTGATGGCGTTTCTAATCGTTCCCTCAATCCTTATACTCCTTTGATTTCCTTAAGCTGAAGCAAAATCTTAAATTGAAAACTAATTTAAATCTGTCCCTATATAATTAGTGTATGGCAGAAGAAGAGTATCCTAGCGCACCAAAAAGAGAGGTAGACTTGGGAAAAGGAGTGGTAATACTCCCTCCAGAAAGAATCGTTTCACCAAAGAAGCCAGAAAAACCTAAGGAAGAAAGAAAGGAAGAGCAAAGAATAGAGGAGAAGATAAGCAAAACAATGCAGCCTAAGGAAACGCAGGTGAGCAATGTTCTGTTTATTCTTGTTGGCTTAGTCGCAGTGGTATCTCTTGTTCTTAGCGTAGTCACTATGATGTCGATTGCGTCATTGAAATCAGAGCTTAGAGCAATATCATCTGACCTTAAGGAATTCAGCAGAACCACAATAGAGCTTAACACTCAATTCGATCAGCCGCATTCCTTGCAGTCATCTGTTCCATTGAATCAGGCGCTTTCCCCCTTTTCAATTCCCATTCCTGCCCAGGAGATAGAGAGCAAAGGGACTATAACCGTGGTCTTGCCAGCGTATAGCATTCCAGTTTCCATTCCATGGGAAGGAAAGATAACAGTATTCGGAAGCATTACAACAAACACATCAGCAATTCCGCAGAGCGAGACGCT
>CAZJHL010000055.1:0-3614 GCA_964545865.1 Microcaldota archaeon | reverse complement strand
CTCTCTTTATTATCTCCCTTGCAGCAATCAATCCAGTCACAGCCGCAGTCACTATTCCTCCGCTCACTCCAGCCCCGTCGCCCACAGTAAATAGATTCTTAACCTGCTTGCACTCCATGCTTTTGCTTATGTCCAATCTTACAGACTTGAACTTGATCTCCGGCGCATACAGTAACGTATGCTCCTGGTTTACTCCAGGTATTACTCTCGAGAGCATGTCCAGTCCTTCGACTATATCGTTCACAATCCTTTCAGGCAGCGCCATGCTTATGTCCCCTGGAGTTACGTCTTTGTTTGTGGGCTCGACGTAGCTCTTTTCTATTCTCTCCCAAGTGCTCCTTCTTCCTTTCTTAAGATCGCCTAGTCGTTGGAGAATAGGCTTTCCGCCTCCGATTGTGGTTGCAAGCCTTGCTATGCTTTCCCCATAGAGTGTTGTGTTCTCTACAGGCTCTGTCAGCTTCACTCTGACCAAGAACGCGAAGTTGGTGTTGTTTGATTTTCTATCTTTCATGCTGTGTCCGTTGACTGAAACAAAATCCCCGTAGTTTTCAGTTATGACGAATCCTTTCGGATTGGTGCAGAAGGTTCTTACGAAATCATCGTATTTCTTAGTAGTTATGTGGAATTTCGGATCCCAGTTTATTGATGTCACTTCTTCCATCACTTCGTTATTCACTTCCACTCTCACTCCAATATCTAAAGGACCATATTCGTAATTTATGTTGTATTTATTCGCAAGATCAAGGAGCCACCTGGATCCAGCCCTTCCAGGAGCAAGAATAACATAATCTGCATTAATCTCCTGCTCCTTGCAGTTTTCAACCACCAACCCTTTTATTTTATTATCATGTATTATCAGGTCTTTCGCCTTTGTTTTGATCTTTATTTCCACTCCATTCTTTTCCATTTCGTTCTTCATATTCTGGACAACAGAAGGGAGATGATCTGAGCCGACATGCTTCTGCCTTATTGGGATATATTTTATTCCTGCCTGCATAGCCTTTATCCTCAGTTCTTCGGCCTTATGGTTCACCTCTGCTTTGCTTTCCACACCGTTCCTAACCAAGACACTGTCTACATATGCGATTAGCTTTTCTGCATCGCTTCTTGTTGTGAACTCTAGCATGTTTCCTCCTATTTCCGGGTCAAGGTTTATCTTTCCGTCAGAAAAAGTTCCGCTTCCACCCATCCCCTGGATATAATGTGGCGCCGCAGTAGATCCTCCGTCTTTGATCTTTTCAGACCTTTCTTTTATGTCTTCCCCCATCTCAATGAGAGTCACATCTAAGCCAGCATTCCCGAGAAGATACGAAGCAAACATGCCCGCAGGGCCTGCCCCGACTATGACAACCTTTTTCATAAGAATCCAGACTTCTATTAATGGAAATTTATTTTAATTTATCTACTCCGCAATGCAGATTTTTCGTAACTCCATTTGTAGAAACAGTAAGGTATAAATATGATTATAGGGTAAATATTTTAGTCGTTCTATCTTTAATTTTGTGATATTATGGCAGAGATCACTGTTATCGTTGTCGGAAACATAGGTTCAGGGAAGTCTACCTTTCTAAAGACGCTCGAAGAGAAAAAAACAGGCTTCAGGCTTCTTCCTCTTTTAAGCATGCCAGGGGAGATAAAGGTTGAGAAGGAGTCTCCTGAAGTTTTAGAGATTGTTGACAAGAAGTTCTATCCTGCATTAAGGGAGAAAAATAAGGACATGTTGTTCGTTGCGGAATTGGACATCTTAAAGGCGAGAATAAGGCAGATGCAGGCCAATATGAGGCAAGGAGGAATAGTTTTCAATGAGAGATGCCCTTACGAGGACAGGTATGTTTTCGTTGCAAATTTAAACCAGTCTGGCCTTCTTCTTAAGGAGCATTATGAGATATACAAGAGGGAATACGAATACAGCATGAGGTCAGTATCGCCACCTGATTTACTGATTTATCTTTACACAAGGCCAGAGACTGCGTTCAAGAGGAGAATGGACGAGATAAGAAGAGGTACAGGGGGCCTTCCAAGCGAATCAGGGCTGACTTTGGAATACATAAGGCAGCTGCATACGTACTACGAGAATATGATAAACGAGGAGATTCCGAAAGAGATCCCAAACTACAGGGACGTTATTCTAATAATCGACGCAGACAGGGACTTCAGCCCAAAGGATCTGATACGATTCCATAATTATATTGAAGAGAGGGCGCATAGGCTTCTCATGAAAAGAGGCTTTTACAGCAACAATTCAAAATCAATATACAAACAAAAGTAACGAGTCTTAAATCCAGGAGTGTGTTGCTATGGCAGAGGTAATAATTGGAGTGATGGGAGGAATCGGAATTGGAAAGTCTGAATTCATCAAATCGATGAAGAAGAGAAGGTTCAGCTCCCAGCTTCCATCGATGCTGGTGACACCCGGCGAGTTCAAGGTGTACGAGGAATCCAAAAGGGTCAAGGATATAGCAGCCTCTGTTTTCTATCCTGCGCTCAAGAGAAACGACAAATACACCTGCTTTGCTGCAGAAATAGCAATGCTAAGTGCAAGAGTGGAACAGATGCTTCAGGCATCGAAAGAGAATGGAATAGTCCTTGTCGAAAGAATCCCTGAGGAAAACAGGTTCGTCTTTTTCGAGAACGACTATAAGTCAGGCATATTCGGCGACCCTAACAGCAAGATTGCGAGATCCTTCTATCAGAGCTACTCTGCCACTTACCAATATCTGAAGAACAAGATAGCGCCGGTGAATGTTTTCGTGTATCTCGATGTCAAGCCTGAAGTCGCGTTAAGAAGAATAAAGGAAAGAGGGAGAAAATCAGAAACAGGTATAGACATCAGTTATTTAAGAAATCTCTATTCTCTTTATCAAAGGCTGATTGACGAAATTCTTCCTGACACAGTTCCGATGTATGGTCATAGGCTATTGAGGATAGATGCGAATAACGACCTGAGCGACGAGGATTTGAAGAGGTTTCATCTGCAGATAGAGGAAAGGATAATGAAGTCCCTGCAGCTTCAGGGATGGAAACTAAAGAAGCAGGACTGAATGTCAAATAAGGAGCAGTAAAAAATCGAAAATTAATAGCAGAAGGGCTTCAAATAATTTATATTCTTTTTGTAGATTATCTAATTGGTTTTTATGGCATTTCTTCACATCGCTATAGAGGGAATATCGGGAAGCGGAAAAACAGACCTCGGCTCTCTTTTAGAAAAACCCCCACTTGTTTTCTCATTCACGAGGGGGATTGAATTTCCAGAGGGAGTGCCTGAAGTGAAGTTTTTTAGGGAAAGGGTCGATCAGAATCCTTTCTTGAAGGATTTCTACGAGAGCGGTATGAAGGAATCGTTTGCATACGCATCTCAGATGTTTTACCTGAACGCAAGATTCGTCACAAACATAAACATAAAGACATATTCGGGCATAGCTCTTGAGGACAGGTCGATTTATGGCGATCTTTTATTCGCAAGGAACCTTTACGAAATGGGAAAGCTGAGCAAGGATGCATTCAATGAGTATTGCAGGCATAGGGAATCTATAATGAAGATATACGACATCAAAGAGCCAGACGGAATAATATTCCTAGACATAAATGTTGATACTTGCTTGAACGAAAGTCTG
>CAZJHL010000054.1:0-3909 GCA_964545865.1 Microcaldota archaeon | reverse complement strand
CCTATCTACAAACATATCTTTTACGCTCGCTAAGAAATATTCCAGAAACCCTGCCGAATTGGCTCAGGAAATCGCAAAGAAGATGAAATGCAGCAAGAAGTTAGTGAAAGAGGTAAAGGTCATAGGCCCATACATCAACATAATATTCAGCGACTCATTTATACTTTCCGTATTCTCAGAGGTTCTAGATAAAAAAGAGAGCTACGGCAAAGGCGAGAGCAAAGGAAAGAAGGCAATTGTAGAGTATCCTTCTGTAAATCCGAATAAGCCGTGGCATATAGGCCATTTAAGAAACGCACTCCTTGGCAATTCAATATCAAACATACTTGAATTCAATGGATACACAGTGGAAAGGGAGAACTTCATAAACGATTTGGGGCTGCAGGTTGCGCAGAGCATATGGGGCTATCTTACATTGCCAAGAACAGAAGAGCAGGAAAGGGAGAAATTCGACCTGCTGATTGGAAAGCAATACGTTGAGATCAGCAAAGACCCGGCAAAGATAGAGACAGAAGTTAGAAGGCTAATGAAAAAGCTTGATGGAAGGGACCCAGTGTCTTCAAAAACAGCCAGAAATATATGCGAGAGAGTGGTAAGGGCGCAGCTGCAGACATCGTTTAACTACGAGGTTTACGAGGATGTTTTGCTTTGGGAAAGCGATTTGATCGGATTCAAACTTTACGATTCCATATTCTCGAAAATGCTCAAGTCCGGCATATTCGTAAAGGAGACGGAAGGAGAAAAGAAAGGATGTATAGTGGTAAAGCTTGACGAATCAGAGTTCCCGTCTTTGAAATCCGACGAGAAAGTTATAGTGAGGTCTGACGGTGTCCCAACATACACGGCAAAGGATATCGCGCTTGCTATGTGGAAGTTCGGCCTTGCAGAAGGAAATATGAAATACAGCGTTTTCGAGAAACAGCCGAATAAGAAATCCCTATACTCCACAGACATAAACGGAAGAGATGTGAAGGGGTTTGGAAAGGGTGACATAGTTGTCAACATAATAGGAGTGGAGCAGACCTATCTTCAGGATCTGATCCGTTATGTTCTCAGGAAGATGGGATATGAGGCGCAAGCCAACAATTACATCCATGTCGCATACGAGCACGTAACCTTACCTGAGGCGGCGTTCAGCGGGAGGGAAGGGACCTGGCTTGGATATTCAGCAGATGATCTTTTCGCAGAAGGAATGAAAAGAACTCTTTTAGAGATAGACAAAAGAGTAGAAAAATCAGGCATAAACGAAAAGGAAAGGGAGAAAATCGCAAGACAGATAGTGAACGCGGCAATAAAGTTCTCCTTCCTCAGAATCTCTCCAAACAAGAGGGTCACATTCGAGTGGGACAAGGCGATAAGCTTTGAGGGAGACACAGGGCCGTATCTGCAATACGCTGGAGTGAGAGCAAAAAGGATACTTGAAAAGTCAAGCGTAAAGCCTTCCATCAAACCATCATACGCGAAGAATTATTCTTTAAACGAAACCGAAAGGGAACTTGCAAAGACAATTCTTGAGTTCGAGTCGGTCGTGGAGAAGGCGGCATCCAGCTATCAGCCAAACATAATCGCGGAATACTCGCTCAGGCTTGCGGACGCATTCAGCAAATTCTACGAGTCCACTCCTGTTCTTAAGTCGAGCGAAGAAGAGCAGAAGATAAGGTTAGGCATGACACAGGCTGCATTGTACACTCTTTCTTCTTCTTTGGCTTTGCTGGGCATCTCGATACCTGAGAAGATGTAGAAGAGGCCAAGACAGGATCAAGGTATTCAAAGGAAAGATTTATAAATAAGTTATGCGTGGTTCTTATTACATATGTTGTTTGTTTAAATGCTGTACCGGCTGTTTTGCGATTCCGGAAAACATTCGGTGCCGCTAAATGGTGATCAATTGGAAAAATGGAGTAAAAAATGGGAGGAGAAATCAGAAAGGACACTCGGCAAAGGCGAGAAAGGTATTTGGCTGAAGATGCTTTCTGAGAAGGATAAAGAGCTGAAGAGATTCTTATTGACCAGGAGAACGCCGATATCCGATAACCAAAGAATAGATAAGGAAACAATATAAGATTCTGTTTCCTTTTTAATATATTTAATTTGATTTCTTTTAATTTTCACTCGTTCTTTTTTTTTAATCTCACATGGAATTATTCATAGTTTTTTATTTTTTTCCATACAATCTTCTTTTGTGAGTTTATGGCAAAGAAATCAGAAAATGCGGATGATAAAATAGACATTATGCAGATTTTAAAGAGAGACGGCGAGCAGATCCAGAAGGACACCCTCGCTTATTTGGAGAAGGAACCGGAATCAAAGCTAAAAGAGATGATGCTTGACTACCCGTTGAGAGGAGGAAAGCATCTGCGTTCAGTTCTTGCGCTGGAGTCTTGCAAGGCTTTCAACGGGGATCCTAAAAAAATGAAGAATATATCAATAGCGCTGGAGCTTTTCCAGCACTGGATTCTCATACATGACGACATAGAAGATTATTCGGAAGAGAGGAGAGGAAAGCCAGCGCTCCATCATTTATACGGCATGCCATTGGCGAACAACACAGGAGACGCGCTGCATATAAAGATGTGGGACGTTCTTCTGCAGAACAGGAAGCTGCTTGGCGACGAGCTCACATTCAAGGTGATGGATGAGTTCATAAAGATGATGGACAGGTGCGTCAAGGGCCAATCGATGGAGCTTGAGTGGGTGCATGAAAAGAGATGGGACATAAGCGAGGAGGATTACTACGTAATGTGCAAAGGAAAGACAACAGGATACACGTTCATAACTCCGTTCAGGCTTGGCGCGATAGTCGCAGGAGTAAAGGAGTCTAAGCTAAAGCCGTTCTATGAAATAGGGGACGACATAGGATTAGCGTTCCAGATAGAGGACGACATACTTAATCTTGTTGGAGAGAAGGACAAGTACGGCAAGGAAATAGCTGGTGACATCTATGAGGGCAAGAGAACTTTGATGCTCATACATCTGATGAAGTATGCCTCAAAGGATGAGAAGAAAAGAGTAATTGAGATAATGAACAAGGAGAGGAGCGAAAAGACAGAGCAGGAAGTCAATTACATACTCTCTCTTATGAAAAAATACGGAAGCATCGAATATGCAAAGGAAAAGGCGCTATTCTTTGCAAAGAGAGCAAGAAAGAATTTCGACAAGCACTACAAATTCATGAAGGACAGCGAGCCGAAGAGGTTCATAGAGGCTTTGTTCGACTTCGTGATAAACAGAGAGATGTAATCTTGCGCTCTCCGTTTATCTGGAGTCTTTTTCTGTTTTGAATTTTTTTGTTGAATTTTGTATCATTCAAAGAGTTCTTTTGTCTTTATCTTTCCTTCTTTTATTCTGGAAATCACTCTTTTTCTTGTCTCTTCTGCTGTCTTTATCAGCTCGTCAACATCTCCGACAAGGGAAGTCGGCAGATTGAGTATTTTTCTTTGCCACTCCATATTTCTGAGCGTCCTTATGTGGATGTCAAAAAGCATGTTTTCGATCTTCTCTCTTTCGCTTGGAAGCAAATAAGTTATTCCGTCCATCGATTTCCTTATGTCCTCAATCCTGTCGAACTCTTCGCTAAGTCTTGCGAATTTTTCAAGCTCTTTTTCCCTATTTAATTTAGGAAGTTTATTCCTCATATGCACATTCTCACCCTATATCAAATGCAGATACATTATTCGACAATATACTAAAAGAAGAGCGTTTGGTATTTTTATACCTTTCCAATTTCTAATGGAACGTATATTAAGCGCATTTCTATATTTCAGATCTCTATAGAATTCAGATCTGGACCACATCCCCTATCTCTGGGGCGACCGCGTCGAATCCGTTCTCTTTCAATTCAGAAACGAATCCCTCGCAATCATCTCCGTGCACGCATATTATCTTTGAAGGATCGATGGTTTCTATAAA
>CAZJHL010000053.1:1212-4062 GCA_964545865.1 Microcaldota archaeon | reverse complement strand
AGTACAAACTATTCTAACTGAAAAACTAAACGAATGCGGTTCTGGAGATTGTGGTGGTTGGGACATAGGAATAAGTTACATTTTTAATTGTAAAATATATGGTGAATACAAAGCAAAATTCAAATGTGTAAACCAATATACTAACGAAGTATATTACTACCCAAACTGCAGCTATGATACATTTTCAACATTCCAAGGAGGCAGGACATTACTTGATAACAACGTTTCATTCAGTAAGCTAAGCAGCTATCTTCAGTCTTACTATGGGACCTACAAATATAACCCAATTACACAAGAAACCCAGCCTGCAGGAAACATCCAAGTTCCATTCTTCATGCTTGGTCAGGGTCCTTCCTTCCAGGATTATGAAGAAGCAAAGAAATTATGCGTCCCATGGAAGGAGACAATAGTAAACGTTTCATTAGGAAATACCACGTTTGATCCCCCATTTCTGACAATACCTGCTGGTTTAGAGCTATGTTTTAATAATAATGATAAAATTAAGCATGATATAACTGTCGTCAACCTTCAGGATCAAAGCGTAGTAAGACAATACACTCTTCAACCAGATCAATCTTCCTGTTACCAACCCTACGAAGGCTTTTATCACATAAAGGATTCAAACGGCGATTATGCTTATTTATCAGTGCTAAAGGCAACAGATACAACTCAGATATACGTGGGCCAGAAAATTGTTCCTAACTATACGGTCGTAAATGAAGGGGGAAGAATCAATTTCAGTCTTATTGAAAGAAAAGAGCACAACCTAACTATGAACAGTATAAATAGGTTTGATGATTACAGCTATGAGAACAATATTACTCTGAATCTTTCAAATCCAGTTCAAACAATAAGAGCACCACAAACAGGGGAGTACAAGATCAAGGACAATTCAACCGACAAAATAGGGTATTTGTTTGTACAGTCTCCTCTCCAGAGATTCTTATTTAAGAGAGATGGAACAATCGATCCAGGGTATGAGATATATAGACCACTGGGTGATTTAATCTGTTTCAGGAGCGAAACAGAAGGTTTAATCATTTCAATCTCAAAATACACAGAAACTGAAAATGGATACGAATGGGTATGGCTAATGAATGAATCCTTGCCAACTGCATCATATTGCTGCATCCAAGGTGCATTGCCTGGAAAGTATCAAGGAATAACAACAGATGGAAGGGTTGCAAATTGGACAATAGGGACAGGAAAGCCTTCAGCAACAATTTCTATCCAACCAATAGGTTTTGAACCTGAGGAAGTAGAAAGCCCACCTGGAACAAAGATATGCTGGATAAATCCATCAGCCATATCAAGAAGTATAATAACAAAATCTTCATCTGGGAAGACATTCTTTTCAGGTCAGATTCCACCATTGTCAGATAATGTATGTTGGCTAACAATGAACAGAACTGATTCATACGCCACCACATTTGTTCCTAATTTAGAAGTAAAGAACATTGTAAACATTAAAGAAGTGGATTCAAGAAACATACAAATACTCTCTGGTGGTGCAGGTTTCGACACAACTTCATTAGTTGTAAGGCCAGGTTCCCAAATATGCTGGGTGAATAACGATAATAAGAATCATACTTTAAAAGATGAGAATGGAAACTATATAATATTGGCTCCATCTCAAACAAATTGTATAGATAAAAACACAATGCAGGAAGGTAATCTTTATACAAGGCAGTTGGACGGGAAAGAGATCTATTCAGATGTAGGTGTGATTGATGGAAGCGGAGCAATCTTATCCTCAAGAGGCCCAGTTCCATTTTCATTGTTTGTTAATCCACCGAACGTCAATATGACTTCATCGGGAGAGATGTATATAACCTCTCCTTCATATTTTAAGATTATAAACAGACAGAACGTTCCGTCTGAATTATTTGAGGTTTCATATGTGGTTTTATCTGCGAATTCTACCGGATTGGCAGATATAGTAAAAACTGAAAATGAAGTCACTTTATTAACGTCTCCAGTCAAGAGTTATACCAAACTAATACTTTATGTTGAAAATAGCGACGATAAGAATCATACTATAAGAGTGGAATCAAATGGAGATCAAATCAATATTTTGCCCGGATCCCCCTATATATTCGAAATTAGTCGAAGTACAATATTGACTGATTCAACAGTCAAAGAGAATTTGACTAGAAGCGGAATTACGAATCAAACAATAATAAACGCATTCTCCCAGATTCCAATAACTATATTGGGACCTCCAGAAATAAGATTAAACAAGTCAGATTCGAATGGTGATTCCGTTAGATTAGCCGCTCCAGTAGAAACATACACATCTATACTTTATGAAAACAATACTAATAAAACGCTAGTAATAACATTCGCAAACACTTCTGAATATGTTCTTGAAAATCCGCTTAACAATTTGACATTGGACTTACCAACTCAAGTTATCCATGGGGACTTGTCTTCTCAGATTCTTTATGACATGAGGAAATATGCAGATCAGGGTGCGATGTCTTTGCTGATTCCATCATTCCATAATGCCACTGTGAAGATGCATTCCTCCGTTTTCTCACCATCTGAGGCATTCATACCTGCAGGAAGTACAATCACATTCACTAATAAGGACGTCATTAATCATAGCATAGATCTGCAGAAAAACGAAAGTGGGATTATTTCTTCAAGGTCTTTCACTCTTTTACCATTGCAATCAAACTCTACCTCAGACACTCCAAAGAATACAACCTTTACATTTTATGACCAACTTTCAAATATGAAAGGTAATATTACAACAGTTGCATATGATGCAAGCATTGGAATTATCTCAACGCCGATTTATCCAGAAACAGGAATGGTTGCAGTTGGCGGACCCGTGAAATTCAATAA
>CAZJHL010000053.1:959-1200 GCA_964545865.1 Microcaldota archaeon | reverse complement strand
TTATAAAGTTCAAATCATATTAGTAGACGAATTGAATGTGGACTACACATATAATCTTAATATTCCAAAATATAGTAATGGATTACCAGGTATAGCTACATGGATTCCAGACCGAGCAGGGAATGCAACATATACAGTTAGAAATAACACAGTAATCGTAGGCTCTGGGGAGATTATCATTAAGAATTCTATAATCAATGTCTCTATCAGAAATGGAGAATTTGAAATCAAGTCAATAGCG
>CAZJHL010000053.1:346-927 GCA_964545865.1 Microcaldota archaeon | reverse complement strand
ATGTTTTACTCCAGATTCTCCTAGAAATATATCAATCACTAATCTAGATACTGGAGAGAAGATAGCTGAAAGGACTATTTATCCAGTTGGAGTTCAAGCAACAGATACAGGTAGCGTTTGTAAAAGGATATATACTTGTTCTGTAAAGCAGCAGACTGGAGATTATGGGTGCACAGGAATAGTAAACGAGTCGGATCCTTCTACATATTGCTCTTATTATTTAATCAATTCATCATTAGCATGTAAATTAGATAATAATATTTCATGCACAGTAAAAGATCAGTATTCAAGAGATTTAGAATGCACAACAGATTATTCCAAAGATACTCAATCCGAAGTTCCAGGTATCCAGCCACAGTGTCTGTTCCAAGCAAAGTTAGATGGCGAAGCTTGCAATGGTGGTTCCGTAATTAAGAATTCTTCTTTAGCTTCAATTATTAACTGTTCAGTTTCGAGCGGTGGACAGCTTCAATTCAATTATTTCCAAGGCAAAGAAAAAACAGATGTTTCTAATCTATTATGTAATGTCCAAAAATCAGGCAGCACCGTAACATGTAGTCCAACGGGTTTGTATTCTGATG
>CAZJHL010000053.1:0-325 GCA_964545865.1 Microcaldota archaeon | reverse complement strand
AGCTGATTCTTACTGTTATTATACCTCTTCACCTTTAACTTCTGGAGAACAATCCAATCCCTATACATTAACAGATAATCGTTTCTGTTCAGTAACAACTGCTCAAAGAACCGAAAGATACTATACAACATACGCGTGCGATATAGGTTATGACGGTAAATGTACATGTCCAACTAATAAGCTGTGTGGTGCTTTGCCATGCGATGGAAGCAATGTTCTTGCAAGTATGTACTATTTCAAGTCATCATCTTGCACTTTAGTTAGCAGGAATGCTTACAATTGTTCAGGAAATACACTGGTACAAACATGCCTAAAAAAAGGTCAG
>CAZJHL010000052.1:0-4087 GCA_964545865.1 Microcaldota archaeon | reverse complement strand
CCGCATCCTGGGCAGCTTGTCACCATTGGAAAGAATGCCCTGAGACCCAATGTCTGAAGTATTTCCTGCGCAACTATCACCTCTTCAGTCCTGCTGTGTCCTGGCCTTGGAGTGATGGAAACACGGATTGTGTCTCCAATTCCTTGGTTCAAAACAATTCCTATACCTTGTGCTGACGCAACAATTCCTTTTGATCCTCCGCCAGCTTCTGTAAGACCTAGGTGAAGAGGATACTTGCATTTCTTTGCAAGGTTTGAATAAACATAAATCAGATCCCTTACGTTTGAAACCTTAGCTGAAAGTATGATTGCATTTTCAGGCATTCCTACTTCCACAGCTGATTCTGCGGAAGTCAAAGCGCTCTTTATCATTGCGTCAAGAAAAACCCTGTGCGCACCCAATTGCCTTTCCTTCGGCTTCTTCAAATCCTTCTCTATCATCTTGGCAAGAAGCTTCTGGTCTAAAGAACCTCCGTTCACACCTATTCTTATGGGCTTTCCATAATCTATTGCAAGCTTGATTACATTTCTGAATCTTTCATCGCTTCCTGCATTGCCTGGATTTATCCTCCATTTGTCAAGCGCATCCGCCATCTTAGGATATTTAGATAGAAGAATGTCTCCGTTGAAATGGAAGTCGCCAATTAAAGGAAGAGTGTATCCCTGATCAATTAATCTTTTCTTTATTTCTGGCACTGCGGCTGCCATTGCCTCATCTTTAACTGTAAACCTTACCATCTCTGAACCAGCATTGTTTAATTCAATTATCTGCTTTACAGTTGCATCAACATCTGCTGTGTTTGTATTTGTCATTGATTGAACAACGATAGGACTATTGCTGCCTATGCTGATATTCCCAACCTTCACTTGGAATGTCTCTCTTCTTTTCGGTAAGTTTAAATCCATATGATCACCTTTAGAGGAAAAATATAACAATAAACAAGCGGTGCATTATTCTTCTTCAACTTTTATGAGATTCTTTGAAACCTTATATGCTGCGTATGCAACTAGGATTGACATTGGTATCCTTATTAGGTTTGCTGCTGGAGGAAGGCTTGCCAAGATTGCGACTGTGTTAAAGAAAGCACCTATGCACATGAACACAACCTGATAGCACGACCAGACCGTAAATTTCCTCGCTGTCTTGTCCTTTATTCCCTTTTCAGTGTCTTTCAAAACCTTGAGCGCTATTGTGAGTATGAGAAGCAGTAGTACTGCAATCATGAAGGTGAAGAAATCTGAAATTTCTTTTTCCTGGATGAATGGAGAGATCAATAAGACTGCAATTAGAATGAAACTAGATATTCTTCCCATGTGGCCGTCTTGCACAAGCCTCTTTCTATTGTGCGTGTAGTCATATTTCAAAGCAGATTCAATCAGGGAGCAGAAGAGAAGATAAACTCCATAAATAGCAACAGCTCCTATGTATCTTCTTATTAGAGTATATTGGCTAAATTCCAAACCTGTAAGAGAACCTATTGCGTCTATCTCAGTAAATAGTATTGAAAACACAGCGGTTAGCATTGAGGCAAATAATCTTTTCTTTGCAAGCTTGTCTACAACTATCTTGTCTGTTATCAAATATCTATAGATTAGGAATGCTGCGATTATCGGCAGCGATAGCGCTATTATTAGATAGAACGGCGCGGACAAGCCGGCGAGTTCCGCGATTGCATTTGTAAAGTTTGAATCGTTTGCTATTTCAGACATATTATTCCCTCTTTTCCACTAAACCTTGCTCTGTTACTTTATATTTGAAATATTTTTGAAATGGAGGAATGTTTTTCATTTTCTTTATTTTCATGACTGTTTCAATCTCTAAATCCTTTTCTATTGCCTTTAGTTCTATAACTCCATCGCACAACTGCTCAATAGACGCTGTTACCTGTGGCTCATGCATTGCATCTTCGATTATGAATAATGAAACTGCATCGCATTTCTTAAGCTCAGTTATAAGCGAAGAAAGAAATTTGTAAACCTCTGCTGGATTGTTTGCCATAAGCATTGGTGAGATTGAATCTGTTGCGAATCTTATGCTCTCTCCTTTTTTCCTTTCTGATATTACATTTTTTATCGCAGAAGAAACAGTGTAAAGTTCTGATAGATCGCATTGAATTGAATTCTCATTCGAAGCTGAAGCGTCTATCCATATAATGTCTTTCTCTTTGACTTCCATTCCGTAAGATTCGAACTCGTCCAATATCTCATCAATCATGTGTCCGGAAAATAAGTAGATGCATTTCTCCTTTTTCTTTATACCTTCGTATAAAAACTGATAAAGCATGACATTCTGGCCTATTCCTGAAGTTCCTTCGACAAGTACGCATGACTTTAGTGGCATTCCTCCTTGCATTAGAGAATCTATAAATTCAATTCCTAATTTTTCTTTTTGAGAAGGCATAGAATCTACACTTATTTATTGACACAGACTTGTTTGCAGAGAATATTAATTATAACTATATTGAATTTGTCAGTAATATTTAAATTATGCACGTTTTAGCATGCATACATTGAATTCGCAATAGACATCTCCTTTTCTCCAACACTTTGATTCCACTACGTTTATGTTTTCTTGCTTTAGGTAAGACGCGAACGCACCCCTTATAAGAGCTTGTATGAAATAGCATTCCGCCTTTCCTGTAGGGGGCAAACCGTAAACAAATTTACTCTTATACACCCTGAAAGATGAATAAGGCTTTATTCCGATTTCATCCTCATCTATTTTTATGAACTCAACAGACCCTAAATTGTTGGATTCTATGAAATTCTTTATTTGCATTTCAAGATCCTGCTTTGATTTTGCAGATAGCCTTCTTCCAAATTTCTCTCCCGAAAATGTCAGCAGTCTTTCTTGATTGTACTGTCCGAAAAGCTGCATTGGCGAAATAAACGATATGTCCACAAAAAGCTCTATCGGGACTGAGCAATCATCCTTTGTTATTGCTTTCCTTATTTCGAATTCTTCTTTTTCGGTTTCTATTCTGCCTTTAGAGATGACAAAAGATACGTCAGTCTTTATCTTGCATCTTTCCTTAACCTCATTGAAAAGCGCAGTTATCTGGGTCGCATACTCTGAAATGTTTTTTTGAAGAGACTCTAAGTCTCCGTTTGGATATGTTATCCTAATTTTTCCGTTCTTGAAAACAATGAACTGTATTTTGTTATTTATTATTGAAAAAACAAAATTTGATTCTTTAGGCAATGTAATGAATAACTTGCTCTTTGACAACTTAGCTAAATCGACTTCTTCCCCCATATCAAAAATGAATGAGACGTATTGGTTTTCATTATAATTCTTCATCTTACCACTAGCCCATTATGTGAATCAATAAATCTTTTCACCTGGAAATACCATTATTCCCTGCGATGTTATCTTAATAGGAACGAGATCTCTTGAGTGATCTGTCCCTCTCATTTTGATTATTTCTAAGGCCCTTATTCTTTTTTCTTTTCTAGGCATGTTATAGAGCACCATTATTCCATCTGCAGCAAACTGCTCTATGCTAAACTTCATCTTGCTCCTGATTGGACTCTCTAGCTCAGAGGTGATGAGTGCTGTGCAGTCGAGATTCCTTAAAAAACTCAGGAACTCTATCAGTTTCTTTCTAAACTCGAAAATTTCATCAAAGCTAAACCTAAGCAAAGTAGACGAGTCAATCGCAACTCTCTTAACTCCATGATGTACTACGTATGACTGAAGAATGTCTGAGAAATTCTTAAAGTCATACATTGCAGGCTTTACTATAAAAATGTCTTTATTAATAAGCGAATCTATGTCTTTTAGTCCTGAGAATGCACCTTTTACATTTTCAACAATCAACTCTGGATTCTCTTCTAATGTTATAAAAAGTCCCTTTTCCCCATTCTTTGCTCCGCGATAAAGATATTCAAAAGCGAAAAGCGTCTTGCCGCTTCCTGGACCACCTGACACCAGTACGTGATGCCTCTTAGGTATTCCTCCATTAAGCATCTCATCTATTCCAGAAATTCCTATCTTTATTTTTTTAGATTCTGCCATAATAAGATATAAACAATAAATTTAAAATTCATCCACTTAAAAAATCAAACGTCATTTTTTCTTATTTTAG
>CAZJHL010000051.1:3106-4131 GCA_964545865.1 Microcaldota archaeon | reverse complement strand
TCATAGGAAGCAAGCAACCTGCCTGCAAGCTGGTAAAAGTTTGAAGGTATGGCTGAAAGCCTTGAACCTTTTTCCCTTGCATGTATCCTCATAAGTTCATCGTATGTGATCTCTTCCATATAATCATCTTAAAAGCAAAAGTTGGTTCCAAAAACAGTATGAATTTAACAGAAATATATATTAATCATTACATTTCTCTGTTCGAGTAAGCTTCCAAATGTTATTTTAAAAACCATTATTCGCCGTAAGATCTTGTAGAATCTGTGCTGCCTTAACCCTTACGTTTAATACTGGATCTAAAATCGACATAGAATTTAATTCCGACTTCGCTTCGGAAATTTTTAGCTTTGACACTGCCTTAAGGGACGCCATCCTGATGACGTGGCGCTTGTCTGAAAGAAATGGAAGTATCGAAAGCTCGATTTCCTCCCTTATTTGATTTCCTTTATTGAATCTCAACCCCAGCTCAGATAAAGAATTGATCATCTCCTCCTTCACAATCCAGTCTCTTTCCATTTCTAATGCTTGTATAAGCAATGCGCTTGCTTTTTCAGGATTCTGATTCAGTCTAAGAGAATACGAAATGATTCTCCTTACGCCCGGGTTGGAATCTTTAATCAGGCATGACAATGTCTGCCATCTCAGCTTCTTTATCAATTCTGGATCCTTCTTCTTTAACAGATTTCGTACTATAAGGATTTGGTCTTCAGCGATGATTCCTTTCTTTGAATACTGTGCAAGGGAATCGCTGTATTGTCTTTTATCGGAAGGCTTCATTATTCCCTCGTTGTTAATGAAATTAGAAATGTGCTCGAAATCCATTCCTTCTTTACCATCGGATTGCCTTGAATTGCTTTTATCTTCGAAAATCATTTTATCACAAAAATAAGAAGCATTTGAAATAAATAAAGCTTACGGTTTTAATTTTGAATTTAGGCCAATTTAGACGACGGACCTGTCTTTATTTTCAGGAAGAACTGCGACTTTCTTGCACAGCAAGTAGATGGCTGCATGTTCTGGAAGCT
>CAZJHL010000051.1:0-3096 GCA_964545865.1 Microcaldota archaeon | reverse complement strand
ATCCTTGTATGGGCCGAATGTTTGATTCTTAAGAATGAATTCCGTACAAGAGCGCACGTAAATCTTAATCGGGTTTTCAGAAAATATGACTGGCCTTGTTGTCCAATCATATCTGTCAAAATCCTTTACATCGAACCTCTGCGCAAGCAAACCTGTCTCTCCGTGGATGCTATCTGGCATTCTTATAAGCTTGCTTGTGTCGAACGTTACCCCTTCGTCCACAAATGCGGCCTGGTCTTTCTTTATCGCCTCGACAATCTGAGAAAAGAACTTCTTCTTGTCTGAGACGTAAACCGCTTCCCAATTCCCATTTGAAATCTGCTCTGACGCGTCGACCCTAGAATAGAATCTCTCTGCTGTTTTCTTATGGATTCCGATCTTTTCAAGAGATCTTTCTTTTATATGCCTGACAACAAAGTTTGCGATTCTTCCCTTCCAGCCTCCATCTGTTGTCTTAGGACCTATAGATCGTTTATGAATCGGGTCCTGATAAAAGAAATGCTCGTAATCCAATCCATTTGCATTGACGTAATCTGCAATCTCTTTTCTCCCGTATGTCTTCAGTGATTGGAACTTCGTTGGTATGTGAATATGATAACCCCTATTTCCACTAAAATTCACCTCTATCTCCTCTTTTGGTATACTAAAATCTTTTAAAAGGAAATCGTCAATCAGCCTCAACGCGCATTCCTTGGCCCTGTCCATGCATTTCTCGCAGACCCATTCCTTTCCATGCTTATCTGTGCACGGCATTCCCAATTCATTTGCGTCGATATCAAAAACTAGATCTCCTTGGATCCACTCCTTTTTTTCAATAGGCCTGGCCGCCGGATACTTGTAGTGTGCCTCCGAATATGAGATGAATAGCGGTGCGTTCCTCCCTAAATAAGCGTTCAGTTCCTTCTCGCTTGAAAAAGAATAGTGCCTTGATTCAATTTTTTTCGACCATGCGCCAAAACCAAACTCTCTCGTGTGAACTTTCTTCGGTGCTTTTGTCCAATGATTAGAATAGTATTGTTTAAACTTCTCTGTTACAAATGTCTCTTCGTCCATAAAAACACCTAAGACCTCTTACCTCTTCTTAATCCGTTCCTTTTAATTGATCGTGTTCCATATTGCAATGGATTCTTATGGCCTCTTTCCCCAAGGCAACCACACTCTGGAAGCCTTAACCCGTAGGACTCCATCATCTGGCACGAAGGCGGATTATATCCCTTCTTTGCTATGAACTCAACCTGATATCTTGCTATCTTCTCATCAAAGTTCGGAGTATTGGAGAACACCTCCACCACCTCATCGACAGATTTTCCTCTCTTAAGAAGATAGGATGCAATTGCAACTCTTGCGAAATGCGGAAGATTCTCTCCGTTTCTTGCTCTTTCTAAAATCTTTGCCATGCATGGTGCCATCTCTCCGGTTGATTTAGCGAACATGACAGCGACCCTTTCCTTCGCCTCTCTTCTTCTGTTCACTTCAACCTCTATCTCCTTTGCTACCTGTTCTATATCGCCCAGCAGCTCCTTAGGAAAGTTTTCCTTTGGAATTGGGATGCCGGACTCAATATTTTGTCTTATGACCTCTGAAATAAAGGACATGAAGGTTGCTTCGTTCAAAAGTACCATCCCATCTTTAAGATTTTGAAAAACCAACCTTCCTTCTTCTGTTTTCGGAACATAAAGAAGATATTTCTCCACAGATATTCTTAATCCATCTAATTCAATGTCCATTTCCTTTGCGACTCTTTTCGCTTCTTCAATGTACTCGAAGTTGTCTGCCGTGATGTTTGCTAACGCGCGTTTGACCTCATTGGCCACGAACTTATTCCTTACTTGCGAATCGAAAAGCGAGATTATCATCCTTGATAATGGATATGAAACTAGGTATTTTTCGTAGAGCGATTCGTCTCCGATTACCAATACCGAAACCTTCTCCTCGAAAAGAGCTTCCATTATGCGCTTCTTTGCGAACTGAATTTTTTCGTAATCGATCTTGAAATTGCTCTGTGAAAGAATATTTCTAGCTGTCTTTGAGAACGGATATCTCGCAGCGAATCTAAGCTGCTCCAGATTGTTTAGGCTAGTCATTTTCCCACAAATAAATTCCATAATAACGAGGAACTTAAGAGATCAGCTTATCCTCTTATCTTCACGGCTTGCAAAATTTGCAGCTCAGCAATACCTCGTATCATCACTAGATTAATTCTTACAGGAAACAGTTTATATTTCTTTTCTAGCTTCATTTCTAGTGAATACAACAATGGCGAACGAATGCTAAGCTATAAATGAAGTGATGGGATGCTTTTCGAAAAATCTGAAAATAAAACACTTAAAAAAATCCGAGAATGGATAGGAGATAACTTTGCACGGTTCAACATCTCTCCAAACACCTGGACCGTGGTCTCCCTGGCAGTTGCTATGGCAGCATCCCTATCTATACTTAATAGATACTTTTTATTAGGTGCATTCCTGATAATCATCTCTGGCTTGATAGATTTAATTGACGGTGCGGTCGCAAGAAAAACGAAAAAGGTTACAAAATTCGGTGCATTTTTGGATACTGTGGTTGACAGATACAATGAATTTCTTTTCATATTTCCTCTCGCATTCATTCAATGGCAACCGATTGTGTTTGATTTCCATGCATGGATCTTTTTATTCTTGTTTGGCGCGATGATAACCACCTATGTAAAGGCAGCCGCGGCTGAAAAGGAATTGAAGAAAGAGCTGAGGGGCGGCATATTGGAAAGAGCTGAAAGGGTAGGAATATACACAATCGGACTTATAATTGCGGAATTTAACCTTGCTGCATTCCAATACCTAATAATAATTCTCGCTGTTCTCTCAAATATAAGCGCAATACAGAGAATCTTAAAAACACTTGACTGAACCAGGGATAGAGATGGAAAAAATGAGGATAATAGCGCATGTAGATATGGACAGCTTTTTTACTGCATGCGAAGAATTAAGAAGGCCTGAATTAAAAGGAAAACCTGTTGTTGTCGGCGCTGACCCGAAAGGGGGCAGGGGAAGAGGGGTCCTGGACAGTGACTTGCAGTCTATGATCGCTGAGCAGATATGGATCGTGATCCTGTTCCGG
>CAZJHL010000050.1:0-4270 GCA_964545865.1 Microcaldota archaeon | reverse complement strand
TTCCATCGGCTTGTTGCAACACACAAGAGTTCCCATGCTTGCATGGGTTACTTCTATTATATTTCCACATATACTGCACTTATATATCTGATTAAGTTCAGTCATCAGATCACCATCAATCTTTCAAAAATCCATACTCGTTCAATACTCTTCGCATTTAAGCTGATAGAATGCTTTTGCATGGTCGCAGGACGGGCATTTCTCAGGCGGGAATTTTCCGAAGTGCACATATCCGCATTCCCTGCATACCCACCATACTTTGTCTTTCTTGTTGAAGAAGGTTCCTTTCTCGAGCTGCTCAAGTATTTTCTTGTATCTCTCCTCGTGATGCTCTTCAGCCTTTGCTATAGCCCTGATTCTCTGCGCGATTTCTTTCAATCCTTCCTTTTCCGCAATGTCTGCGAATTCAGGATACATCTTAGTGTACTCATAATTTTCTCCTGCGATTGCAGCTTTAAGGTTTTCAATGGTCGTTCCGAATACCGTAGGCACCGATGCCTCAACTTTTATTTCGTTGTATCTCTCTATCTTCTCCCCTCTCTCAGCAGCCTTTTTCTTCAATTCGTTCATGAGCTTAAACAGCCAGCTTGCATGCTCCCTCTCGTTGTCCGCAGTTATCAGGAATATCTCTGCAATCTGTTCGTATCCTTCATTCCTTGCCACTTTCGCATAGAAAGTGTATCTGTTCCTTGCCTGGCTTTCACCTATAAACGCCTTCGCTAAATTCTCGATCGTCTTATCCATTCCAACACCTCCAGAATTAGATGAATATATTTAATTGTAAATGTTCATAAACATATCTGAACCTTTTTTCTAATGATTCATCTAGCTTCAAAAGATAGATTACGCATGGCATAGTAATATTTATAAATCTAATATAATATTATATATTAACGATTTTTAGATCGTTTCCCGGCAAAGCGGTCTCTGCGATCGATTAACGCGAGAGACTCACGTATCTCCCGATGCGTGACAGGTATACTGCATTTATAATGCACTACCGCGCTGTAAAGATGTAAAATCAGTTCATAACATGCAGTGTTAATATTCATATTCATAATTCACAAAGTGATGGTAAATGGGAAAAGTTATTAAGCCAAGAGCAGGTTCTCTTGCATTCAAACCAAGAAAACGTTCGAGAGACATTACTCCAAGAATGCGAACTTGGAGAATTACTGACAAGGTTCAGTTGTTAGGATATCCTGTGTACAAAGTCGGGATGAGACAGGCAGGAATGATAGACGATTCCAGATCCGCGACAAAGGGTATGGAACTGACTGTGCCGGTGACGGTGCTCGAAGCACCAAAGATAACTGTGTTCGGCGCAAGACTCTATCAAAAGACATTGACTGGAACCAAATGTTTGGGTGACGCTCTTTCAGTGACATCTAAAATTGCATCAATGCTCGGAATGTCAAAGAAAGAGAAGAAGAGAAACGACATGAAATGGCTTGAGGAGAAGATTTCTTCATTCAAAGACGAAGACAAGAAAGATCTTTATCTTTCAGTTATTGCAATAACAAACGCGCAAGAGGCAGGAACTCCGAAGAAGAAAGGAGACATAGTTGAAATTGCCATCGGAGGAAACGATGTAAAATCTCAATTGGAATATGTGAAATCCATAATCGGAAAGGAGATAACTCCAAAGGATGTTTTTGAAGAAGGAGAATACGTTGACGCAGTAGCGGTTACAAGAGGACATGGCTGGCAGGGAGTCATCAAGAGATTCGGAATCCACAAACAGAGACCGCACAATACTGGAAGAGTGAGACACAGGGGTACCCTTGGTCCATGGCATCCAGCATATGTCATGTATACTACACCCCAAGCCGGTCAGCAAGGATTCCACAGAAGAACTCAATACAACAACAGGATACTGATCATAGGAAGCGATTCATCAAACGCAAATGTGCCTGGTGGCTATCCTCATTATGGGGAGGTCAAATCCCAGTACATATGTGTCAAGGGTTCGATTCCAGGAACTCAGAAGAGATTCGTATTCCTTAGAAAATCCATAAGGAATGACTCTGTGCAGAAGCCACAGATTTTATGGTTCTAATATTCAAGAGATAATAGGTTGATCATATGGCAAGTATTTCATTATACTCTCAAAACGGTTCATCCGCTGGAAAAATCGAGCTTCCCGAGATATTCAAAACAGAGGTTAGAGAAGATCTTATAAGAAGGGCAGTTTTGTCTGAGGAATCAGAAAAGCTGCAACCGAAAGGAACTTTTCCAAGAGCAGGTTTGCAGACAACCGCAAGGTACGTCGGTAGGAAAGAGGCTTACCACTCCCTAAAGAACAGAGGTGGCGCTAAGCTTCCAAGAGAGCTCTATCCAAAGGGAAGGATCGGAAGAGTAAGAGTGGTTCCATGGGCGGTGAAAGGTAGAAGGGCCCATCCCCCAAAGGTAGAAAAGGTTCTTGTCGAGAGAATAAACAAGAGAGAGAAGAAGAAGGCATTGCACTCTGCAATTGCAGCAACTGCAAACAAAGACATGGTGGGGAAGAAACATGTATTGCCTAAGATTGAAATACCTATAGTGCTTGACGATTCATGTGAATCATTGGCAAAAACAAAAGACGTAATATCTTTATTCAAGAATCTTGATCTTGCAAAAGATATTGAAAGAGCTGAAGAAAGAAGAAAGAGAAATAATGGAAGGAAGGGCGGAGTAAAGACGCCAAAATCAGTTCTTTTGGTGGCAGGAAAGGATTCAAAGCTGCTCAAAGCAGCAAAGAATCTCCCAGGAGTCACAGTTACAACTGTAGACGCTTTGAAGGTTTCCGATCTTGCGCCTGGTGGAGTTCCAGGAAGATTGACAGTTTGGACAAAATCAGCTATTGAAAATTTAAGCAAGATATAATGGATTACGTTCAATAAATGATATGTATCGGGTGGAATTATGATTATATATCCTGTAACAACTGAAAAGGCGATAAACCAAATCTCTAAGAACAATACATTGGTATTCAATGTGGATTCCGAGCAAACAAAGAAATCAATAAAGGAATACATCGAGAAGGAATACGGAGTGAAGGTTGCCTCAGTCAACATACTGAATAACTTCTCAAACAAAAAAGTTGCATACGTTAAGCTGAAAAAGGAGTCTTCAGCAATGGACCTCGCATCAAAGCTTAAGATTTTGTAATTCATGGTAATTCAATTATTAAATGGGTGTGTTTATGGGTAAAATGCTAAACCAACAAAGAAGAGGAAAGGGAAGCCCGGCATTCTCTGCTCCATCTCATAAATTCAATGCAGAAGTTTCATTCAGATCTTATGATGAGAAAGAGAAGAATTCTGTCGTTAAGGCAAAGGTCCTTGAATTCATACACAATCCTGCTCACAGCGGCTTAATAATGAACGTAAAGACAGAAGATGGTAAAATAATATCACTGCTTGCGCCCGAAGGAATCGCAATAGGCGATGAAATAGAATTTGGAGCGAATGCAGGAATCAAATTAGGAAACATTCTTCCTTTGGCAAGAATACCAGATGGAATGTATGTTTACAACATAGAGCTGATTCCAGGTGACGGAGGAAAACTGATAAGGGCGGCAGGAACCTCTGGAACTGTCATATCCCATACAGACAAGGAAGTATACGTGGCTCTTCCCTCGAAGAAGGTTAAGACATTCAATGCTAACTGCAGAGCACAAATCGGATTGATCTCAATGGGTGGAAGACTGGTAAGGCCTGTTTTCAAGGCAGGAAAGAAATACCACATGGTGTCTTCGACTGCGAGATACTGGCCGAAGGTCAGAGGAGTTGCAATGTCTGCATATGACCATCCATTCGGTGGAAAGCAGCACCACTCAGGTCGTTCAACAATCGTTGCAAGGAACGCACCGCCAGGAAGAAAGGTTGGTCTTTTGGCAGCTGCTTCCGTAGGAAGGGGAAAGAAGAGAAAGAAAGTTTGAGTTTGAAGATGTTCATAAAGGAGTGATTAAATGGCGAGAAAATTTATATTTCGTGGAAAATCTCTTGAAGAGCTTCAGGCAATGTCTCTTGACGAATTCGCAAATCTGATAGAATCAAGAGCAAGAAGATACATCAAGAAAATGCCTATCGAATACAAGAAACTTCTAATAAAAGCAGAGAAATCCGGAGCTTCAAAGCCAATCAAAACGCATATAAGAGAAGCGGTAATAATTCCGAAATGGGTCGGCATGAAATTCATGGTCCACAGCGGAAAGGAATTCAAGCAAGTGAATATCCAGCCGGAAATGGTTGGATTCAGGCTTGGAGATTTCGTTCATACAACCGGA
>CAZJHL010000049.1:1520-4475 GCA_964545865.1 Microcaldota archaeon | reverse complement strand
GAGCTTAAGGCGGACGCAAAGGTTATCATTTACAAGACGTCCCTTTTGAAAAGAGCGCTAAAAGTCGCAAAACTTGATTCGCTTCTTCCAGCAATGAAGGGAGAAAAGGCGTTGCTCATCGCAAATACAGATCCATTCAAGCTTTACAAAAAGATGAACGCTAACCCATTGAAGGTTTATGCAAAGTCAGGGCAAATCGCCCCATATGATATAATCGTACCTGCTGGAGAGACACAATTACCACCTGGTCCAATCCTGACAGAGCTTAAGACTGCAGGAATAGACGCAAGAATACAGGCAGGAAAGGTCGCAGTTGGAAAGGATTCTTTGGTGGCAAAGAAGGGCGAGGTAATAAAGGACGTAGTAGCGAAGGCTTTGCAGAAGTTGGACATAAAGCCTTTCGAAGTGAGAGTTCATGTCCCTCTTGCGTATGAAGGTGGAATAGTATACAGCGAAGAGCTTCTCAATGTTGATGAGAAGAAATTATTGTCAGACATGACAAGCGGATACTTCCAAGCAAGAGCAATTTCAATGGAGATCGGATACATAACAAAGGATACAATCGAGCCTTTAATCCAGAAGGCATACCGCAATGCAAGACACATTGGAATTGAGAAGGATATCATGCTTCCTGAATTAATGGAAGAATTGATGAAGAAGGCAGCAAGGCAGGCACAGTCTGTCAATGTGACAGTGCCGAATGCTGCATAATCATCAAAAAATATGTTTTTGAGGTGAATTTATGGAATACATATACGCTGCTTTATTGCTGCACGCAGGCAAGAAAGAGATAACAGAGGATGCATTGAATGCAACCGTGAAGGCTGCTGGCTTAACACCAGATCCAGCAAAGGCAAAGATGGTAGTCACAGCTCTTCAAGGAGCAAACATTGATGAAATGTTGAAGAACGCTTCAATGCCAGTTGCAGTTGCAGCACCCGCTGGAGGCGCAGCACCAGCTGAAGCAAAGAAGGAAGAAAAGAAAGAAGAAAAGAAGACTGAAGAAGAGGCAGCAGCAGGACTCGGCAGCCTGTTCGGCTGATTCTTCCTATCTCTTTTTTTATTTTTTAAGTTTATTCTTATTTTTTAATTTAGTTTCATTGCCTTATCTTCTTGATTTAATTTTCATAATTCGCAGCATTCTTCCATTGAGTCTGTTCAAATTAATCTCTAACTGTCCTTTTTGTATCCCTATCGGCTTTCCCAACCCTTTTTTGATCGCCTTTCTGTAACTTTCAATATCATTTGCATCTGCAAATGTATAAACACTTCCAATCTCTCTAAACGTATGTGCATCGCTTCCTCCGAATTGAGGTATTTTATGTTTTAGCGCATATTCTGTACTTTTCGCATTCTCTTCTGCATTACATCTTCCATTATTTGTTTCAATTGCATCAAATTTTATTTTTCTATCTAAAAAAAGTTGCAGAATCTTTTGCGTTCTGAACAGGCCAGAAAATGGATGCGGAATTCCAATTATGCCGTTTCTTTCGCGTATCTGATCTATTATTTCTTCAATATTTGAAGGTGTCTGTTCTTCTTTCTTTATTTTCAGATCTTCATCCAAAAAAAGAGCAAGCAGCTCACCTACTTTATTTCCCTTTCTTTCTCCTTTTTTAGGCTTTTCTCTTATAACTATTTCTTTTCCAGCTACAAAAAAAATGCCAAGCTCTCTTGCAGCTTTTTTTCCCTTTTCCCATCCCGAAGTGGTATTATGATCTGTTATTGCAAACCCATCTAATCCGAGCGCCTTTGCTCTTGAAGCTATCTTTTCGGGGCTGCAACAGCCATCTGAATATATTGAATGTATGTGCAGATCTATTTTCATTGGTAATCTATTGTATGATAATATTTTATATCTTATTTTGCAATATCTAATATGGAACGCAAAAGTAATTCAGATGAAAAAATTGAAACCTATTATCTTTCATGGGAAAAGATAGAAAAAATGTGTCAGAATATTGCGGAAGAGATAGAAAAGCAGAATGTAAAAATAGACAAGATAATAGCAATAAGCAGGGGCGGACTTATTCCTGGAAGAATACTCTCTTCTCTTCTTAAAAACAAAAATCTCTCTACAATACGTGTTACATTTTATACAAAGCCCGGAGTGGCAAAAGACAAACCACATCTGGCAGAGGATCTTTCAACAGATGTTACAGACAAGAACGTTCTTATTGTCGATGATGTGGTGGAATCAGGAAAGACCCTTTCCCTAACCTGCAACTACCTTAAGGAGAGAGGAGCCAAAAAAGTTTACACTGCCTCACTTCTTGACAAAAGCATTGATGGGAAAGAAAAAATCATGTCTCCGGACTTTTATTCTGAAAAAATTACAAACAAGTGGATCGTTTATCCTTGGGAAAAGTATGAAGATTGAGGTTATCAAAACTTAAGTCCTCATTAATAAAGGTATAAATACCTTATTTTTGTATACTATTCTAATAAATTATTTCTAATTTAATGAAGTACATCTTTATTTTATATTTTCGGTGTTCTCATGAAATATACAATAAACGGCAAATCTGATAATATGAAATTCGAAGGCACAGTTCAAGAATTGCTTACAAAGCTGAATATAAATGAGCAAATTGTGATTGTAAAGATTAACGGAAAGATAGTAACTGAACTCGATAAAATATCAGATAAAGACGAAGTTGAAATTCAAAAGGTAATTCTAGGTGGCTAATAATTTATTATGTAGAAGGTGTTTTTGTGGTCAAATGTTCTTTTTGCAATAAGCCAGCAGTTATTCGTATATCTTATTCAAATACGAACTTATGTGAAAAGCATTTAGTTTATTCAGTTGAAAGAAGAGTCAAACGTACAATAAGGGAATATAAAATGCTGGATGGTGCCAGGCATATAGGTGTGGCAATTTCAGGGGGAAAAGATAGCCAGGTTTTGCTTTACCTTCTACATAAAATAGCAAAACCAATGAAGATAAAACTCACA
>CAZJHL010000049.1:0-1476 GCA_964545865.1 Microcaldota archaeon | reverse complement strand
TAGAGACAAGATCATACCTGAAGCAAAGAAACTTACCTCAGAGCTCAACATCCCTGGAGAAATAATCACGTTTAAGGAGCTGACTGACTATTCATTGGACGAGATAATGTCTATCCAGAAAAACAAAAGGGAAGATTCTTCATGCACATACTGTGGAGTATTCAGAAGATATGCGCTCAATCTGGCTGCAAAGAGACTAAAAGTTGATAGGCTGGCAATAGGCCATAACCTTGACGATATGGTCCAAAGCTATATGATGAATATACTGCGTAATGAGGATCTTCTTTTTAGATTCAAGCCAATTGGGGGCGCGATTGATGATGAAAGATTCGTTATGAGAATAAGGCCTCTTTTCAAAATTCCTGAAAAGGAAATCGCAGTTTATGCGGTTGTAAAAGGATTCAAATCAGTATTCGTTGAGTGTCCGTATGTTCATGAAGGATTAAGGCCATTAGTGAGAGACTTCATCAATTCAGTTGAATCAAAGTATTCTGGAACTAAGTTCAAAATTCTTCAAAGCTATCTTGAAACAAGCAAGATAATATCAGAAAAATTTGATTCAAGCAATATTGAAAAGAAGATAAACACATGCATGTTATGTGGGGGGCCTACCTCGGGATCGGTCTGCAAAGCATGCACTCTTTTAGGCAAATTGAAAAAGGGAAAATAAATACTCACTTAGCTTTATTTATAGACTCAATTATGCCTATAATCTGGGTCAGATCTTCCACCATATAATCTGCCTTTGGACCTTTTGCCTCATCTGAGCTACACTTCCTATTAAGATACACAGTGGTTAATCCCGCATCTTTTGAAGGTTCTATATCATTTGAATAGCTGTCGCCCACCATCATCATTTCTTTTACATCCTTGCCTAATTTCGAAGCTATCCACAGGAAATATTCTTTCGTTTTTATATCTATGCTTTGAGATACTCTATTTTCTTGAATGTACTGCTCAGTTACAAATATTTCATCTATAAGCATGTTCAAATTAGCCCAATTGATTTTATCTATCTGCTTATGTGTGATTCCAGCTGTAGCTATTCCAATAACCAGCCCTTTTTTCTTAAGCAAAGTCAGAGTTTCTATAACTTCATTGTAAAGAAAAGCAAAATAAGCGTACTTAGTCTTATGGTGGGCGCTTATTCCCGCAGTGGCTATCCTATCCATCTTCAGCTGGTCATTGATTCCAAGATCTTTGCAAACCATCGCTGCCGTCTCATCGATCAGCTTTCCATAGTTGGATCCTTTTTCCTTTCTTATCTTTTCCATTGTCTCTTCTAGGACCTTTCTAGAGAGTTTTATTCTGAATTTTTCAGTTGCTTCCGATTGCATTCCTATTATCACAGCCTTTTTAGAAAGCTCCTTGTATTCATTTGTGTTTATTATCGTATTATCCCAATCCAGTAAAACAGTGCTGATTGCCATGAAATAAAAGAACAAGACAGGTATAAATATATTTCGCATATAATAT
>CAZJHL010000048.1:0-4563 GCA_964545865.1 Microcaldota archaeon | reverse complement strand
TCTTAATATCGTTTTTTTCGTTTATAATGTCAACAAGAGGCTCTCTTTTTTCTTCCACTCCTTTTGGTGTAATCTGAGGTTTATCCCCAAACTCCTGTATAATTGGTTTTCCATCTGGTCCGATTGTGATTGAGAATCCCCTTACGAAGGATTTGCCTTCCCTTGCTCTTTTTTCTAACTCTTCGAAATCCTCAAATCCCCTCGTCATTTCCTCAAACATTCTTTCGAACATTCTTTCAAAATCATCATCAAAAAAGCTGAATCTTCGTCTTTTAGCCATTCTCCCACCACAATATATATTGCCTCTATATATTTTTATTTTTATCTTTACAATATTTCACATCATAATTACTTCAACAAGAATAGGTATATGGTGTTTTGATGAGCAATTGGGTAATCCATTCAATAATAGGAATAATCCTTGGTATATTGTGCATAATTGTAAATTCAGGCATGGATCAAAACATACTGTTTGCAGCAGTCATAGCAACAGTTCTTGGCTCTTTGATTCCAGATATAGATCATAAAAAAAGCAAGATTAGAGGAATTTTCAGGTGGGTCGTTCTAGTTGTTCTTCTTTTCATTATTTATCTTTCAATTTCCTCTTATTTAGGTATAAATCCGGACCTTTCAGCGCTGATGAAGGGAGACTTAGTAATCGTCCTAATCATATTTGCAATTTCAGTCTTCATTGCATCAATAGTCACATCTTTCATTGAATCTCTGATACCTAGGCACAGAGGACCAGTACATAGGATATTCGCTTCCTTGATGTATTCTTTTCTTGTTTTTGCAGCCGCATCTTTCTTTGGATTCGGGGAGGCTGCGCTAATCGCATTGTGGGGCTTCATCGGTTATCTAAGCCATATATTTCTGGATATTTTAATCTGATCCCCAAGAATTAGAATCTCATCAGAGCGCGGGGTATGGGATTCGAACCCATATACCCTTTCGGGAACTGGTTCTCTCGTTAAATGATTTCGAGACCAGCGCACTACCAGGTTATGCGAACCCCGCATTTAAGTGCCCCATATATACTATTCATTATTGCTTAAAAATCTTTAAGATAGAATAAAACAAGAAAAAATAAAAAATATAATTGAAAAATAGAATTCAGTATCTTCTCTGTTGCTTTTTCTTTCTTTCGTATACTCCAAGGCTCTTTCCGCAAGAGACACAGTAGTATACCTTCCTTTTTTCCATGTACCTCAGATCGTCAGCGCTTCTGAGATCTGTAGTGTAAACAATCGGTCTGTAGTCAACCACCGCTTTACCTCTTGGGACGCTACGCCCACAAGCATTGCATCTTACTAATGTTGTTTTTCCCCTTCCCATTTTCTAACCTCCTGTGCGGTGAAATAATCATATCTTTATCTGCGTTCCGTCCAGCAAGAATACTTCGATTTCATCAATCTTCAGTATTTTATCCTTAAGTAACGGCCCCAAAAACTTGCTCTTTTCGTTTATTGGTGAGCCGATTATCAATGGATTGAAAACTGGAAGAACAATCACAGAAATCTCTTTATTAATATTAGGATATTGGGTTTTTAATTCTTTTGAATTAAGGCTTCCTTTAACCCATGCCTTCTGCTTTGTCTTGTATCCGAACTGGTCTTTAAATGAAACAGCTGGATGCGAATGCGCGACTATCAATGTATCAATCTGCTCAATCATTTCCTTAGATGGCCATTTATGGCTATGAACTATTCCTATGTTTTCGATTACAATCTCCTCTGCTGTCTCAAAATAGCTCTTTAAACCACCATCATGGTTACCTGGAATTATCTTGACTTCGCAATGCTGCTTAAGCTTGAATAGCGTGTCAGGTATTTCTATTGAAATTCTATGCTCCATCTCTTCCTGCTCTGTCATCTGTTGCCAATATTCCTTTTCAGCAGGCAGCTTATGCCTTATGTCTCCAACCAATATGAGGTTTTTCGCCTTTGTATCCTTTATCAGCTGTATGATCTTATCAATCATTTCGCTTATGGCCTTTCTTGCTAGTTTTTCAGTTCCTAGTTGTGTCTCTACCCCAATATGCAAATCTCCAATAACCAAGGTTCTTTCCTTTCCTTTTTCTATCAAGATTGCAGGCTCATTGGCAACAATCCTTATCTTTGCCATGAATAGAATAACTAAAAAAACTATATATTCTTTTATATCTAATAGCTTTGCATGAAATCAAGAAGCACTATAATAAAAATAATCGATTTGCTGAAGAAGGAGTATCCTGACGACTTCAGCGGATCAAATGTAAGCAGGCATCCATTCAAGGTTTTGATCGGAACTGTTTTGTCGCACCAAACAAGAGACGAAAGAACACTGATGGCGAGTAGGGATCTTTTTTCGAAATTCGATACTCCTCAAAAGCTTGCAAATGCGAGCATAAAAGAAATAAAGAAACTGATTAAAAAAGTCGGAATGTATAATACAAAAGCTAAACGAATAAAGCAGATAAGCAAGATTTTGCTTGAAAGTTATGACGGCAAGGTTCCAAGAGATTATGAGTCTTTGCTTTCTCTTCCGGGAGTTGGGAGAAAGACAGCGAATATAGTCTTTACTTACGCATATGGGAAAGGAGACTATATAGCAGTCGACACGCATGTCCACAAGGTTTCAAACAGATTAGGAATAGTCAAGACAAAAACGCCTGAAAAAACAGAGCAGGAACTTTATAAAGCAATACCTAAGAAGGAATGGAAATATATTAATGAACTGTTTGTCCAACATGGGCAAACAATATGCAAGGCAAGGCCTTTATGCGAAAGGTGCGTGATATCAAAATACTGCGATTATTATAAGTCGCTTAAAAAGACATCTTAAAATTGAAATTATAAGGTTTTTTAAATTTATTCTATAAACTAGTAGTAAGGTGAAAGTTATGTTCAATAAAAAAGGTCAAGCTGCAATGGAATACCTTATGACATATGGCTGGGCTATCTTGATAGTCCTTGCTATAATGGGAATACTTGTTTATTTAGTGAGGCCACAACAAATTGAAACCTGTCAAATCGCACAGCCTTTCCAATGCGAACAAGACAAATACACGATCAATTCCTCTCATTTCGTTAAGATAAGTCTCATGAACATGGGAGCGGTCGCATACAATATCACAGCTGCAAACTGCCCTTCCACAAGCGATGCAAATAGGTTGGTGGGTGGACCAGTGCAGATAACTCCAGGAAGCAGCGCAACAATCACTGTAAACTGTACAGCTTCCAGCAACATAGTCTCAAACCCACAGTCAGGAAAGGACACATTCAAGGAGAAGCTTAAGATAACATACTATCCTGCCAATTCACCAGACTTTCCAAAGTCACAAGAGTTGGAGTTGGTAGTAAGATATAGCTAAACTATTTTTTTCTTATTTTTATTCTTTTAGAGGTGATTTTTTGAATCAGAATATAAAGATAGCTGCTCTAGTTATATTTGTTTTGTTATTCGGAACAATATTCATGAGCGGCTGCACAGGCCAGACAGAGAGTAAGCAGAACTTTCCAGAAGTTAATAAGACTTTGAATCAAACTGATTCAGGTACAAATCAAAAAGGCTCAACACCTTCTTCAACAACTTCTCTTTCAGACATCTTCTCAAAAACTTCAGGAATTAATAGTGTAAAGTATGATATGGTGATGACCAGTTTAGGTTCTTCAGTGTCTCAAACAGTATGGCTGAAAGGAAACAAGATGAAGTTGGAGATCTCTGCAGAAGGAGAGAAAGTTATCAGCATCATTGATTTAGATAAAAAGGTTATGTATAGCTATATGCCAGCCCAGGGAATGGCATTCAAGACTAGCTTCGATTATTCTTACCAATATTCATCCCCAATAGAGAATATTGAGAAGTACAATCCAGTTATATTGGGAGATGAGATGTTGGATGGGAAGGACTGTGTTGTAGTGCAATACTCGATGGAGGGAATGCAGATCAAGTCCTGGATCTGGAAGGAAAAAGGTTTCCCGTTAAGGACAGAAACGACAACTGGAGAAGGCAAGACAGTTATAGAATACAAGAATATACAATTCATAGAAATTCCAGATTCTGAATTTGAGCTTCCTTCAGGCGTACAGATATTGGGCTGATTTTTTCTGTTTTCTTTTTTAGTTCTTATTTTCATTTTTTATATTTTCGTAATCATATCGTTTAAAAACATTCTTCTCTAACTATTTTTATGAAGAATGTTTACTGGTTCGAGGAGCTGAACAAAGACAGCCTTCCAATCGCAGGCGGAAAGGGAGCAAATCTTGGAGAGATGCTGAATTCAGGTTTTCCAATCCCTCCAGGTTTCGTGGTTTCAGCTGATTCTTATTATGAATTCATTAAGCAGCACAATATAGACAAGTTGATTTATGAGATTTTAGGAAGCCTAGATGTAGAGGATACGAACAGGCTAAACGAGGCATCAGAAAGAATCTCTCAGACAATACTTTCCTATGAGATGCCAGATGAGATAAAAAAAGACATAATAGAAGCATATTCCAAGTTGAAGGGGATTACAGGAGCTAAAATTGAATATGTCGCGGTTAGAAGCAGCGCAACAGCAGAAGACGTTCCGAGCGCAAG
>CAZJHL010000047.1:4222-4753 GCA_964545865.1 Microcaldota archaeon | reverse complement strand
CTGCGGCAAAGTCGATATCTCAAGGAATCAGGCACATAAAAGGAATGATTTCAAAGCCGGTCGATCTCAATGAGATGACTAAGTTGATAGAAGAGGGAGTGCAATCAGTCAAGCTTGGAAAGGGAGACATAATTGAATTCACCTCTGGACCGTTCAAGGGTGAGAGGGGCAAGATAATGAGGATAGACGAAACAAAAGATACTATAACTGTAGAGCTTATGGATGTTGCAGTTTCAGTTCCAGTGACCGCCAAGATAAGTACTGTGAAGATAATCCAGAAAGCAGAAGAGGAATGATATTTTCTTTATCACGATTGTATTTAGAATCATATTGATGCAGACGATGGCTAAATTTCAGATGGCTAACTGATGCAAAGATGGCTTAAAAAATTTAAGAATATGGATTAAATAGGTGAGCATATGGCAGAAATTACAGTTTCGCTTTTGGTTGAGGGTGGAAAGGCTTCCGGAGGACCACCATTGGCAACTTCAATAGGACCTCTTGGAATAAATGTAAATAACATTGTCAAGG
>CAZJHL010000047.1:491-4185 GCA_964545865.1 Microcaldota archaeon | reverse complement strand
TGCTGGAGTAACTGTTCCAGTCAAAATAACAGTGAATAAGGAAAACAAATCATTTAAAATAGAGATAGGAATGCCTGCAGTCGCTTCCTTGATAAAGAAGGAGATAGGGATAGAGAAGGGAGCAAAGGCAGAGCCAGGCCAGAAGCCAGCTCCAGTCGGAGACATCAGCTTTGACAAGGTTGTCAAGATCGCAAAGATAAAGATCGGGTCAACAAACGCAACAGAGCTGAAGTCAGCGGTCCTTTCAGTTCTTGGGACATGTTTAAGTGTAGGCGTTACTTGCGACGGACAGGATCCAAGAGCGATAGCAAAGAAGGTTAAGAAAGGAGAATACGACGCAAGCATCAAGTGAGGCTAAATGAAAATGAAGTTTGCACAAGATGCACAAGAAGAGTTATACATCAAAACTCAAAGATGCGGAATGTTTTCTATTTTAATTTTTATTTTATTATCTTTTTCTACTTTTCTTTTTTCATTTCCAGTTGATGTGAAATGGAAGGTTCAAACAACGCAGACATCTACAGCACCAGTTGTCGGCCAGGATTATTTATTCTCAATTTCAGATTCAGGAAACGTGGTAGCGTTTAACCGAGCAACAATGTCAAGAGTTTGGAACTTGGACCTAAGCAAAGGTGTGCACTATCAATCAAGCTTCATAAGTAACATTCTATTTGTCCCAGCTGAGAACATATTGTTTGCAGTTTCAAAAGACGGACGCATAATAGGGAACCTATCATTCAATTCTACAATCTCCACTCCAGTTATTCAAATAGGTTCCAACTTGGCAGTTGCAACAAAGGATGGAAATTTATACATAATTTCACAACCAGATAATACATTTACAAATAGAAATATAATAAGAACAATTAAGGTGGAGGGGGAGATAGATTCATCATTTGCTGTAAGCGGAAATAAGATTTTCATATCTACAGTAGGCGGTAAGGTTTACTCTATAGATCCTACAGGTTCTTCGGTCCTTCTATACGATCTCGGATATTCAGTCTGGCGATCAAGGCTTGCAATCACGAACAACACAATATACATTCCAGCTGAGCATTCATTATACGCGGTTGATATGCAGGGCAAGTTAATCATAGCAAAAAGAATCGCAGATGGTAATTTCAATTCAATAGCAACAGACGGGGAGAGGCTATATGTTGGCTCGGATGACGGCCACCTCTATTCTCTAGATTTAGAAGGAAATATTATTTGGAAGTTCAAGACAAACAATTCTATCAAAGGCATTCCAGTTATTCTTCAAGATTCAATTATAATATCTTCAAGAGACAACAACATATATAGCGTAAGCAAGGAAGGGGTACTTAAATGGAACATTTCAATTTCAGATTGGCCAAGCGAGATAGTAGAAGAAAAAGGAATATTCTATTCCACAGCATACGATGGAACAATTTATACGATCTCGTTGCTTTCATGCAGAATAACGAATCCCGAATCAAATTCCACAATTCTTCCTATAATGGCGATAGCTGGAGATGCATATGCTGAAGGGGGAATAAAATCTGTCCAGGTTAGGACGCTTCCTGGAGAATGGCAATCCGTTTCTCTGCATGGATCGGGAAGTAATTCAAGCTGGTCCGGGAACATTCAAATTACTGGATTTACAGAAGGCGACGTTTCTCTGCAGTGCAGAGTCATAGATAACTATGACAACCAAGAGCAGTCCCCGTATTTCACTACAACCTACAATTTTGTTTTCTCAGAAGAAGAACTTCCTAAGATGAATGTCTCTTATCCATCACAAGTTAATGTGAATCAACCTATTATAATCAGGTTCTTTACAACAGAAGGAACTATACTGACAGATGTCAATGTAAAAGTTGGTGGAGAGATATTTAAGGTTACAGATAAATCTGGGCAGTTTACTTATACTCCTACAAAAGAGGGAGACTTGATAATCTATATTGAAAAATCAGGCTATCAACAGAGACAAATACAAATAAAAGTCACAAAACCTTTAATTCAACCAATATATGTGGCAATCATATTCCTTATTGCTGTTGCAATCGTCATTTACTCTTCAATAAGGAAAGGAACTTGGAAATGAATTCTGAATGAATGCGCTTGCGATTAATCTCCGACAAGAGATTTCTTTTTTCTTTCCCACTTTTCCAAACAAGGTAGCTGCAAATAAACGTTAAAGATAACGTCACCATTGCTATGATTTCTATTCCTTCATGTGGAATTACCGGGTGAGTTCCGATCAAATAGTCAGAAGCATCGTTAAGCAGATAGAATCCAGTTATTATGAACAAATCCCTTTTCTTCATTTCAAATCCGGTCAAAGCAAGTCCTTCCAAGGCAAGGCCGAGATGCGCAAGAAACAGAATCAGATAAGTAAAAGGATCCGAAAATAAAAAGAAATTATGATAGAATAAGATTACAAACATGGTCCAGATTCCGTATTTGATCGAACCAAGTGAGGTGAAATTCACCAAAAATCTGAAAAACTCGTCTTCAGCTGGATTTTCCATATTGTTTTCCTTTTCATATCCTGCTCTTGCTTCGTGGACCAATATCAGTCCGACCAATAGCGCCTGTAAAGGACAGTCGATTATCAATATCCAGTATAGAGGATTCCATTCTGAAAGCTGGCCCGAGTAGTAGTACATGCCGTATAAGAAACCTATAAAATTTATAACTCCTATAAGGAAAAGCAAGATTTTATCATGCATGTTTTCACTCTTTAGTTTTTAATGACATTTTTTAGTAAAAAACATTAAACAGCATTAACCTCATCAATTTTTGATTTGCTTTATGGGAATCCCACCTACAAAATCTCCCCTCTTAACATTCCTATTAACAAGAGACATCGCAGATATCTTTGCAGAATCCCCAACTCTCACGCCAGGAAGCACGGTTGAATTAGCTCCGATCATCACGTCCTTGCCTATCTTCACGTTCCCCGTTCTTAACTCATTCTGGAGAAACTCATGAGCCAGTATTGTAGAATTGAATCCGATTATGGTGTTGTCACCGATTTCAATCAGTTCTGGAAAGAAAATGTCAAACGTTGCCCCCAATCCAATTGACACATCCCTCCCAACCTTCATTCCAGTCATTCTGTAAAGAATTCTTTTGATTGTTAGAGAAGGCATGTATTTTGCAAGGTATATCAAAATAAAATTATATGTCACTACCAGTGGATTCTTTACTCTATGCCAATAGAGGAGCGAATTCCCTTTTCCCGAGAATCTAATTACTTTAAGTTTTCTCATAAAATCACTTTCAGTTAGTCAGTAATTCCATAAAATAATAATGTTTTTAAATTATCGTGTTGTATATATCTTATCTATTATATTATTAAACATATAAGATACGCACAGATCACTATCTGTTGCCCGTATAACCGCATTCTGCGGGAGGGTGTTTAGATGATTAATGACGAGAACATTAAACAGGCGATTTCAAAGGCCTTAGAGGAAAAGGGTTCAAGAAAGTTTGTACAGTCTGTCGAGATGGCTGTCAATTTTAAGAACATAGACATGTCAAAGCAGGAGAACAAACTTAACCTTGAGGTTATTCTTCCAAAAGGAAGAGGCAAGAACATAAACCTCGTTGTGTTTGCGGATGGAAATGTTGCAGCAGACGCCAAGTCCGCTGGAGCAGAATTCGTAATAGGCAGCGATCAGATTCCAAAGTACAAGAAATCAGAGATAAAGAAACTCGCAAAGAA
>CAZJHL010000047.1:248-474 GCA_964545865.1 Microcaldota archaeon | reverse complement strand
AAAGAATTCAGAGTTTTTTGCACAACCTCAGCTTATGGTTATTGTAGGTAAGAATTTCGGTCAGATTCTCGGTGGAAGAGGTAAGATACCGAAGCCTCTTGTTGGAAACGTCTCTGCAATGCTTAAGAATGCAAGAAACATAGCAAAGGTGAGATCAAGAGGAAAGTTTCTTCCAGTTGTCCACTGTGCAATCGGAACAGAGAACATGTCTGTTGATGACCTCAGC
>CAZJHL010000047.1:0-231 GCA_964545865.1 Microcaldota archaeon | reverse complement strand
CAGTTCTCAATGCAATAAGAAACAAGGTAGGGGGAGATTCAGCAATCAAATCTGTTGTAGTTAAGCTTTCTATGGGCAAGCCCATAAAGGTTGAATAGATGATTTCTCAATGGTGATATTTATGGTAAGCGCACTTGATATCAAAAAGCAAAAAGTAAATGAGATAGCCAATCAATTGAAATCTGCAAAGGTTGTCGCAGTAATAGACCTGCACACCTTGCCGAACGCACT
>CAZJHL010000046.1:232-4784 GCA_964545865.1 Microcaldota archaeon | reverse complement strand
CGACAGGATCCGCCTGCTCTTCACACGATCTTTCCCCTTCACATGTATTATTAGCATTAGATCCAGATCCAGTGAAGGCGCATGGCTCTTTAAGAATTACTATGGGATACAGAACGACCGAGAAGGAAGTGGATAAGGTGATTTCTATATTGCCAAACATGGTAAATCGGATAAGGGAGATCACGCCAAAAATAGAAGGCGTTACCACATATTGAATTGATTAAGGTGATTTTATGAAGAAAACTAATGCAAAGAAGGCTAAAAAAGCTAAAACAAAAGATGTTACAAATTCATCTCTGTATACTCAAAAAGTCATGGAGCATTTCATGAACCCACATAATATGGGCGAGATAAAGGATGCAGATGCAGTGGGGGAAGCAGGGAACGCGGTTTGCGGAGACGTGATGTACCTTTATCTAAAGGTCAAAGACAATAGGATAAAGGATATCAAATTCAAGACGTTAGGATGCGCAGCTGCAATCGCAACCAGCAGCATGGTTACAGATCTGGCAAAAGGAAAGACGCTTGAAGAGGCGCTTAAAATAACGAACAAACAAGTTGCAGAGGAACTCGGCGGCCTGCCTGCAGTAAAGATGCATTGTTCAGTTCTTGCACAGCAGGCCTTAAAAAATGCAATTGAAAACTATTGGAAGAAGCAAAAACAATCTTCAAAATAGTAAATGGAAATATTTATATATTAATTCTGTGTGCTCTTTATATGCAGGATAAAATCAGTACATGCGAAGAAAGCATAAAAAAATCTAACAATTTAAAAGCTAGCCTTAAAAGCAGTTTTTCAAAATTTGCACTGCTATGTGAAGAAAGATACAATAAATCTGTGAATTACATAAAAAACAATCCAGCGAAGGTATTGAAGGTAGGGTCAACCGCGATCGCATTCTCATTTATGTTCGGATATGTTTTAGGAACTAAAAATATCACGGACAACATGGTTCGTTCCGTGAATTCCACACTGTCTTCAATCGACAGGCAGAACCTTAAGATCATTTCAAAACTAGAGGAGATATCTGCAATGCAAAACAGTTTGGACGAAAGAGTGAAGTCTCTTGAGCAGCAATCTAAATCAAGACTAGATACCATCGAAAACAAAATTCAGTTCCAAAAAGCATCAGAAGAAGGCCAAAAGAGAGTGGAAGAAATCAAAAAGAAAAACAAATGGAAGAATTTGCTTCCATGGAATTGGTTCTAAACAATTCCTTATTTAAATTAATAAGGGAGTTATTTTTAATTCTTTTTTATATATTATTATCATTATGCCCCTGTAGCTCAGCTTGGATAGAGCGATTGCCTCCTAAGGGACTTTTACATAAGTTCCATAAGAAACGGAGAAAGCAATAGGCCGAGGGTTCAAATCCCTCCGGGGGCGCTCCAAAACAGTTCAGATTGAAAAATAAGAAGTTATTTAAATATTCTCTCTTATCTATATATGAGGCAGATATTATGGCAGAGATACAGGCAGGCATTCAGATTCAGAAGCCAAACCAGACCATTTTCCAAAGAGGCATTTGCACTTTGGAACGAGGTTTTAGAACATTTAAGGCAGTAGCAGTTGAAGGAATTCTTAAGAAAAAGAAATTCACAAAAGAAGAATTGGAGCAGGCGGAACAAGCTTGGATCAGAGGCTAAACACTTATTTCATTAAGGCAATCCATTTAAGATTATTTTTTGCTATTTTTTTATCTGCATAATTTTTTCAGAAGATTAATCAACCTTTTTAAAATTATTGACTAAACTAGTCTTATGAATAAAAAAGAAAAACGATCCCAACATGACCTGCTTCAGATATTTCCAGGGATATTCAAAATAGACGATAAGCTAGCAACGCTTAATGCATATCCTGGAAATACGGTTTATGGAGAAAGATTAATTGATGTTGACGATAAAGAATATCGATTATGGGATCCATTTAGGTCAAAGCTTGCTGGAGCAATAAAAAAAGGCCTTAAATCGAGTGGGATAAAGAAAGGAGATTCAGTGCTTTATCTTGGAGCTGCAAGCGGTACTACATGTTCTCATGTATCCGATATCATCGGAAAGAACGGTATTCTCTACTGTGTCGAGTTCTCAGAAAGACCATTGAGAGACTTAATCTCGGTCTGCGAAATAAGAGACAACATGATTCCAATACTGGGGGATGCGCGAAAGCCTCAGGAATACAAGAAATATATAGAGGGAAAGGTAGATTTCATATACCAGGATGTAGCACAGCCGGATCAGATAAGGATATTCAAGCTTAATTCCGACATGTTTCTGAAGCAAGGTGGCGAAGGATTCATATGCATAAAGTCTCAATCAATTGACGTCACAAAGGCATCAAAAGAAGTATACAAGGAATCTTTGAAAGAACTTAAAGACTATGGTTTCACGATTTTGCAGGAGATCGAGCTTTCTCCCTATGATTTAAACCATCTATTTGTTCATGTTAAAAAATAAGCCTAAAGATAAAAAAATAAAATGACGCACTTCATAATAAAGACAAGCTTAGAGTCAGATCTTCTTACTCTTCTTTGCATTGTTCGAGTTTTGGATATAAATAGCAATATGCATTATTTATGTACGCCGGATAAATCACATACATGCAGTCCACTACAATCATTGGGGTTGTCGGAACTCCCATAAATGTCTCCGCAAATCTTTCATCTGTACTCAATTCCCCTTTCGGATAGTCTTCATTTGCACATTTCCTTACCCATTCGGCGTCTCCTCCCGTTTGTTGGATGCAATCTAGAAGTTCATTTTCAGAAAGAAATTCTTTCTTTTCATTGTATCTTTTTATTACGCATGACTTGAATTCATTGAAATAATTCTTGTCTTTTGTACATTCGTAGTATAAAAGTGCAGTGTATGCAGAGGAATTTGCATTTTCAGATATGTATTTGTAGGTGTATGTTGAGAGAATTCTGTAGTTTACTCTTATGTCATTATTAAATGTTTGAATGAATTTGTTTATCTCTCCATCGTATTTTATCGACCACAGGTCATATGGATCGATATAAATATCAATTGTCTTTTTGTCTCCAACACTACAGCCTATTTCTTTCCCAGTTTTTCTAATGGTTGAAGGTTCTGAAGGAATAACTAAGTTTTGGCTGATTTTGTTTATTGTGAAATCGTTTGCATTCATCCATAATTCAATATTCATTATCCCGTCTGTTGAGTAGCCATTAATGTTTAGTTTCCATACCCCATTCTCTAGCGTTTTATTGTTTACGGTAATGTTTACCATGCCATAGTATAAGTTAAGGAATCGTATCGCCCTGTTGTCTACAATTGCTGAAGGCCCCTCATCTCCAAATGGGATTTTGATTCCAAGCACGAATAGAGCAAAAATTATCGCGAATATTGCAAAAAATAATAGGTATGGGAAGCTTATTCTTTCTCTTACTTTCTCTTTTACTGAGTGCAACATTTGTCTTATCTTTGATTTGTTTTGTTTTCTTGTTTTCATCTATAACCACCTTCATGCGTAGCATCACTTACACTGTGCTATGAATAAATTCATTTCAGATTCTGAGTCAAAGCTTCCAACATGTATCTGAGAATTTTTCAAGCATACATACGTAGGGGTGCCTTCCAATTCAAATGAGCCCATGCAATTCATGAATCTAATAAGCTCTTCAGTGTCTTTTGTATTTATCATTCTTATATTGTATTCTGTTTTTATTTTACTCACCCAGGGGGTGTTCTTTTGCGAATAGACGCAATCATCACCGTATATGTAAATAATTGACTCGTTAATTCCGTATTCAGAAAGGCATTCAGCCATAGTCTTTCCAGTATTTTGCTTTATGATTATTGAAACATTTGCTTTATTTCCGATGTTGGCCTGATCTTCTTGGTTTTGTCTAAGTAAAATAATCAGCGATACAAATGCAATGAATGCTACGATTATTAGGACTGCAACTGTACCTTTGTTTATCATTTTTTTGTCCTTATTTTCATTGCTTTCTGGCTCTTCCACTGCCTTTTTCTTACTAGCCATTTTCTTTACCATAATTTAAATTGAATATAAAGGATTAAAAATTTAAAGTAAATAATATACTTATCATTGCAATCCGATTCATTTCAATTTGATAAGATGGATTAGAGCAATAATTTAATATCTTTACTTACAATATAGATATTGCAATTTGTGTTTAAAGGTTGGGCATCGCCCCACCGTAGCTCAATCTGGCAGAGCATCTCGCTGTAGTCCAGCCTGTCAGATCCTCTGGCAGTCGTTTTGTAGAAACGAGAGGGTTGCTGGTTCAAATCCGGCCGGTGGGACTTAAAAATGCGCTTGGGTGGTGTAGAACCTTGCTGCGCAAGTTCTGCGCACATGGTGCACAGTGGTCTAGCATTGCGGCCTGTCACGCCGCCGACCCGGGTTCGAATCCCGGCCCAGGCGCTTTTTATGATTTTACTTTAAACTTTTGCTAATTTATTTTCTTAGCCTATTTTGGACATTCTCCTTCTGTCCAGTATTCCACTTTGGGATCCTGGCATGCGAAGCATTTATTCGAGTATGTGGCTGCGCAAGGATATCTCACGC
>CAZJHL010000046.1:0-211 GCA_964545865.1 Microcaldota archaeon | reverse complement strand
TTCGTTAAACCATCCGCAGACTGGCTCGTACAAAGTAATGCATACTTCCGCTTTTCTTGATTCTGGAGTACAATAGTTTTTGTGCTTCTCATCCGGATTTTCATTTGTATTATTGTTTGCAGTATTAATTCTGTCGATAACAGAAATCATGATAGCAACTGCAACAATCGCTACTGCTAGGTAGAAAAGCAGATTTGCGTATTTATTTTTC
>CAZJHL010000045.1:0-5165 GCA_964545865.1 Microcaldota archaeon | reverse complement strand
AGAGCAGGATTTTGGAAGCTTTACAATCAGCAAAGAGATGATAAAGCTAAAGAGGAGCCAGCTTACTCCAAAAGGGCCCATTTACAGCGACCTCTAATTATAATCTATCTAACATGTAAAAGACGGTTCAGTTAACCCATATTTTATAAATTTAATCGACAAATCTATCTTGCTTTTATCTGAGATTTTTGAATACGGGTGAGCCGATGCCTATACAAATCGCAAAATTCATAGTAAAAGAGAAGTTTAATCAAACTCCAGACATAGTTACATTGAAACTAACTCCGGTTGAGCCATTCAACATGGATTTCAAGCCAGGTCAATTCGTAAATCTATATATCCAAAGGGAAAACGAACCGTTGCTTGCAAGACCCTACTCAATAGCGTCTTCCCCTACAAATAAGGATTACCTCGAGCTCACAATAAAAATAATAGAGGGAGGAAGATTCACTCCCAGGGTTGCATCTCTGAAGGTTGGAGATACTGTAAAGGTGGGTGGACCGTTTGGAAAATTCTTTTTCTTGGATGAAGAGAAGATGAAGGACGTTGTTTTAATAGGCGGCGGGTGCGGAATAACTCCTTTCATATCCATGATAAGATATGTGGCGGAAAAGAATCTCCCCATAAGAGTAACCTATTTCTATTCCGCAAGGACCATGGATTCCATTTTATATAAAGATGAGTTGGAGTTTATATCAAAAGCGCATAAAAACATACAGGTTGTATTCACCTGCACGAGAGAGCAGTCAGAGAAATGGAAAGGCGAAAAAGGAAGGATCAGCTTGGAAATGATAAAGAAATATGTTGACATAAACGACAAAGGCAAATATTTCATGCTTTGCGGACCGCCAGAAATGATTCGTTCATTGGTTGAACAATTGAAATCGGCAGGAATAGAAGAGGAAAGAATAATTCATGAGAGCTGGAGCGCATAGTAACTCCATTCAGAATTAAAAATTCAAGGGCTAAGTTAATGCAGTAGTTGTTATTTCAAATCTTACTGTTTTTTCCTTATTTTCTTCCTTCAAATCCTCTAAGAGAGAAGAGAATCCCTCCAGTGAAACGTATTTTTTATCTCCTTTTTTGACAATGATCCCTTCAACCTTCGGCTCAATTACGTCATTTTTAGCTTTTATGAGCAGGCCTGTCTTTTCTGTGATCTTTCCAGTCGGAGTTTCATGTATCAAGCCCCCCATAATCTTTGCAAAGCTCACATTCACGGTAGGTATGACCTTCACAAGTATAGCATAACCTGGTACGTCCGTCATTATGACATCTGTCCTCTCTTCAGGTATATTGTTCTTTGTGAATCCCGTCCTATCTTTAACCATAGATTCAAATCTTGATTTTACCTCATCATAATTTTGCTTAATAGACTTTGCCATGAGGTATATCCTTGCGCTTCCGCTTATGCTTGGGTCATTAGTTCTGCTGATGTCCAACGCAAAGCTTGGCGTCTTCAAAACTTCTTCAGTAAAATCCTTTTCATCGTATTCTATTTTCTGTGTCACTCCTTCTTTACCTATCTTGACAGATTCGATCGTGGATTTTACCTTTTCTACCATCAAGTCAAGCGATACGAAAGGAATTCCATCGATGAGTGTGAGGTCTTTTATTCTTCCTATTCTTTTGTGCTCATTAATAAGATGTTTTGTATATTCAACCACGTGCTCATATGCTAATGCATACTGGGGCCTTTTCGTAGTCGGAGCGGATAAAACGGTGAATTTTATTCCATCTACCTTTATTACTTTTTTCATTTCCTTTTCTGGTGGATTCATGTCGTCATATCCACTCATGCGCTTCAACGCCGATTCAAATGGCTCAATTGCAAATTCTTCAAGAAGAGGAATTATCGAATGTATAGCTCTCTGATAGGTGCGTATGCTTTCAGAATTGATATCAGCTATAGGTTTAGGCCTGTCAATTGAAATAATGAGGTTTCCCATACAAATAGTGAAACATTTCTTGTTTATATTCTTTTCCATTTCATTTATTCAATAGCTTTTAATTTCTTTTTATTTAATGTCTATATATGAGAGCGGCCATATACGCGAGGGTGTCCACTGACGATAAGGGGCAGGATGTGGAGAATCAGCTAATTCAGCTTAGAGACTATTGCAAAGCCAAAGGATACGAAGTTTATAAGGAATATACGGAATACATCACAGGCACTGGCAAGAAACGAAGGCCCGCATTCGAAGAAATGATGGAGGACGCGAGAAAGAGAAGGTTCGATGTACTGTTGGTGTGGTCCTACGACCGATTCAGCAGGGCAGGTCTTAAAGACATCCATTACATCAGCGACCTCAATGAATGGGGAGTGAAATTCGTTTCTTATCAGGAAAGCTTTCTTGACACCACAACCGAGATGGGGGAGCTTCTCCTTCCGATATTCGCCTGGATAGCGAAGCAAGAAGCCAAAAAGATAAGCGAAAGGACAAAGGCAGGATTGCAACGAGCAAAGAACGAGGGCAAGAACCTTGGCAGACCGAAAGTGGAGGTCAACAACGATGCGATCATTAAGCTAAGGAACGAAGGCAAATCTCTCGCTGAGATAGCAGAGCAACTTCAATGCTCAAAAGAGACTGTAAGAAGAAGGCTGATGGAGCTTTCAAAATTGGAGAACCCAGTTTCTGCTTCTCAATCCTTTGAAAAAGAAAATCCAACCTCCCCCGGTGGAATGAGCACAAATATGACAATAAGCTCCCTTCAAGGAAACGAGCTTCAGACAAAAGAAAATCAAAATTCATAACCAGTATATATTTCAAGGTGCGTTTGTTGATAGGAAAATTAAAGGATGAAAAGGCTAAATCGGAAAAAAACGAGCAATCACGCCAGTATTCTCTTCCTTTCTGGAAGATGGAAAGCGAAAAAGTCATCAAGCATTTCGAGTCTTCACCCCAGGGGCTCTCTGATTCTGAAGCAAAAAACCTGCTTGTTGAAGTCGGAAGGAATGAAGTTGTGATAAAGGAGCATCATTTTCTTATAAAATTGATTCTTAGAAATCTTTTCAACCCTATCATAATAGCACTTATCCTGGCAGGCTTGGTTACATTTTTCATAAACGATGTACAGTCGGCGACTATAATCTTTGCAATAGTTCTGCTTTCTGTAATCATAAATGTGATACAAGAGTATAGGTCTCACAGCGCGATAGAGAAGCTTAAGAAAATGATCACATTCTATTGCCATGTTATAAGAAACGGAAACGTAATAGAAATAGATTCAAGAGAACTTGTCCCCGGAGACATAGTAATCTTCACTGTGGGGGATAGGATTCCCGCAGATGTGAGAATAATAGAAGAGGACGACCTTGCTATAGACGAGTCAATTATAACTGGTGAGTATTATCCAATAAAGAAAACAGCAAAAGAGATAAGAAAGCAGAATCCTCTCCCTCAAGAGATGCACAACATCGCGTTCGCTGGCTCTATTGTAAAGGAAGGGAAAGGCAAAGGGATTGTGATTGCGACCGGAAAGGAAACCTTCATAGGCAAGACCATAGGCCTGATGGAAGAGATAAGGGATGAGAGCGAATTTGAAAAAAACATGAAAGATTTCAGCCAGTATCTGCTGAATATAATACTGTTCGCATGCGCATTGATCCTTCTTCTCAACATATTCGTAGGGCATGACATTGTAGTTTCAGTCATTTTTGCCGTCGCCCTTGCAGTCGGACTCATTCCTGAACCGCTGCCTATGATCATGACCTCTATTCTCTCTAGAGGTGCGATGAAGCTCGCGTCAAAGGGAGTGATCGTAAAGCGCCTTTCTGCCACAGAGGACCTCGGAAATGTTGACATACTCTGCTGTGACAAGACAGGAACGCTTACAGAGAATAGGCTAAGAGTTTTGGATTCCTTTGACTACCAGGGAAATGAAACTAAGCTGCCGCTTGTGCTTTCAGCAGCGTGCACATCTGTAATTAAAAAAGACCATTCAATTAAAGGAAGCTCCATAGATGTGGCACTGAATCAGCATCTCAACTTCAATTCTGATTTGAGGAAATCGGTTGAAAAATACAGGATTGAGGAGGTTGTGCCGTTCGATTACGAGCGGCAAAGGATGAGCGTTGTTACCAAATTCGATAGGAAGAGGCTTCTCATAATCAAAGGCTCTCCAGAGGCCATACTTTCAATCTCAAGATACGGCCTGCATGAGGGCCAGGCAGTCACAATAAGCAAGATAAAAAGCAAGGCGATGGAGACATACACTCAATTAAGCAACCAGGGCCTCAGGGTGATCGCCGTTGGAATAAAAGAGATTAAATCCAGCTCAGGTAGACATAATTATTCAAAGGAGGACGAATCAGAGATCACGTTCATAGGCTTTGTAAGCTTCATAGACCCGATCAAGCCAACTGCAAGAGAAACTTTGAAGATGGCCAAGAAGTATGGGGTTAGCATCAAAATAATTACTGGCGACAGCGCGAACGTTACAAAGACAATAGCTGAAAAGCTTGATTTCCCTGTGGATGAGAAGCAGATTCTAGTGGGAAGGGAGATTGACGATGTCTTAAAGAAAAAGGATTTGGAGCGTCTTGAAAACACAATAATCTTCGCAAGAGCCACCCCGGAGCAGAAGTATAAGATAATAAAGTCTCTCAGATCGAGAGGGCATGTGGTCGCGTATCTCGGAGACGGCGTTAATGACGCCCCATCTCTGATAGAGGCGGACGTAGGGATCTCGGTGAACACGGGAACTGATGTTTCAAAAGAAGCAGCTGACGTCATACTCACAAGAAAGAGCCTAAGGTCTGTTTTCGAAGGCATAATAATCGGAAGGACGCTGTTCTCAAACATAGTCAAATATCTCCGAGTGACATTCGCAGGGAATTTCGGCAATCTCTTCACGATAGGGTTCGCATCCGGCTTCCTCAAGTTTATTCCTCTGCTTCCTTCCCAGATTTTATTCATTAACTTCTTGTCAGATCTTCCCGCTCTTGCATTTTCAACTGACAATGTGGACGGGGAGGATTTGAAAAAGCCAAGAAAATGGAGAAGCGATCAAATAATTAGGAATGGAGCGATTTTCGGAGCGGTCAGTACAGTGTTTGATCTCATACTCATTGTTTACTTAGTCTACGTGCTGAATGTGTTCGACGAGGTTTTCAGAACTTTGTTCTTCCTTGAGATTGTTCTGTCGGAAATTTTCGTCATTCT
>CAZJHL010000044.1:4980-5752 GCA_964545865.1 Microcaldota archaeon | reverse complement strand
GAAATTCATGGTCCACAGCGGAAAGGAATTCAAGCAAGTGAACATCCAGCCGGAAATGGTTGGATTCAGGCTTGGAGATTTCGTTCATACAACCGGAAGAGTTCTCCACAGCGGTCCAGGTATCGGAGCTACAAGAGGTTCAAAGGCAGTGGCCCTGAAATAATCTTTAAAACGCAGCTATGCAGTTGAATATTTGAAACGGTGTTTATATGGTTCATTACGAATATGGTTTCAACAAGAAATCGCAATACAGCGAAAAGCAGATCGCAAAGGCGCAGCAGTACAACATCGACGCGTCATACAAGGACCTTTGTGCAGTTTGCGACAACATAAGAGGAATGTCTGCAGAAGACGGAACCAAATATCTTACTGCAGTCCTTGAAGGATTTCCAGTCCAATACAGAAGATGGAACAAGAAGCTTGGACACAGAAGAGAACTCGGGGGAAAGAAGGGCAGGTATCCTGTCAAGGCAGCCAAGTACGTTCTCGGAGTTCTGAGCAATGCAATTGCAAACGCGACTTCGAAAGGTCTTGATCAACTGATCATAATTCATGCTTCTGCAAACAAGCAGGCGATATATCCACGTCTTCAATCCAAGGGAAGACAGATGAGATCAAACTATGAAACCGCAAGAGTGGAGATAATCCTTGCAGGAAAGGAGAACGAAGAGCTCCTCAAGCAGCAGAAGCAGAAGATAGAGCAAAGAGCAAAAGCAAAGGCCGAAGCCGCAGAGATGGAGAAGAAAATCGAAAAAACAGTCGATGAAAAAAC
>CAZJHL010000044.1:0-4969 GCA_964545865.1 Microcaldota archaeon | reverse complement strand
GGAAGTGGTTTCGGAAGTGAAGGAAAAACAGAAAGAACCAACAGAAAAATCAGAGCAAAAGCAGCAAAAGCCTGCTGAAAAAGCAGAGAAGAAAGCAAAGGAAACAAAGAAGGCAAAGGCAGAGAAGCCTGAAAGCAAAGAATGATTTGTTGTATGATTATGCTTAACTAAGGAGTGATTGAATGGCAATAGAAAGAAAATTCATAGATGATTCAGTTACGAGATATCAGATAGCGAATTTCCTAAGGGAAAAACTAGAGAGAGTTGGATTTAGCAATGTCACCATACAAAGGACCCCGATGGTTACAAGAATAACTGTTGAGGTTGCAAATCCAGGCAGCCTGATCGGAAAGAAAGGAAAGTCGATAAAGACATTGGCAGATACTATACAGAAGGAATTCGGAGTCAGCGATCCTCAGATCGCAGTAGTTCCAGTCGAGAAGATCGAGCTTGAGCCAAGGCTAATCGCATATTCAATCGCAAAGAACATCGAATCAGGAAAGCCATTGAGAGCACTGATACATTCGTCTTTAAAGAAGATAATAGATGCTGGCGCTCTTGGAGCTGAGATAGTGGTCGGAGGAAAGATTGCGGCAAAAGGAGCGAAGGCAAGAAGCATGCGTGTAGCGTGGGGCTATTTGCCAAAGGCAGGCGAAGTTGTCAAGCAGATAAAGAAAGCGCAAGTCACTGCAAGACCAAAGTACGGAGCAATCAACGTAAGAGTTTCAATAGCACCACCCAATGCAGTATTCCCAGACAAGGTTGCAAAGGTTGAAGTTCCTAACATAATCAAGTATTCTGAAGAAAACGAAAGCAAAGAACAGCTGGAGTCTAAGAAAGAGCAGAAGAAAGAAGTGAAGATGGAGCAGCTCCAGCAGAAAAAGCAGTCAGCGCACAGAAGAAAGAAGTGATTTCCGCAGATTTGAATATGCGGTTGTGATGTGATCATATGAAGGCAAAAGACATAAAAGGCATGAATGCTGATGAGATGAAGTCAAAGATATCGGATCTTGAAAAGGAGTTAAGCATAGAGTACGGCACAAGGTCTTCAGCGGCAGGAAAGTCCAGAAACTACGGAAAGATAAAAACAATCAGGAGAACAATCGCAAGAATGAAGACTTACATGAGAGCAAAGGAACTTGGCATTCTCGGTAAAGAAGAGAAGAAAGAAAAGAGCCAAGGCCAGAAGAAAAATTAATAGAATTGCGATGAGAATCATTGGCTTATATTAAATAAATTAAATGTCATATAAGTTGTGAGGTGAAGAAAACGGCTGAAAACATATGCCCCACATGCGGGGTGCACAAACTGATAGGAGACATATGTTCCGGATGCGGTCTTCCTAAAGACATATGCTCCTGCGCTGCGATTGAGAAGGAAACAGCGCAAAAGATAAAGGTAACAATAACAAAGGCAAAATTCAGGAAACTGGTCACAATAGTAGCCGGCGTGGACAAGAATTCAATCGAGCGCGTCGCAAAGCAGCTCAAGCAATCGCTGGCTTGCGGTGGAACAGTCAAGAATGACGAAATAATCCTTCAAGGAGACCACGGAGCGAAAATAAAGCAATTGCTCGCGAAGGTGGGCTATCCTGAAGAGAACATTTCAATAATCCGAAAGTAATCAATACGTTAACGATGGTGTGATGTCGGGCCAAAAAAAATCAAAAGGGAACGTTTCAACGGATTCGAAACCGAGAAACCTAAAATACCTAATCGAGTATATCGGCCTGAAGGTTGAAGTAATCAACAGCTCCTCCCCCGAGCAGATCGGGATAAAGGGGATAGTTGTTGACGAAACAAGAAACACATTAAAAATAGAGAAAGAAGATGGAAAGGAGGTTTTGATACCAAAGAAAGGATCTGCATTCCTCTTTCAAAGAGAGGGAGAATCCTTCAATGTCGAGGGGTCAAAAATATTATATTCTCCTGAAGAAAGGCTGAAGAAAATAAAATTTGAATGAGATGAAGAATAGGTAAAATATTAATAGATAAAATAGTTGATGTTAACAATTTAATCAATGGTTGATTATATGGTAGGAAAAGAAGAAAACTGTGGAGATCCAAAATGCTTCATTCATGGTGATGTAAAAGTAAGAGGCCAAGTGCTGGTAGGCACAGTCGTAAGCACAAAGGCAAAGAAGACTGCAATCGTAGAGAGACAGCGAATGGTTTACATACCTAAGTACAAGAGGTATGCGAGAACGCGTTCAAGATACGCTGCCCACAATCCACCATGCATAAACGCAAAAGTAGGAGACAAGGTTAAGATAGGCGAATGCAGGAAGCTCAGCAGGACAAAGACATGGACAATAACCGAGATAATAGGAAAAGATGAGAAATCGTGATCAATTCAATTGGTATGGAATAAAATTGATGTTTATAAGGTGAAAATTATGAAAGCACTGCAATCAAAAGTTCCGAGATCCTTGCCCGTAGGCGCGATCATAAATTGCGATGACAACAGCGGGGCAAAAGTAGTTCAGATAATCGGTATGCTCAAAGCTCCAACAAAAAGAAGAAGAAAGCCAAGCGTTGGAATCGGCGATGTGGCAATAGTGGCAGTTAAGAAGGGCTCTCCTCAGATGATCAAGAAGGTAGAGAAGGCATTGATAATAAGGCAAAGAAAGCCTTTCAGGAGGGCAAACGGAGTAAGGATAATGTTTGAGGACAACGCATGCGCGCTGATAGACGACGCAGGATTGCCTAAGGGAACAGAGATCAAGGGCGTTGTCGCAAGAGAAATAGTGGATAGGTATCCAAAGGTCGCCGGAATCGCATGGTCAATTATATGATTTATACGGTTAAATGATTTATATGTCGTTTATGTATAGGGTGTAGATATGATAAGCTCAAGAAAACCAAGAACACAAAGGAAATTCAGATATACCGCTCCGCTTCATTTAAGAAAGAATTTTGTTCACGTTCACCTGAGCAAGGATCTGAGGGCAAAGGTGAAGAAAAGAGCAATCCAAGTAAAGAAGGGAGACAAGGTGAAGATACTAAGGGGCAAGTTCAAGGGCAAGGAAGGAAAGGTAGTTAAGGTGATCCTTTCCGATGCTAAGATATTTGTTGAAGGGATTACGCTCAAGAAAGCTAACGGAAAGGAGGCGTTCTATCCAATCGACCCTTCGAACGCAATGATAACCGAAATGGTTGAGAGAAAGTGAAGAGGAACAATTCGGAAAAATTTAGACACAAGTGATATTTATGTTGACGCAGCTGAGAACAAACATACTGGACGGCAAGAACAAAAGGATCCAGTCTGGCAACTTCCTTATCGAGGCAAGATTGGTAAGAAACTTCGGTCTTGAATCCAGAGTCGAGAACATAATCGTCTCGACAGAGCGTTCCAAGTCCAACATAAAAAAGAGAAGGAGATTCAAATAAGTTCTAATGTTTATCAAAAGGTGTGATTTTTATGGCGAAAAAAAGTGGTACAAAACATTTGAAGAGAATCGCAATGCCAAAGTCTTTTGGTTTGCCTAGAAAACAACTTACGTGGTCTTTGAATCCATTGCCGGGAAGGCATCAGAAGGGGCTTTCTCTTCCATTGTCGCATGCAATAATCGCATTGGGATTTGCAAAGACTGCAAGGGAAGCGAAAAATGTGCTGAACACAAGGCAGGTAAAGATCGATGGCGTTGTAAGAACTGAGCCAAAGGAAACGGTAGGTTTGATGGACATAATCACAATAGGGGAGAGCAGCTGGAGAGTGCTTGTTGACACAAAGGGAAAGGTTAAATTCGAGAAAACATCAAATCCCTCAGTCAAGCTCTGCCAGGTTAGGAACAAGACAAAGATAAAAGGAGGAAAGATTCAGCTCACCCTTCATGACGGTAGGAACATAATCGATTTCGATGCGAACGTAGGAGACACTGTGGAGATATCCATTCCGGAAGGAAAGCCGATTGGAAAGCTTGAGCTGAAGAAGTCTTCATTATGCTTCATAACAGGTGGAAAGAAAATAGGCAACCTGATCAAGATAAAAGAGATTTCTTTGGGATCTGCAACAAGAAACAGCGAAATCCAAGGAGAGCTTCAGGATGGTTCTTCCGCGATCACGCTTGCGAAATACGCATTTCCTATAAAAGAGAAATTCATTTGAAGTGATCCAATCTCGTAATCTTTCATGTATTAAGAAGTGATATTATGGATATGCGCGAAGTAAAACTCGAAAAAATCACAGTAAACATAGGTGCCGGTGAAACTGGAGAAAAGCTAAAGAAGGCAAAGACAATCATCGAAAGAATCACTGGAAGAAAGGCATCTTATACAAAGGCAAGGAAGAGAGTTCAGACATTCGGAATAAGGAAAGGAGACACGATTGGAGTCAAGGTAACATTGAGGGGAAAGGAAGCGGAAAACTTCCTTAGAAACGCATTCGATGCGGTGGATTTCAAGCTCAACAAGAGATCGATAGACAAGTACGGCAATTTCGCATTCGGAATAAAAGAGTACATAGACTTTCCGGGCGCAAAATACGATCCAACGATAGGTATAATCGGATTTGATGTTTGCGGAACAATGTCCAGGCCAGGCAAGAGAGTAAGTCTAAGAAGAAGATCCAAATCGAAGATAAGGCATACTCATGAAGTTACTCCTGAAGAAACTGAGAAGTTTCTGCAAGAAAAGTTCAAGGTGAATATATATGAATAAGAAGAGTACAAGACCGATCGAAGTCAGATACAGGGGAAAGGGATTAAGAAAGTGCAGGATATGCGGCACTTCGAGAGGTATAATAAGAAAATATAATCTTAACATCTGCAGAAGATGTTTCAGAGAGATTGGAGATTCGATAGGATTCAAGAAATTCGGATGATCTCTGGATTTGTTGCCAACGTTGATGTTTATAGTTGATATAGAGTGTGATTATATGGACATACTTGCAAATGCTTTGAATGTAATTCGCGTTCATAAAAATGCAGGAAAAAATGACCGCAATAAACAGTCCCTGGCAGATGCGCATT
>CAZJHL010000043.1:0-6168 GCA_964545865.1 Microcaldota archaeon | reverse complement strand
ATGCAAGAATTGTTGCTGTTGAACCTGAAGAATGCGCAGCTTTGAGCGGCGGAAGGATCGGTCACCACGATGTACAAGGTATAGGCGAGGGATTTGTACCTAAGATATTTGACTACGATCTTATTGACGAAATAATTACAATAAGAAGCAAGGATGCAATAAAATATGCAAAAGAGCTTGCAAGAAGAGAGGGTCTACTTTGTGGGATGTCCTCGGGCGCAAACTTAGCAGCGTGCATCGAGCTCCAGAAAAGAGAAATGAAAGGGAAAAATATAGTTACAATATTGTGTGACAGGGGAGAGAGATATCTAAGCATGAACATTTGGAAGAAATAGAAAATAGATATAAAAATGAAAAAAAAAGAAAAGAAAGTCAATAAATTACTTGTTATTTCCTTCCTTTTTCTTTTGTCTCTTTGTCCGATTCGCTCGCTTCTCCTTTCTTTGCTAAGCCTTTCATTGCCTCCAGAAGCTCAATTGGTGTTACGAATATTATTGAGTTTCCATCATAAGAAGCAACGTTAGATATTGTTAAGAGCGTCTTAAGATGCAAACCTCCTGGAGTTGATGAAAGGAGTCTTGCCGCATCTGATACTTTCTGCGCCGCAGCGAATTCAGCCTCACTTTCGATTATCTTTGCTCTCTTGTCTCTTTCAGCCTCTGCCTGCTTTGCCATCACTCTCTTCATATCTGCAGGCAACTCAATATCTTGTATCTTTATGTTTGTAATGTCCACTCCCCATTCGCTTGTTTCCTTGTCAACAATTGATTTTATCTCGTCTGCAACCTCGTCCCTGTTTGTAAGTATTGCATCAAGTTCCTTGCCACCTATTACATCTCTTAACGCAGTCTGGGCGTATTGAGATATCGCATAGTGGTAGTTCTCTATCTCAAGGATTGCCTTCTTTGAATCCTCGACCCTGTAGAAGACTACGCCGTTTACACCCAATGGAACGTTATCCTTGGTCATGACCTCTTGCTTTGGGATGTCTATCGTTGTGATTCTCTTGTCCACATACCTAATCTCTTCTATTAGAGGAACAACGAAGTTCAAGCCAGGTCCTGCTGATCTTGCAAACCTGCCGAGCCTAAACACAACCCCTTCCTGATATTGCATGACTATCTTAATTGATAGAACAGCAACGACTATCAGAACAAAAATCCATTCTAACATAACATCACCTTTTTATCCTTTTATCTTTAATAACGTAAAAACGTACTTATTTCTTTGTTACTTTTTCTTCCTTCATAACATATTTTGCGATTATAAAGATCACAAAGGCTATTATTACGAAGTTTATCAATGCGCTCAGAAACGCTCCCCAGCCTATCTTTATCGGGCCAAGCGCAAAGGTTGCAGTCTGCCACTCACCGTTTGGGAGCAATGCGCCGATAATAGGCATTATTACGTTGTTAACAAGGGACTGCACCAGCGTTGTTATAGCCCCGCCCATTATAAACGCGACTGCAAGCCCCATGACTTTGTATTCATTTAGGAATTCCTTGAATTCAGACATTATTGACATATGTCCACCTTTAATTTATATTACTCCTTCTTAGACTTTGTTTTTTCAGCTTTCTGAGCTGTCTCCTCTTGCTTCCTGGACACGAGCTCGTACTCCTCATTGAATTTTATTTTGTTTACTTCCTTTATCTCTCTTATCCAGGAAAGGAATGTCTGCTTCCTAAAGATGTAGTTCTCTGAAGGGTCTGCCTTTGTTTCAACTATGACAACATCCTTCTCAAGCTTAACGGAACCAGTTAATCCAGAATCTTCAAACAATGCATTGAGTCTCTTTTCTGGAGTTTCAAGAATGTCTTCGACTTTAAGTTTGTATTTGAGTGTCTTTCCTGCCAATGGATGGTTGAAGTCCACTATAACTCTTCCTGCGCCTACAGACCTGACCATTCCGTCTCTTCCGTTCACATTCACAATCATCCCTGGAACAGGATTGAGTCTTTGCTTTTCAAAATGGGAGAACGGTATAACGTTTATTAAGTCGTTGTTTATCTGGCCGAATGCCTTCTCAGGAGGAATTGTCACTTCTTTTTCCTCTCCTTTTTTCATTCCTAACAATGCCTCGTCCAATCCCCTTATTACCTGCTGCCTTCCTACTATCAGAAGAACGGGTGCGTAGACCACTCTTGGATTGTGAATTCCTTTCTCTTTGGCAAGGTTTTCATCAGTAGTATCGAACACTGATCCGTCGTCTAACATTCCTGTGTAGCTTAGTTTTATGAAATCTCCTACTTGTATTGTCATAATATCCCTCTTTAGCAAACCATAATTTGCTGATAATAAGAATAAGATATATATAGTGTTAAGCCTTTTAAATCTTTAAAGACTAATATTTTTACTTATTATCTTATGAATAAAGGAAGTGATGGAATGGAAAGAAAAGAAATGGTAAGATACATAGTTGCATTCATAGCTCTCATGTTCATAATATCTATGTTCTATAATTTCACAAGAACGCCCACAAGCCATGAAACTGTTTCGAACATCAGCCAGGGCAAAGGAACTGCTACATGCAAGATAGCTGGATACGGAACAGAAATTATAATTCAGCCCTGGAACGAAAATACACAGAAAGTGGCAAGGGAACTGAAAGATGCAGGATATATCGATTATATGAACGCAGTAGGAAACAAAGGAGTTTTGGTATATTCTTCTAAATCAAATATGGAAAAGATAAGGAATGCGTACATAAATGAAGATGTGGAAGTCTTGGCCCAGTCTTCCTGCACAATCAATGGGCTTGTTTCTTTCTATCTACAAAACGGAAGCGAATCAAAGCAGGCTCCTGGAAACATAAGGCTTTATTTAGATCCGTTCAGCAAAGTAGGTGAGGAGATAGATGTAGACCTTGTTGCGTATATAAGCGATAAAGGAATCGAATCCATATCTGCAGAACCAATTACAAGGACTGCAGGTGGAGTTGTGAATGCAAGCTTCGCATGCTACGATTTATATGCTATAGTGGGAAAGATAAGATGGGAGGACAGAAATCTGAATACAAGTGAGATTATTGCGCTAGGCATAAACAGCTCAGATATAAACTATACTAAAAACGACGCAGTAACATTTAGCAGAGACCTAAACCAAACAGAAATAAATGAATTCAATGCAAAGCTCAATGAAACAGGAATCAACGCCACAGTTTATGCCAAAGGAATTATTACAGAATCTCTTGACAGGCAAAAAATAGAAAGCATCGCATCAGGCTATAATGTTTCTTTAGTATTTCCAGACTCTTATCTGATTCTATTCTCAGAGGATGCGAACAGGGATAAAGTAGAAGAATTTATAGCCAAACATGGCTCTGTTTTCAAGATTCAGAAGGGATGTGTCCTGATTGCTGAAAAGATAGGTGAAAGATCCGATGGCGCTCCTGTTTACATCCCTGAAAAATTAAGACAGATGAGATACTACATAGATTTGGATAGGATTCCTGAAAGCAACATTGGAGAAGTGAATGTGAGATTTGAGCTGCTAGGCATGGCTGCAGAGTACATGGAATTTGTAAGCGTTAGATAAAGCCTAATAGTTCTGTAGAATGACCGAAACAAAAGCAATAAAAATAAAAGCGTCATAATCTTATTGGCGATGACGAGACTGTCCCAGTCTGAGGAAACTTTGATGATCGAAGTAACTGCCGAGCCAATATTTTAATATCTTCACACTAAATATCAATTATGGAAGAGGTACTCAAGCCGAAAGGCACTGCTTTGCTTTTAGGAGACGAGGCGATAGTGAGGGGGGCATTAGAGGCGGGAGTCTCTATATCTACAACCTACCCTGGAACGCCCGTTTCAGAAGTTGGAGATCTGTTCTGTAAGATTTCAAAGGAAACTGGGGTTCATTTCGAATACTGCACGAATGAAAAGGTAGCCGCAGAAGTAGCAGCTGGAGCTGCATTCTCTGGATTAAGATCGATGGTCTCATTTAAGCATTTTGGATTCAATGTGGCATCAGATAGTGTCTTCCCACTCGCTTATCATGGAGTGAAAGGAGGAATGGTTGTTGTTTTTTCAGACGATCCTAATTGCTGGAGTTCGGGCCAAAGCGAACAAGATACAAGATTCTTTACTAAAATAGGTCACATGCCAATGCTCGAGCCTTCCGACTCGCAGGAGGCAAAAGATTTCACAAAGTTTGCTTTTGAGCTCTCTGAAAAATATGGTATTCCTGCCCTTATCAGAATGACTACAAGAGTAGCTTATGGGAAATCGATTGTCAAACTCGGAGAGATAAAGAAAGGAAAGAGCCTAGGTGAAGGGGGATTCAAGAAAGACGACAAATGGAACACGATGCCCCCGAAAATTATTGACAGGCATAAAGAGCTTCACGACATAATGCAAAAACTGGAGGCAGAAAGCGAGGACTCCGAATTTAACAAAATCATAAGTGGAGATAAAGGAGGACTTGGTATAATCGCAACTGGAGTTTCGTTTAATTATGCGTCGGAGGCCTGCGATAGAATAGATATAAAGTTACCTATCCTAAAGCTTTCGTTTTACCCTTATCCTAAGAAAAAGATTGTTGAATTCATAAGAGAATTTGAACTGAAGAACATATTGGTGGTGGAGGAAATAGAGGATTTTGTAGCGCAGCACGTTAAGTCTGTTATTGCGGATAATGAGCTAAAAATAAAGGTGCATGGAAACAATCTGATTCCTCCAATAGGAGAAATGAGGACTGAGAAAGTTATAAATGCGATTACATCGATTCTGAACCTTCCCCCGATTGAAGAAAAGAAAACGCCACCGGATGTTTTCAAGAGAGATCCGATCTTATGCCCGGGTTGCCCGCACAGGGCCAGCTTCTGGAATACAAAGGAAGTATTAGGTAGAGGAATAACCTACGGAGGAGACATCGGCTGCTATATATTAGGAATTTACAATCCAATAGACATGCAAGACTATATCATCTCCATGGGTGCAGGAACTGGAATTGCACATGGAATACATAAGGCGACCGGGAAGACTGTGGTCTCATTCATGGGAGACTCCACTTTCTTCCATGCAGGATTGCCAGAGATTGCAAATGCAATATACAACCAATCAGACATGATAATAATTATTCTTGACAATGGAACGACTGCAATGACTGGCCAGCAGCCGCATGCAGGAACAGGCACAAGATGCGGTGAAAGTGCACCTAAGATCTCTATAGAAGAGGTTTGCAGAGCAATGGGTGCAGATGTATCCGTGATTAATCCTTTTGACACCAAGAAGTCTCAGGAGATTATGAAAGCTGTAAAAGAAAAGAAAGGAGTGAGAGTTGTTATTTACAGACAGCCTTGCAGACTTATGTTCATGAGAAATGCAAGAAAAAACAAGATAAAAGTGCCAATCTACCAAATCCATGAGGATTTATGCAAGAAATGCGGCAAGTGTATTGAATACGGTTGTCCTGCGATTCACTATGATAAAAAAGAGAACAAATACTATATATCGGAGGACATGTGCTGGGGATGCACGGTGTGCTCGCAGATATGTCCGTATAGTGCAATCAAACCGAAAATAAGCGAAGATAAAAAAGCTTGACTTGTGGTGATTGAAAATGCCAAATGGAAAAGAAAGCGGAAAAAGATCAAAAACTGATAAAAATGAAAAAAAGGAAAATGGAGAGATTAATATAATCATAACTGGCGTCGGAGGGCAGGGAGTAATGACATTGGGGGGCCTACTTTCTGCAGCAGCGCAAAGAGAAGGAAACAACGTAATGACCAGCGAACTGCATGGCTTAGCAAAAAGATTCGGGCATACCGAATTCCATTTAAGAATTGGAAAAAACGTAAAAACAACCATAGTCCCTAACATGTCTGCAGATATCGTAATAGCATTAGAACCTCTTGAAACGCAGTCATTAATAAAGTATTGTGACAAAGAAAAAACAGTTGTATATTCTGATTCAATTCAGATCAAGCCAACAAGAATGGACATAGAAAACATAAGCTATCCGTCTTTAGAAGAAATAAAAACAAGGATTAAGCCCCATGTTAGAGAGATATATGTATATCCCGCATCTGAGATGGCAAAACAAATCGCAGGCAATAATATGTATTCAAATATATATTTGCTAGGAAAAATCATCAAAAACAAGCATCTTAAAATAAAGCAGAAAACAATAACGGACATACTGGAAGAGTCTTTCGGAAAGGAT
>CAZJHL010000042.1:278-6280 GCA_964545865.1 Microcaldota archaeon | reverse complement strand
TGGCTTCTTTGCAGAGGTCAAATATTTAATTGGATCCGCAGCGAATGGGTCCAATACCTCAAGATAATCCTTCATTGTGATTTCTCTCTGCTTGCCCGTCTTTAACGCCTCGATCCAAGGTATCGCTGCAGCATCATCACTTATTGCCTTCATGTCTGAAGATGAGTAGCCTTCTGTTGCTCTTGCCAACCTGTCCCAATCGACATTCTTTGCAACCGGCCTACCTTTTGCATAGTATTGGAACATGGCCTTCCTTGAATTATAGTCTGGCTCTCCTACATAAATCATCTTTGTAAATCTTCCAGCTCTTCTTAATGCAGGGTCAACGTCCCATGGCGCGTTTGTAGCTGCAACTACTAGTACGTTCTCGTTTCTTGCCTCAACTCCATCCATCTCGTAAAGCAGTTGGTTTACCGCCATTCTCATGTATTGGCCGGATTCCTTCATCTGCTCTCTTCTTCCACCCAAACCGTCGATTTCATCTATGAATATTATACATGGAGATGCTTTTCTTGCAGCCTCAAAGATGTTTCGAATGTTCTTTTCAGTGTTACCTACATACATATCGAGAACATCGCTTAATTTGACATTAAGGAAGTTTGCTCCTACTTCACCTGCCGCTGCCTTCATGATGAAAGTCTTACCACATCCTGGCGGTCCGTAGAAAAGAACTCCTCCGCCTCCAAACTTGCCGTATTTCCTTGCGAGTTCAGGATCTTTCAGCGGATAAACGATGTACTCTCTGATCAATTCTTTAACATGATCCATTCCGACTACGTCTTTGAAAGTCACTTTCGGCTTTGCCATGAATTTGACTGCAGACACCCCTTCCCCACTTGACGCTTCCTTCTCTGATTTCTTCTTCTGGGCCGCTGCCAGGTGCTCCTGAGCCTCCGTGAAGTTCGGATTTATCTCCAATGCCTTCTGATAATCTGCGATTGCCTCATCGTATTTCTCAAGAAACTCATAGGCAAGTCCTCTTGCGTTATACGCCTCTACAAAATTAGGATCAAGCTCTATTACTTTTGTAAAGTTTTCAACACCGCTTTCGTAGTCCTGCATTGAGGCGTATGCCAACCCTCTGTTATAATAGGCCTTCAAATACTCTGGATTAAGGCTCGTTGCCTTGTTGTAGTCTGCTATCGCCTTTTCGAAATCTTGCTTCCTGTAATAAGCATCTCCTCTATTGTTGTAGATCATTGGATTGTCCTGGTCAATCTCTATTGCCTTGGTATAATCCTCGATTGCCTTGTCGTAATTCTTTTTGTTGTAATAGCATAAAGCCCTGTTGAAGTAGCATTCTAAAAATCTTGGATTAAGAATTATGGCCATATTGTAATTTTCAATCGCTCTGTCGTAGTCGCCCTGTTCGTAATAATAGTTTCCTTTTTCGTAGTATGCCTCTGCATCAAGAACTTCCTTCTTTGTGTCCTCTTCGACCATAATTGAATATATAAGAGAAAGTTATATAAATTTAGATTAACAATCAGGTTTAAGGATTGATAAATTATAGGTGGATATATGGGTATAATGGATTTGCTTAAGGGATTTGTGATCGGAATACTTGTGCTTATTCTTATGGCTGCGCTGCCGGCTTATGTCATAATGAATGCAATCCAGTCCAATCTTCTTGATCAAAAATATTACGAAGCTCAGTTTGAGAAAACAGGAATGTACCTGAAAATACAAAATGGACTATTGAATATGGTGGCTTCGCAAATTCCAGCAAACCAGCTTGCCACCTATGGAATAACCGAAACAGATCTTAAGAATGCAATGTCAAAATCTATAACTAAGGAATGGGTGAAGGGAGAGGTAGATAGAAACATCAGGAATCTAATGTGGTATCTGAATGACGAAACAAAAGGAGTTAATCTCTCTATATCACTTAGGCCTAAGATAGCGGAAGGGATTGCTAACTTGATTGAGGACAAGATAGGGTTGTCACAATCCGCTGCAATGAGTTTTGCCAACGAACTGGACGTGGTCAAGTCTATACCTGAGCCGCTCGATGTTGAAAAATTTGCGCCAGGCACAAAGCAGGCGCTTGCTGATCTGAAAAGCAACGTGCAGATGTTCAAGAATCTGGTTTCACAGCTGTCCATAGGAATCCTGGCTATAGTAGTGACCGTATTCTTGCTTACCCTTAACTTGAAAGACTTCACAAAGACACTTGGCTGGCCCCTAATAGTAACTGGAATACTAATATCGGCTGGATCTTTCTTCCTGCCGAACGTTGTAAGGGATGCTGTTTCTGAAACAAGAGTGACGTCTTCTCAGCAGCTGATAACCATGACAAACGTGATTGACTTCCTGTCTCCGATATTCGGAAGCATATTGACGCAAGGATTGATCATACTCGGAGCAGGCATAGTCTTAGTGGCATTTAGCTTTGTCTCTCCAATGATAGAAAAGAAAGAGAAAAAGTAAAATTTCGCTGAGAAACCAGAGATAGTTAAGATGCAAAAATTAAGAAGCTCAAATTACCTTTAGCTCCTTTGACCTGCTTGCTATTTCTTCTTTTATTCTTTTCATAAATTCCTCTACTTGCAAGGACGAGACCTCTCCTGTTCGTTTTCTAATAGACAAAGTGCCTGCCGCCATCTCTCTCTTTCCTACAGTAATTATGTAAGGAATCTTCCTAAGTTGAGCGTCTCTTATCCTTGCCTCGAGCTTTTCGTTTCTTGCATCTACTTCCGACCTTATTCCATTGCTTCTCATTTCCTTGTCAAGCTTCTTGCAGTATTCTACCTGATCATCTGTCAAAGGAAGAAGTATTACCTGCACTGGAGAGAGCCATGTCGGAAACTTCCCTGCATAATGCTCGATGAGTATGCCGATGAACCTTTCCATGCTTCCTAAAATTGCTCTGTGCACCATTATGACTGGCTTCCTTGTTCCATCTTTATCCACGTATGTCGCATTGAATCTCAATGGCATCTGGAAATCCAGCTGTATTGTCGCGCATTGCCATGGCCTGTTCAATGCATCAGATATGTCAACGTCAATCTTCGGACCGTAAAATGCCCCGTCTCCAGGATTGATTATGTAATCTATCCCGTTCCTTTTCAATGCGTTCGCCAATGCCTCCTCCGCCTTCTCCCATAATTTAGGATCTCCCATTGCTCCTTCTGGCTTTGTTGACAGCTTCATCCTGTACTTGAAGCCGAATAAATCACCGTATATGTATTTTATAAAAGCAAGAAGGTCTGAAATCTCATCCTCAAGCTGCTCCGGGGTTACGAAAATATGTGCGTCATCCTGAGCAAATTTCGTGACTCTTGTCAATCCTCCAAGCACGCCGCCAAGCTCGTTTCTGTGCAACTGCCCGAAATCTGCGATTCTGTACGGAAGGTCCTTATAGCTGTGCGATGTAGAATTGTAAATCAAAAGATGCGAAGGGCAGTTCATTGCCTTTAATGCATACTCCTCTCCATTGATCTCGAATGGGAACATGTTCTGCCTGTAATGCTGCCAATGGCCAGACGTCTCCCAAAGCGCTTTCTTGAAAACCTGCGGAGTTATGACCTCGTTGTAGTTTCTTTTCAGATACTCCTCTCTTAAAAACTTCTGCAACTCATTGTAAATGACAACCCCTCCGTTCAAAAAGAACGGGCTGCCAGCCAACGCGTAATCATGGGTCATGAATATGCCGAGCTCCCTTCCGAGCTTCCTGTGGTCTCTTTTTTCTGCTTCCTCCAAAAACTTGATGTAATCGTCAAGCATCTTCTGCTCCAGGTATGCGACCGCATACAGCCTTTGAAGCATCTTGTTCTTTGAATCCCCTCTCCAGTAGGCGCCTGCGTTCTTCATTATCTTGAACGCCTTTATCTTACCTGTGGAAGGAAGATGCGGCCCCCTGCATAGATCAACGAAATCACTGTCTGTATAGTAAACGGAAACAGTATGCTCCCCAAGCTGCTCCAGTTCCTCTATCATTTCCAGCTTGTATTTCTCTTTCCTTTCTGCAAATATCCTCTTCGCTTCCTTTATCGGAATCTCTTTTCTTTGGAAAGGCTCGTTTTTCTCAACTATTCTTTTGAACTCGTCTTCAATGAGCTTGAAGTCCTCAGGGGTAAATGTATGGTCCAAATCAAAATCATAGTAGAATCCTTCCTCTATTGCTGGGCCGATTGCTAGCCTTGCGTCTGGAAACAGCCTTTTGACCGCCTTTGCCATTACGTGACTTGCGCTGTGCCAAAACACCTCTTTTCCTTCCTTGTCCTTGAATGTAAGAATCTTGAACTCGCAGTCCTCTGTCAAAGGATGTGAAAGATCGACAATCTTTCCATTAACCACGCAGGCGACTGCATCGCTTGCCAATTTCTTGCCTATTTTGCTTGCCAAATCAAACCCGGTTTCTCCAGAATTGAACTCTAAAGAAGAGCCGTCTGGTAATTTTGCCTTCATGAATCTCACTTTCAATAAATAGAACAAATAAATATACAGCATAAAATATTTAAAACCAACAACATAAACTCAATTATGAAGAACATTGAGATTGCAGCTATATTTTATGCAATGGCTGACATACTTGAATTGCAGGATGTAAAATGGAAGCCGATTGCATACAGGAAGGCTGCAAGAGCGATAGAGACTCTTTCTGAACCAATTGAAGAAGTATATAAAAAAGGCGGGATAAATGCCCTGATGGAGATTCCGGGTGTTGGCGAAGCAATAGCAAAGAAGACTGAGGAATTCATCTTGACAGGCAAGGTTAAGGAATATGAAAAATTGAAGAAAAAGATACCAAAAGGATTGAGAGAGATAATGGATCTCCAGGGATTGGGCCCGAAAAAGGCGATAAGGCTGTACAAGGAGCTCGGAATAAATTCAATAGAAGAACTGGAAACTGCGGCTAAAGAGGGCAGAATAGCAAGATTGGAAGGATTCGGGGAAAAAACAGAAGAAAACATAATCAAGGCGATAGAAATCGCTAAGAAGGGAAAGGAAAGACTGCCTTTAGGAGTGGCGCTTCCGATAGCCATGGAGATTGTAGAAGAGCTGAAAAAAACAGAAGGGGTGAAAAGAATAGAGGTTGGCGGCTCCTTGAGAAGAAGGGTGGAGACCATAGGGGACATTGACATACTTGCCGAGGTGGCGGAAGGAAAAGAGATAATGGACAGATTCGTTTCCATTCCTAATGTTATAGAGGTTCTGGCGAAGGGAGAGAAGAAATCAATGGTTGTCATAGAAAAAGGAGATTATAGGGTTCAAGTTGATCTGAGGATAATCGAGTCAAAGTCATTCGGGGCGGCATTGCAGTATTTCACAGGCAACAAGGAGCACAACATTGAACTGAGAAAGATCGCGATTTCGAAAGGATGGAAATTAAACGAGTATGGAATATTCAAAGGGGAGAAACAAATCGCTGGAGAAGAAGAGAAGGATGTTTACGAAAAGCTAGGGATGAAGTGGATTCCGCCAGAGCTTCGTGAAAACAAAGGCGAGATAAAGGCCGCGATAGAAAACAGATTGCCGATGCTCATAGAACTTAAGGACATAAAAGGAGACCTGCATGTCCATACAAACTGGTCCGAGGGGACAGGGACGATCGAGGAAATGGTGCAGGCTGCAAAGAAAAAAGGATACGAATATGTGGGAATAGCAGACCATTCGAAATCGGAACGTATTGCGAATGGAATGGATGAAAAAAGAATCCAGCAGCAGATCGATGCTCTGAAAGATATAAGGAAAAAAATAAAAGGCATAAGAATTCTGCACAGCAGCGAGGTAAGTATACTTCCGGACGGAAGCCTGGATTACCCTGATGACATATTGAAGAGGCTGGATTACGTTATAGTTTCGGTTCACTCAAGATTCAAATCTTCGAAATCAGAGATGACAAACCGCATTCTTAAAGCATTGGAAAACAAATATGTGAGGATACTTGGGCACCCGACAGGAAGGCTGATAAACGAAAGAATGCCTTACGAAGTTGACATGGATCAGGTCATGGAAATGTGCAGAGAGAAAGACATTGCCATGGAAATAAACAGCTT
>CAZJHL010000042.1:0-224 GCA_964545865.1 Microcaldota archaeon | reverse complement strand
ATCAAACTTTGCATAAACACGGATGCGCATGCAGTCGACCATCTTAATTATATCGAATATGGTGTGGCGGTAGCAAGAAGAGGATGGTGCGAAAAGGATGATGTAATAAATACAATGAGCTTTGATAAACTAATGAATTGGATTTCTAAATGACTAAATTAATATTTAGTTGCTAATATGATCTTTAGGGATTGTTAGATTTAGGTAGATGAGCGAGAAGTATT
>CAZJHL010000041.1:2478-6890 GCA_964545865.1 Microcaldota archaeon | reverse complement strand
TTCTTGTATTATCATTAAGAATTTTTTATCCTCAACTTTTTCATAAATCCTTTATTTACAGTTTATCCTCCTCAAAAGTTGAGGATAATATTATTGAGACGTGCTTCTCAATAATATAAAAACGGGAGGAAAACCTATGAACCTTTCTTACGATGAAGGTGTTGTCTTAATAAAAAAATGCTGGCTTGATGATGGTCATGTCATTAGTTTCGGGAAGATGGCTGCAATCAATTCCCTGCGACGACACCTTGGGCAAAACAATCTTTCCTATAGTCATGATGAAGCCTTAAATTGGCTGAACTTGAATATAGAGTCCTGGGATAACCAAATTTTCTTCAGAATTAGGCGTGCTGTGTATGAATTTAATGACGTCATGACTCTCGGAAAAATCACTGGTAATTACAAATATTACGACACTCCTTTTGACCGTCTTTCGGAATGCTGGCAGACAATACTCCTTAAATATAAAGAAGAGCTTTTAACCAGACGGAAGCGTAGAGCAACCAGAGACCAGATCATTCACTGTACAAGCTTTGCAACTTTCCTTGTAAGCAGTGATATTTATAATCCTGCAGATATTACAGTTTTGGTTATTTCCAAATACCACGAATATGCAGAATCTATAGGCGACAAATATATCTACATTTACTCTGTAAGATACTTCCTTCAATTCCTTGCTAATCAAGGATTTATTCCTAAACATAGGTCCTATTCACTTACTGCACCTGTGCAGGCGAAAGCAGCAGGATTTGCATTGCAAAATATCTCTATCTTAATAATTTCTGAAATAAATGCCAAGGAGAGTGAGCTCCGGTTATCAGTTGAAACTTTTCTGGAGCGATGCCACGAACTAATTAAGTATCTTGAAGAAACCTACCGTTTTGCTCCTACAGCTCTCCGGAGCAATTACCTGGCCTATTTTCAGATGTTTTATGTCTTTGCCAGTGAATTGAATCTTGATTACACCCCAGCTGTTGTTGATTACTGGCTGAAGTCAATGGATGCTTTTTCAAGTGATTTTCGCGTGGGTCCTATGCGGTACCGTTGCTTTCATGTGCTGAAAGCCTTTATTGAGAGTGGAAAGGCTTTTATTCCAAATATTCCTCCAGTTATTGTACCTCCTGGAATGGAAGCATCCCTGTTGGTCTGGACCAGAGTTGTTCTTAAAGAGTTTCTTTCTGCAAGAGAAAAAGAAGGATTATCTGCTAATACAATCAGCCGCCATAAATCTGCCGGTATTTCTTTTTTACTTTATTTGCAGAGTCAAGGACTTACTTCAATTTCAGAGCTTACGCCACAGCTTGTTAAAAGCTATAACATTTCAGTAGCCCAAAAATCCTTAAATAAAAAGAACAATTATGCTCACTCGATTCGCCAGTTCCTGCAATATTTGTTTGAAAAAAAATATACAGAACAGAATCTGGTGAGATCATTGCCATCACAATATGGAAACTCTCGTAAAATCGTAGACATTCTATCCGATGATGAAATTGAAAGTATCTATACTTATCGTAACAATGCACGTACACCGTTGGAATTGCGCGACAGCGCTATTCTAATAATTGGACTTCTTATGGGGCTGCGAGGAATTGATGTAATTAATCTGCGTTTTTCTAATATCGACTGGAAGCATCAAACAATAGCCATTACCCAGCAGAAAACATACCGACCATTGATTCTTCCAATGCCTGTACCAGTTGGAAACAGCATCTTTCAATACTTAAAATACGGAAGACCGAATAGTGCCTCAGAACATATTTTTTTGTCTCAGCGAGCACCATATGGGCACGCAGATTGTTCAGCCTGTACTGCCGCAATGGAAAGAGTTTTCAATGAAAAAAAGCATTCCTTCCATATCTTAAGAAGAACATTTGCCACGAGATTGTTATCGGCAGGCATTGGAACTGACACCATTAAGGATTCTCTTGGCCACTCTACTATGGATACAATTAACCGGTATCTCTCAGTTGATGAAGAAGGCATTCGCTCATGCTGTCTTCCTCTTAAAAGGACGGTGAAATAGGATGAAAATACAACGCAACTATGATTTTTACAGTACTTTAGCTCCGGTCATTAAGGGCCTAATTGATGAAAAACGTGCATCTGGCTACTCATATGCATCAAATGAAAATGTGTTAAAGGAACTTGACAACTTTTGCCTTGACCATAACTTTACATTCGTCACAGTTACGAAAGAACTTGCAGATGCATGGTCTGTACAGCGGTCTACCGAAGGATTGAATGCTAGAAACATCAGAGTCAGCGTACTGCGCCAGCTTTCAAAATACCTGCTTTCGCTTGGAGCAGAAACATATCTTCCAAAGCGATTTCAATCCAAAGAGACATCTGAAGCACACGTATTTACTAGTGATGAGCTGCTGGCATTCTTTGAAAATCTGGACAATTTTGAACCTGTTAGACAGTCCTATGGAGTGAGACTCATTAATGAATGCAAAGTCCTTTTCAGACTGTACTATTGCTGTGGGATGCGACTTAATGAACCTTTACAGCTCACATGGGAGTGTGTTGATCTAGAGGCAGGAACTATTCGCATCCTTCAATCTAAAGGTGATAAAGATCGTATTCTCTGGCTTACAGATGACATCAGCGGCATGCTTAAAAAGTATCGTTCCTTTATCCAAAAAGAACGTCCAGACACAAACTGGGTTTTCCCTGGAACAAAAGAAGATAATCATCTGACTGATGTTTCGGTAAGAGATTACTTTTTAAGAGCATGGAGCAATACTATTTATTCCGGGATTAGCAATCCTCCAACAATCAAGTCGTTTCGACATACATTTGTTGTTGACCGTCTGAACAGTTGGATGGAGGCTGGTGAAAATATTCAGAAAAAGCTTCTATATCTTAGTAAGTTTCTCGGGCATGCCAGTATCTATGAATCCCTTTATTACTATCATCAGGTAGCTGAAAGCTTCAAAATCATTCATGCCAAAGATAAGACATCAGATTTAGTAATCCCGGAGGTGAATTTCAATGAAAAAAAAGATAACTGATACAAAGCTCTTCTTCTCAATGACCCTTCAGTATCTTGAGAACTATCTTCCCAGGCAGTTGGGGCGTAGTCCGGAAACTATACGTTCTTATAAAGATTCCCTGTCGGTATTTATAAAGTATTTATTCGAAGAAAATAATATCTCCATTTCAAAATTTACTTTCGCTGACTGTGTCCGTGAGCTGATCTTAGAGTATTGTGCTTACCTGAAAAAACACGGGAATTCTCCGGCAACCTGTAATGTGCGCCTGGCGGCTATAAAGAATTATGTGCAGTATGCATCTGATAACGATGTGTCATTACAGTCCATAGCTTTGCAGGTATCAAAAGTCCCTGGCATGAAGGTTCCTAAGAGAGAAAAACTTCTTCTCTCTAAAGAAGCGTTAAATGCTCTTCTTTCACAGCCGAAGGATACGAAAATCGGCATTCGCGATCGTACAATCATGGTTCTTCTCTATGATTCTGCAATCAGGGTCAGTGAACTGACGGGGCTTCATGCCAATGACGTAAATCTGGATACCTTATCTATACATGTACATGGCAAGGGCAACAAGGAGCGATCTGTGGCTATAACAGAAAAGACAGCAGAACATTTAAAGCTGTATAAATCCATTTATCATTCGGATATCAAAATTGCAGAGCATCTGTTGTTTTATACCATTATCAAAGGTACCACTGGTCGGATTTCTACTGGTACGATTGAACGCCTTATCCAGAAATATGCAGATGCTGTAAGAAGCTCCTGCCCAGACATGCCAGACAGGGTTTATCCTCATTTACTTCGTGCAGAACGTGCGACTCATTTGTATCGAGATGGCGTGGATTCCATTATGATTTCCAAGATTCTTGGACATTCCAGCGTGGAAACCACCAAAATTTACGCAATCCCGTCCCTTGATCAAATGCGTGAGGCATTGAATAAAGTTGATATGCCAGCTGATGCTAAAGAAAAACCTCTGTGGGAAAGTGATGAAGATGAACTGGCTCGTCTCTGTGGATTGAAATAGATTTTTTATCCTCAACATTTGCAGAAAAACGTCTGCGATTTCAAGGAATTTGGCATTTGTTGAGGATAACTTAAACTTGAGGATAATATAAGAAGGATTAGAAGAATGCAAGCTAAAGTATAGAAATCAAGAAAATTTTAACAACATTTTGGAAGCTTCAAGTCTGCCATCTTCTACAAGTGACAGTTGCTCGGGCTAAGAAAGTTGCACAGGTTGCAGTCAAATCTGCTTTCAAAGTTGTTAATATTGCAGCATGGCAGATGATGATTTAAATAAAACATGGGGGGCCGGTGATAAAAGATGAATACTGAAGTTAAAAGAGAATTTAAACTAAAGCAGGATGGGGATATTTCCATTTCTACAGGAAGAAGTCGCAAAGAAACTAAGTGGAA
>CAZJHL010000041.1:0-2427 GCA_964545865.1 Microcaldota archaeon | reverse complement strand
CAGCACCACCTACACTAGTGAAACCATTGAAGAATACAAAAATATTCAGAAAGGTGAACAAGATGATATTAAGGATGTGGGTGGTTTTGTAGGAGGCTCCTTAAAAGATGGAAGAAGAAACAGTGGCGCAGTGGTTAAAAGAACAGTTTTAACCTTGGATGCTGACTATGGAAGAGAAGGCTTATGGGACACTATAGAAATGCTTTTTGATTTTGCTTGTTGTATGTATTCTACCCATAAACATAGTAAGAGAAATCCAAGGTTTAGGCTTGTAATTCCACTAAGTACACCAGTGGGACCAGAAGAATATGAGGCAATAGCTAGAAAAGTAGCACAAGATATAGGCATAGAATATTTTGATGACACCACCTATGAACCTTCAAGACTAATGTATTGGCCATCTACCAGTAGTGATGGCATTTTTGAATTCAATTATATGGATACAGAGTGGTTAAATACAGAGGAATATTTAAATAGATATGAGGATTGGAGAGATACAAGTTCTTGGCCTGTATCCTCAAGAACTAATAAGCAAAGAGAAAAGCTTGCAGAGAAACAAGGTAGCCCTAGGGAAAAGAAGGGCATAGTAGGTGCCTTTTGTCGCAGCTATTCTATCCATGAAGTTTTAGAAAAGTTTTTAAGTGAGGTGTATGTTAAAACTGCGCAGGAAAATAGATATACCCTTGCTGGTGGATCAAGTGCTGGAGGTTTGGTTATTTATGAAAAGGGGGATTTTGCCTTTTCTCATCATAGTACAGACCCAGCTGGCGGGAAGCTTTGTAATGCTTTTGACTTAGTAAGAATTCATAAGTATGGACATCTGGATGAAGGCGTAGATTTAAATACTGCAGCAGTAAAATTACCTTCCTACGCTGCCATGGTGGATTTAAGCTCGAAAGATGAAGCTGTAAAGTTAACCCTTGGAAGGGAGCGACTAAACACTGCAAAAGAAGATTTTAATATTCCTTATGAAATAGACGAAGGTGATACAGAGTGGTTAAAGCTTTTAGAGGTTAATAATAAAGGCTATTATAAGTCTTCTATAGAAAATATAATTTTAATACTTACAAATGACCCTAGTTTAAAAGGAAAAATAGCTCTCAATGAGTTTTCACATAGAACCATGATAAGAGGAAATTTGCCTTGGCATAAGCTGTTAAGTAAGGTTGAAGGGGATGGCTGGAAGGATAGCGATGATGCGGCACTTCGGCATTATTTTGAAAAGGCCTATGGCATAACTGCTCCAAATAAAATTACTGATGGGGTATTAATAGTTGAGGAAAAAAATAAATATCACCCTATAAGGGAATACCTAAAGGCTTTGGTTTGGGATGGAGCATGCAGAGTAGATTCCCTTCTTATTGATTACCTTGGAACTGAGGATAGTCCATATAATAGAGCGGTTACAAGAAAAGCTATGGTGGCAGCGGTGGCTCGGGTATTTGTGCCAGGTATAAAGTTTGATAATATGCTGGTTTTGGTTGGAAATCAGGGTATTGGTAAGAGCCATATTGTGAGTTTGCTTGGACAGAGTTGGTATTCAGATTCTTTAAATACTGTGCAAGGCAAGGAGGCTTATGAGCAACTTCAAGACGCTTGGCTCATAGAAATGGCAGAGCTTTCAGCTACAAGAAAGGCTGAAGCTGAGGCAGTAAAACACTTTATATCTAAAAGGGAAGATATTTATAGAGTAGCCTATGGTAAGAGGGTTACTAAATTTCCTAGGCAATGTGTGTTTTTTGGAACTACAAATGATAAAGAGTTTCTTCGTGATAAAACAGGAAATAGAAGGTTTTGGCCTGTGATAGTAGGTACATGCAAAAGAAAGAAGAACCTTTGGATGGATATGGTACAAGCTGAGATAGATCAAATCTGGGCTGAAGCTGTTTCGCTTTGGAATAGTGGGGAGAAATTATGCCTTGAAGGGGATATTGAAAAAGAAGCTATTAAAAGGCAGGAACAGCATACAGAGGAAAGTACAAAGGAAGGGTTAATTCGTGAGTATCTTGATTTGCCACTGCCAGAAAATTGGAGTGAGCTTGATGTAGCTTCAAGAATGAGATTTATTCATGGCACTGATTTTGGCACAGCTGAAGAAGGTATTATAAAAAGAGATAAAGTTTGTGCCATGGAAATTTGGATGGAGCTTTTTCGTGGGGACACTAAGCAAATGACTCCTATGCAGGCAAGAGAAATAAATGATATTCTTCGTAAAATGGAAGGATGGGAACCTTATTCTAAAGGGACTGGGAAACTTAAATTTGGGAGAAATTATGGACTTCAAAGAGCTTTTGTAAGAGAGGGCGCTTTCAAATTTTAGCGTATCCTTGTAGGTAAATTACCGTATCCTTGCAGGTAAATTGCCGTATCCATGGTATCCGTATTCACCTTCATGGATACGTATCCATAGTATCCATGAAATATATA
>CAZJHL010000040.1:4814-7000 GCA_964545865.1 Microcaldota archaeon | reverse complement strand
CGGATTGTTAGATCCATTAACAAACTTAACAGCTGCCGAGTCAATAAACATAACAAACACTGAGAATAGCAATGTTCCAATTTACATTTCATTCATTGGAACCAATTTCATGAGCGGAAGCAATGTTATTGGAATAGGCAACCTCACAGCAAGAACGAATGCAACCAAGCCTTCATACGAATACTTCACGCAGGATCATTCACTCTCGACAACAGAGTTGCAATGCACCTCTTCAAGATATTCATTGGGCCAGGACTGCAGCGACATACCGATAGGACAGAAGGTCAACATATGGTTCAACATAATAATACCAGGAGGTCAAGCAGCCGGAGATTATACTGCGAACGTGACAATCAAAGCTAACGGAAAGGGATAAAAGCATATATATAAATATTTAAAATGTTATATTAAAACATATATTAAAACCTCGGGGTGAAAATATGGAATTTAAATACGCGATACCTATGTTGGTATTGTTTTTAGGAATAGGTTTTGTTAACGCTGCAACAACCTATTCTTCGAATGTGACTTTCAGCGTTTCAGTAGCAGAGTTTATCGATGTGGTAATAACGCCATCTGCGATAAACCTTCCAGCGTTAAATCCGACTGAGAACGGAACAGCAACCGATCCTGTAAACGTTACAACAACATCAAACAGTAATGTACCAATTACAATATCTGTCAGCGGTACTGACTTCGCACGCAGTGGTGGTGGAGACACGATTGCAATAGGCAACCTCAGAATGAGGTCTTATCATACTGTGCCAGAGTATAATGACTTCAACGGGCACGAGTTGTCCACATCACCAGTGGCATGTAGCGAATCGAAATTCAGCAGTGGCGTAGAACCATGTCATAACGTTCAACCAAACCACACAGTACATCTCTGGTTCAATTTGGTAGTACCCGGTGGTAAGTTAGCAGGTTCTTACGCGTCAACAGTTACAGTGACTGCGAACGGAGTATCATCTTAAACTACTGAATAACTACACGTGATGGAAATGAATAAGTTTGTTTTTTCTTTTCTTTTCTTTTTATTTTCTTTTAGCTTAGCTAGCGTAGCTTTTGCACAAGAAGCACCAAGACTGGCATTCGGCTCCATCTATTATACAAAAGGTGCAGCAGTGGTGCCAGGATCGAATTTCTCTTATGATATTTATTTCTTCGTTGATTCAGAATATGGTGACAGGACCGCGCATATATCAATTTCAATAGATGGTCCACAAGGTTGGAACATTTATGTTCTTCCAGAACTCAAGAATTATACTTTCAATATAAGTGGAGTGTTGGCAAACTCTGAAGAAAACATCTATGTCGAGCCAAGACCAAAGCTCCAATCTATCCCAGATCCCAAGGAAGAAGGGATTTATTATATTGCATCTCCTAGCGGAAAAGGATATTTGCAGGCAAAGAAAGTAACAATATATGTGAATGTGCCTGAAGATGTAGAAATAGGCAAAACATATCCGATTTTAGTATCTGCGAGTGCGAAATATTTCGGGGATTTGGGTTCATTATCATTTTCCCAATCAAGGAACTTCGATTTCAATGTTTTAATCAAGCCTCCAGTTTATACCGAGCAGATAGTGTCTCAACCACAGCAACCAGCTCAAAACGAAACAAATAATGTCTCTTCCGGTCAATCACAAACAAACACAACAAACGGATCTTCGGGAGAGCTGAATAACACGAACATTTCCAGTGAGACGAGGGAAGGCAATGAATTGATGTCATATGTCGCAGTTGCGATTATATCTGCTGGGGTAGTTTACATCATAGTGAAATATACGAATGCAAATAAAAAGCCATACAAAAACTACAAAGTAAAGCCGAAAGAAAGAGAAGAAGAATCAGATGAATAGTTGAATGTATCATAACACAGTTGTGTATATGTTGTAGGTGAGCAAGTGGAAAGATTGGGGAAGATTTCAATAGGTTCGTTCGTTTTATTTTTTGCAGTTTTATTCGCTCCTTTATCCATTGCTTCTGTTTCATCTGACGTGGGGATGAATGTCACTATAGGTCAAGCTCCTGTTTTACAGATTAGTAACATTACAGTGGTTCCAGAAGACATTCCAATTGGAAACATTGCCAACTTCACAATTCTGGTCTCTAACATTGGAAACATGGATGGAAATGCAACATCAATAATTCAAATATACAATGGATATAACGTAATCGATACA
>CAZJHL010000040.1:2481-4787 GCA_964545865.1 Microcaldota archaeon | reverse complement strand
AAATAATCTTGCTAATATTTCAGTTGCTCATGAAATGAACTACTCAGTCGGTTCATATCTTGCTCTTGGCTACATTAGATACAATAATAAGACAGTGGGCCCAGTATATAAGAATTTCACTATTAATAGAGGTCAACCACCTTCTGTATATTTGGTTTCTCCGCTCAATCACAGCTGGACTCAAACAGACAATAACACTTTACAATTCAAATTCTATGTGAACGATGTGGATTCGAATTACTTCGCATGCAAATTGTATCTAGATGGGGAAATAGTTGGTCAGAGTTCAGCTTCCAAACTCGTTAATTCAAGCATCTTATCTAATAAATCATTTACAAACGGAAGGCATGAATGGAAGGTGGAGTGTACCGATAATGGAAACAATACTGCAGTTTCAGAGACTTGGGAGTTGAATACTGGTTCATTCTGTTTTGCTTTGGATCTTGACAACGTGTATTATACATTAAATAGAGATTTATATTCAAATCAAACTTGCTTTACCATTACAGGAAATAATGCAACACTCGACTGCAGAGGATACTCAATATTCTTTAACTCTGGATCTGCAATAACCATACAAGGAAAGAATGTTACTGTAAAGAACTGCGTTTTGGCACAAAATCTTTCATATGCTTCAACAGGAATACAAGTAAATTCTGGAGCTGAAGGCTCAAATGTTATGAATAATACATTAGATATAAGTGGAAACAACTCCATGGGAATTAAACTTCTTAGTGGAGATGCGAACATAATCAATAATTCAATCTCTTTGCATGGCGAAAATGGAATCTCTCTCTATTTTGAGAATAGCAGCCTTAATACGATACAGAATAATTATATTACAATAGATTCCTCTACAAGCAATTTCATTTATGCGGATGCAAACAGCAACCAGAATTCATTTACTCAAAACGTTTTCGTTCCTTCTGCAGATCTAGAAGGATTCTCTATAACATTGTATATTGATCAACTTGGATTGAATACAACTATCCCATCAGCAGGAAAAACTCCTGCTTTGGGAATATATATACCTGAAAATTCAGTGCAACAAACAACACAGCTGAATATAACAACCACGTTTATAGATTCATCGAAGATTCCAACAAATATCGCATCCAACCAAGGATATCTGAAAATGCAAATAAACATATCTGCTTCCAGTGAAGTACGAGCAAACTCTTCAAACCCAATCGTATTTATTATAAACGCGTCATCATTTAACCTCAGTTCATCAGATTTATCAAGGCTAGGCCTTTATGTTTACAATAGCTCATCCTCAAAATGGGAGGCTCTTGCGACAAACTGCAACTTGACTTCACAGATATGCAACGGATATTTGACTCACTTCAGCAGTTACGGATGGATAATTTACATCCCATTAACTGTAACAAAAGAGACAGAGACCAAGCAAGTGCCGATATCAGGAATGCTTTCATGCACGAAGGAGATGGCGCAGATAATTACAGAGCCTAACGCATCAGTTGAGGTCAGATTCTTAGAGCAGCCTTATGCAAATTCATTGATAAAAGCAGGAAAGGCTGACGAGAATGGAAGCTTTGTATTCATCGCTGACATTCCAGGAAGATATCAGGTTGCTGCAAGGAAAACCGGATTTACTGACAATTCTTTGGTTCTTACCGCTTCAGATTATTGCGTCCCTAGAATCACATTTATAAGGAGATGGCTCGAATGTTCCACTTCAGCCTGTTTCGTCAACATCCCAGTATTGACAACTCAGATGAAAGACGTGGTTGTGGATCTCACGGACGTTTATTCCATCATGTCTGGTTCATTGACAGTTAAGGATAGATACGGAACTCAGATTAACTTCTACAGCCTTGTTGGAAAGGAATTGAGGCTTCCTTTGATTACAGATAACTTTGTGGTAAATTCGCAATCAAACGTGAATATGCGCCAGGTAAATGATTTGTCAAATGGAAAAGTGAACCTTACTTTCCAGACTTCCAATACAGCCAGGGTTTCAGGTTTCATACTTAACATAGGTGACATAGGAAATAACTACATTAATAATATAACATACATTGCAGATAAGGAATATCCTATATTCAGATACACAGTTGATAAGAATAAAATAACAGTGGATCAACAGCTCTACTTGTATCCAAACTCAAAATTTGTCCTCTCTGTAAGCCCAGTTCCATTGAGATGTTCTTACAGCTATGAATGCCCTTCAGATAGCATCTGTAAAGATGGAACATGTACTGTGATTTCATGTCCTTGCGGATACATATCTAATAAGACATGCATTTCCTATGAGTGCTGTAAAGACTCTGATTGGAAGTCTG
>CAZJHL010000040.1:639-2471 GCA_964545865.1 Microcaldota archaeon | reverse complement strand
CGTCAGGTAAAACATGCATCTCGCACCTTTGTGTTTACACACCTTCAACAATTACAGAGGAAGAGAAAAGATATATCGCAGATAGGCTGAACGTGTTAGTTGTTTCCATACAATCAGCAAGAGAAAAGGGAGAGGACACCACAGCTGCAAGCCAGCTTTTAGAACAGGCAAGGACAGCCTATGAGGCAGGCGATTTTGAGAAGGCGAAAGAATTATTAGCGCAGGCCCAGCAAATATTTACAGAAAGCATTGAGACAAAGCCATCTATTCCATATCTTGCAATAATGGCAGTAGTAGTTTTAGGGCTGGTATTAATAGTTGCTTATCTGATTATATCAAAGCTGTCTAAACCGAGGGAATGGAAGCCTAAAAGGAAATAAATGACATAAAAAAGATTAATAAGTCCTAAATTAATGCAGATGACACATTATCTCAATAAGTAAGGGTTAAAACTAGAAAAAAATTCGAACTTATTTCTTTTCCATGTAGCCGCATTTTCCGCAGCTCCATCTGTCCTTGTGCTCAGCGAGCCTTACTCCTGAACCGCATCTTGGACATGTTTTTCCTTTTTTATATGGTTTTGGTTTTCCTTTGTCCGCCATAAATATCACCATCAAATTTTCAAACTTTTCCTAAATCATCTTTACTTCTTTTTCTCTTTCTTTTCTTTCTTTTTGTGCATCTTTTCAAGTATTTCCTTTGAATCGTATACAAACACTTCAGCCTTGCCTTGCTTGGCTCCTGCCCTGACAACGAATTCATTTATATAAACCAATTCAGGATGGGCGGTCAATGCCTTTGCAATTGCTTGCTGAATCTCATCCTTCTTAGGAGTTCCGGCCTCAAAGTCAACTAGGCATTCTGCCTCCTTTCTTTTAAGAATCGGATTGTCTCTTTTCTCTAAGATCTTAACTTCAACCATCAAATCACCATAAATCTACTTTTGATTTTAAATCATTAATTATAATTATCTTACTCTTTGCATTAATCTCTTTCCGAGCGTTTCAAGGAGCTCAACTTCTTTTCCTGCCTCAACCTGCCCTTGTAGCTCTTTTGGAATCTTCAATTCATACATCTCATAATTGGCAGGATCCATAACCTGAGCGACATCCCCACTCACAGAGACCACCTGTGCAGTTTTCTTTTCTATTACTGGGATTTCCACATCTGCATCTGATGGCTTTAGCAAGGTGTGCTTACTTTCATCGAATATGCTGATTCCAGTTATTCTCATCTTTGCTGCTCCATGTTTTCCTGGTGCGGAAGTCTGTATCTCCACTACTCTGCATGGCTCACCATCTATCATTACGTATCTTCCTATCTTAAGATCTTTTGCGCTTCCCGGCATAACTGACATAAAAACACCTAGTATTTATCCCTTTTAAGGATATAAAAAGCAATATAATATAGGCGAGAAAGGTATAAAAGTATATCTATAGCCATATATTTATGGTTTCGTCTATCCAAAATGTGGAGAAAAGACCGATAGTTGTGTTTGATTCGCATTGCCATCTTGAGCAGAGTAAAAATCCAGAGGAATTGATTAGAAGATGTAGCGATTCAGGCATAGGTTTAATCACTTCCTCAGCAAAAATCGAGGATTTCGAAACAACCTTCAGACTAGCCAGCAGTTATCCGATATACTACACCCTAGGCATTCATCCTTTATTCGCAACGAAGTCAAATAAGAATGAAATAAAAGAATACATATCAAAGATAAAAAATATTGATCATAGCAATTTCGTTGGAATTGGAGAGGTAGGGTTAGATTTTTTCCTTGTAAAGGAAGGAGAGATGAAAGAAAGGTCAAAACAAGTGTTTCTTGAGTTTGT
>CAZJHL010000040.1:0-616 GCA_964545865.1 Microcaldota archaeon | reverse complement strand
ATGAAATGAACAAACCATTGGTTATACATTGCAGGGATGCGTATCCAGACGTAATAGACATCCTTTCGAAAGAACTTAGGATCAAAGCAGTATTTCACTATTTTAATCAGCCAGACTATGCGAAAGAAATCGTAAGTAATGGATGGCTGCTTTCATTGCCATATACAATCTCAAAAGCAAAGATAGCGAAAATATTCGAAGAGGTAGGATATGCAAGGGCATTGGATTATATTTTGCTTGAAACTGATTCTCCAATCTCTCTTGATAAAAAGGAAATCACCCCATTGGAAATAATGGAGCTCGTAGAAAGAATTCAGTTAGCAACAGGAATAGAAAAAGAAGAAATAATGAAAAAAACAACAGAAAACGTGAAAAGAGTGTTCAAAATCCAGATTTAACACGTTATCCCATGCCATTGCAAGAGGAGACGAAGCTTTTCATTTCTTCGATGCTTGCAAATTCTCCAACATGGCTCTGCTTGTTTGAAGGGCATACGAATTCAGGTATGTACTTCAATTGTGCGATTCCAGTAAGACATTCCCTTGCAAGATTCACTGCATCCTGGTTTTGAGAATCAATCCTCACAAACAAGTAACCTTCATTTTCAAGCTGTGTC
>CAZJHL010000039.1:4231-7483 GCA_964545865.1 Microcaldota archaeon | reverse complement strand
GCATGAGCACTTATCTTCCATTTAAGATTTATCAGCATCATGAGTATCGTTGCGACTGCATATGCAATCGAAGTTATGAACATTAGCTTGTGTTCAAACGTATAGAATATAATCGCTGCAATCAATTGCAGTATCGCAGCCATCAAATAGAAGCGAGTCCTGGACTCTCTTTCAGACAGCTCAACATCAACCTTTCCTTTCCTACTGTAATACAGTATCGCCATGCCTGGAAGCAAAGAGAAGAATACTCCCGCAAGCAAGAAAGAGCTCAGAGGGCTTATAATACCTGTACCGTAAGGTGAATGGAATGAAAAGAAATAAGCGAGAAAAACCGAAGTTATTGGGGCAGATGTGAGAATAGAAAGCAGTACGAATCTATTGTCTGTGTATGGCTTTCTGAACTTCACGTTTTTAACAGTTTTTAGCTTAGTGCTTATATTTGCAGTAACCTTTTCTTTTACGCTCTTTATTTTCAATTTTGGATCGATTTTCAAGTTACCACTCTTTATGTAAGTGTATTATTCTATAATGTAGTTTAAAGTTTTTAAATATTCAATGCCAAGACAATATTATGAGATCATTTAGCAAAACAAATAAGAGATTTACAAACTCCGAACTTGTATCGAGTTTAGAAGGAATATCTTTCGGGCTGGTGGACGGTTCGATTTGTGCATTGGGCGCTGCAGTAGGGATAGTTACTGCTACAAACGATCCGTTTCTCGCGGTTTTATCCATATTGATTTTCGGTCTTTCTGATTCATTCGGCAATTCTGCTGGCTTTTACCTATCGCAGGTTTCAGAGCGCAACATCCAGATAATGAGAAGAAGAATGGGAAGAAAGCAGCATGTGCATACTTCAGGAGAATTATTTCTGAATGGTGCACTTACATTTGTTTCAACATTCCTAATTTATCTTTTGATTGGAATCCCATTTGTTTTCCTTAAATTAGAACCAGCACTAATCTCAGCTGTCATAATCGCAGCATTAGTTACTTTCTCTTTAGGGGCATACAATGCAAACCTGATAAAAAAAGATATCATCAAGACTGGATTGTTTTATTCTGGCATAACTGTAGCAACTGCAATAATATGTTATCTATTCGGTATGCTTTTGAATAAGTTGTTCTTTTAATTTCCAAAAATGAATTTTATTTGTACATCTCTCTTATAGCTGCATGGCTCTTCTTTTCAAGTTCTCTTTGAACTAGTGACTTGATGATCTTTTTCCAGTCTATCACGAATATTGCGACAGCAATACCAACTCCAATGATACCCATCAAGAGATATTCATAAGTAGAAAACGTAACCTCTTCAAGGGCCGTTTCCAGAACAGTTATGTATACAACATTAGAAAGCAGCTCTCCGAAGAAGAATCCTCCGATAAGTGTCAGTACTCTTAGGTGTGCTATACCTGCCACTACAAACAATGCGTTTGTCGGAAGGGGGCTAAGTGCATAAAAGAATGCAATTATAAACGCTATTTTAGGATTCTCGATTTCAACAAAAAATTCCTTGAGATATTCAATATTTCTTTTCTGTCTTTTTGGAAGCACCTTGTCTCCGATGTTTTTAGAGTAGGATGCGAGAACATACCTTCCCATGGCAGAGGCGAAGACCGCAATAATTATGATCGGGATAAGTAGAACAGGATCTGTCTTTCCAGCAAAGAAAGCCACAACTATCCAGGTCGGGATTGTAAACACGGGGTTGGCATTGAGTAGAAACACCGTAAAGAAGATCTCCGCTATAATCAAAATATTCATGCCAATCCTTTGCATTAAAGATTTAAAATTCTGACTGATATAATATTATAATACAGCTACTAACAATATTGTCTTATAAGATGGATAGTGTTAAAATGGCAAAAAGAACAACCGCATTAATGATTCTATTGTTCATTTCATCATTGGCATTTGCTTTTTGGTACGAATCAATAAATGTAACTGTTTATTCCAAAGACGGATTGCCAATGAAAAACGTGCCAGTAACTGTAATCTATCAAGCAAGCAAATGTGGAGAGCATTCAGAATTAACAAAGAAAACGAATGAATCTGGAATGGTTTCATTCTCATTCATGAATACGGTTGATGAGTCATTTGGAAAATGCATAGAGCGAATATACACAATCCGTGCTGATTTTGGGGGATACAGCAATTCAACAATAGGTCAGGTGAATGGAACGAATAAAAACTATCAATTGTGGTTGCCATTCATCTCTCATACAGTGAGTGTAAGGAATGCAATGAACTCTACCATTTCAGGAGCCAATGTAACCGCTTTTAACATAACATATGCTACCGACACAGGGGGAAATGCATTCATCCTGCTGCCTGCTTCAATGTCATCCGATTTCATAGTCCAATATGGCTCAGTGTCAGCAAAAGCGTCAGCCAACCCTTCACTTAAACAAGTCACCTACATTTCCCTTCCGATATATGATTTGAAAGTAAGCCTGACAGATGAGAATGGAAACTCATTAAATGGAAAGATTAGATATGGGGAAGAAGAAAAGTTACTTGAAAACAGCTACGTAGTTTTCAAGTCATTCTCAGATACAAAGCCAACATTCTATGTTACAGTAAATAATGTTACAAAGCAAATAAACACAACAATTTCATCAGACAGTATTATCTTAAGATACGACTTAACTCCTCCAATAATAAGCGATATAGAGACAAGAGTTACAAACAACAGAGTTTACATATCTGCATTCGTAGTAGACGGAGGAAAGTATGCATCCGGAATATCTTCGAATCCAATGCTTTCTTATACGCCTAACATATCGCAGTCGCTAGAGCAGAAGATGTTTTTTGTAGGCAATGAAAGATATGAGACTTCCATACCGCTTGAAGGAAATGATGAGATCAATTACACCATAACTGCCACAGATTCTCAAGGAAATTCTGCGAATTATTCAGATGTTTATTATACCTCATTCAAAGTAGAAAAAGAAATAGAAAAGGCGACAAGAGGATTCTCCTGGCTAACCTTTGTTGGAATACTTGCCTTTGCAGTAATTATATACGTGATCTACACAAAGATAAAAGAGCAGACACAATAGGCCAAACAAATCATTAGATATAAATCTTTTTTTTAGATATAAAAGAAGCATTCTTCTGATTTTTACATGATAAAAAGAGTGCAGGGGGTGAGATTCGAACTCACGTAAGGCCTAAGCCAACAGCTTTCTTACAGGCTGCCTTTTAGGCTTCGCCTAGGTCTTGAGGCTGCCCCGTTTGACCGCTCCGGCAC
>CAZJHL010000039.1:0-4221 GCA_964545865.1 Microcaldota archaeon | reverse complement strand
TGAAAATCCCGGCGCGCTCGCTGCCCTGCATCAGTGCTCCGATCGGGATTTGAACCCGAGTTTCAGCCTTGAGAGGGCTGCGTCCTTGACCGGGCTAGACGATCGGAGCTAAAACTCAGAAGTAAAAATATATGTCAGTTAAATATTTTATACTTATCTTTTTAACAAGATATCAGTAAACTTTTCGATTTTTTAACCAAATTTCAACCATATAGCTGCATCGGTGGTTGTGGAGGTTTCGGCTGGTTTTCATTTTTCCTCTTATGATAAAATGACCTATACTTGTCCCATGTTTTCTCAGCCGTTTTCCCCCTTAATATCTTCACGACTACATGCTTAGGCGCAGTTATCTTTGCTGAAATAGGCGAATAATCCACCAGTACAACATCTTCCTCGCTTATCTTGTCTGCTATTGCTGCTGAAACATCGCAAGTAAATAGGTTATCATCCCACATTTCAATCAATACCTGCACATCCTTTCCGCTGCTAATTATATCTTTAGATTTCGTGCTATAAACTGCAACCACTTTTCCTGGGTGGTATAATGTCATATCATCATCTCCATGGCCCCGCGGAGAATCGAACTCCGAATCTCCACTGTGTGAGAGTGGCGTCTTAACCATTCGACTACAGGGCCAGTAACATCTTTCAAATAATACGATTGCTTATTAGTATATTAATCAAATATATTTTTAATATTTAACCAACGATTTATATTATGGCAATTGATTCCAAATCACTTAAGAAAAAATATCTTCAATTCTTCAAAGAGAAAGGACATGCAATAATACCTTCCGCATCTTTAATCCCAGAGAACGATCCGACAGTTCTTTTCACTACAGCAGGAATGCATCCACTGGTGCCTTATCTGATGGGACAGCCACACCCTTCAGGTAAAAGGCTTGCTAATGTTCAGAAATGCATAAGAACCCAAGATATAGATGAAGTTGGAGATGACATACACACCACTTTCTTTGAGATGCTTGGGAACTGGAGCCTTGGAGATTACTTCAAGAAAGAAGCGATAGAGATGAGTTATGAGTTTCTGATATCACCAGAATGGCTTGGGCTAGACAAAAGCAGACTGGCAGTCTCCTGCTTCGCAGGCGACAACGATGCGCCCAGAGACGAGGAGGCAGCCAGGATATGGATGAATTTGGGAATTCCAAAGGAAAGAATAGCTTTCCTTCCTAAGGAAAACAATTGGTGGGGGCCGGCAGGAAATACAGGGCCGTGCGGTCCTGATACAGAGATGTTTTATTGGACACCTAATGATATTCCAGCTCCAAAGGTTTTCGATCCAGATGACAAAAGATGGGTTGAGATATGGAACGACGTATTCATGCAGTACAACAAGACTAAAGACGGAAAATACGAGCCTCTCTCTCAGAAGAACGTGGACACAGGATTGGGGGTAGAAAGAGTAACGATGATTTTGCAAGGCAAGACCAACATATTCGAGATAGAAGTTTTCAAGCCAGTTATAAACAAGCTGAAAGAAATTTCTGGAAAGGAGATAACAAACGAAAATGTAAAATCCTTCAGAGTGATAGCGGATCATATTCGCGCTGCAACTTTCATATTGGGGGATGAAAAGGGAATAACGCCATCAAACGTCGACCAGGGATACATATTAAGAAGATATATAAGAAGGATGGTTAGACATGGAAGATTGATAGGAATTCAAGACAATTTCTGCAAGGAGCTTTCTGACATAGTGATCCAGCTTTATAAGGATGACTATCCGGAATTGTCAAAGAACAGGCAGTTCATATTCACAGAATTGGAGAAGGAAGAGAACAGATTCAAGGAAACTTTGGAGTCTGGAATGAAGCTATTCAACAGATACATAGCTGAAAAGAGCATGCTTACTGGGGCCGATGCTTTTCTCCTTTTCCAGTCGCACGGTTTTCCAATAGAGATGACGAAGGAGCTCATGCAGGAGAAGGGAATCTCGATTCAGCCAAGCTTCGAAGAGGAATTTAAGCTAGAGTACCAAAGACACCAGGAGCTTTCAAGAATGGCTACAGAGAAGAAGTTCAAGAGCGGCCTTGCAGACACGAAGGAGGAGACAATCAAGCTTCACACTGCAACTCATCTTTTGCATGCGGCGCTTAGAAAGGTATTAGGGCCAGAGGTTAGGCAGAAAGGAAGCAACATAACAGCAGAAAGGCTAAGATTTGACTTCTCCTACCCTCAGAAGCTTACCCCGGAGCAGATAAAACAGGTGGAAGATCTGGTGAATGATGCAATAAAGAGAAAACTACCTGTAACCAGGGAAGAAATGACGTTGGAAGAGGCGAGAGAAAAAGGAGCAATCGCTCTCTTTGAAGGCAAATACGGTGAAAAGGTTTCAGTATACACTGTTGGCGACTTTTCAAAAGAGGTCTGCACTGGGCCGCACGTATCAAACACAGCCGAGCTAGGACACTTCAAGATAATAAAAGAGGAATCGGTTTCAGCAGGGGTAAGAAGGATAAAGGCAGTGGTCGGCCCAGAGCCAGAGCCGAAGTACTTGAGTCATTGATAAATATCATTTTCTATCTTTTATGACACAGGCACGAGATACTCCAAGGAATGGAGGATTAAGTTTAACACTCCTTTTGCACATTATGCCTTCATTAAGATTGCATTTGTGGTAAAATTCCTGCACAGTTTTTCCGTTTTTCTTTATTCCAGTAGAAGACAGAAAAACATTGCTCGTAAAATAAGAGCATTCTCTTGGGTATTTTTTGTTTACGCTTGTCATTTTATCACTTCTCATTTTTATACAATTAGAGGAAATTCACGATATCAATTCTCTTTCGATTAATAGCTTAAATTATGCTTAACTAAAGATTGCCAAATAACGCAGAGAACGTCTCTTCATCGTCCTTTTCTTTGTTTTTTTCTCTGTATCTTTGAATCTCATCGCCTCGATTGTTATAGGTTATAATGCCATTGTCAATAATATCATTTCCATAGTTTTCTTCTTTTTTGAAAGGCTCATATATCCCATCGTCTTCCTGGATCAAATGCAGGTCCAAGAGCCCGGCATATATGCTTTGAGCAGGTTTTTCTTGAACATCGGCCTGATTAATTGAAGACGCATCAAGGTTATTCGCTGCAATATTAGGTAAGTTATCTGAATCGAACATATTCATTGGATTGGATTGATTACTAGATTGGTTGTCCTGCAGAATACCTAATGGCATAGCTTCAGAAAACGCATCATTAGAAATCTGCGGCTGGGCTGTAAGATCTTGTTGATTTTGTGCTATGTTTGCTATGAATTGGTTCTGTTGTGCTAGAGGATCAACAACGTCAACATTTTGGTTTGGATATTCTGATTGGATTATCGGTTGTATAAAAGTCGGGTGTTTTCTGAAGAAATTCATTAGTTCTATCGTTCTTTCTCTTCCGCATGCTTGGCATTTGACAGCCATTCTTATGTCATGAACATCGAAGTCTGTTTCGAATTCGAACTTATTGACTGTTCCGCATTCACATGTGAATGACTTAGCTATCTTTGAAATTTCTTTCATAATGGTCGCCTTAGATGTCTGTGCTGGAAGAAAACAGTAATATTCTCTGTACTGATAGTTATATAATACACAAAATATAAAAATGATTTGAGTATTTAATATTACATCGCCATTAAAACAAAGGTTTTATAATTTCATCTTACTATATATTCTTATCTTTTTATTGATATAACTATAAAGATAGTATATCTGATTAATGGTGATTAAATGCTTTGTGAAAGATGCAAAAAAGAAGTGCACTATGTTGAATTAGATCCATTCTGTGGAAGAAAGATATGCCAGGACTGCACAAAGTCCTCAAAGAGACCACAGAAGAACAAGCATGTGGTGATCTGCAAAGACTGCTGGGGAAACATGGAAAAAAGAAGCGAATTCAAGTCTATGTAAGTTTGACTGCTTCCAACGCGCTTTTTTCCTTATCCTTTATCTCCAACATTATATCAAAATCTAGGCCTTTTGTCTCTTCCATGTATTTTTTAAAGTCATCCAAATCTATGTGCCTAGCATGGGTTCCTTTTTTAGCGTTTTTTTCTTGCGAACTGTAATCAGTCATTAAAATCCCGTCTTTGTCTTCCCATGTCTTCATCGCAGCCAATATCCCTTCTCTTCTTGTTTCTCCGTTGTTAAAACAAATATGGTGGAAAGAATCAAAAAGAACAGGAACTCCGGTTGCCTCGTGTATTGACATGCAGTCCTT
>CAZJHL010000038.1:4997-8707 GCA_964545865.1 Microcaldota archaeon | reverse complement strand
AAGCGGAAAGCACATCTCTGAGTACGCAAAGCAGATCTCAGGTACAGAAAAGTACAACAAGCTCTTCTCGCAGTATCTGAAGAAAGGAATCAAGCCTGAGGAGATCAATTCGCTATTCGAAAAGGTAAAGCAGCAGATCTCAAAGGAAAGCTTTGAGGGAAGCGCAAAGAAGAAAAAACAGAAGGAATGATTCAATCCATTTCAAGAATTGAATAATGATGTTAATTGAAGTTTGATATTATATGAGGTTGATTTGATGAAACTTAGGAAAGGAAAACAAAAGAGAGCTTCGGCTGTTGAGCAATCCATTTTAGATTCATGGAATCCTAAGACAGAACTCGGAAGGAAAGTCAAGGCAAAGGAAATAGTTAACCTTTCTGATATTCTTAAATCAGGAAAGCCGATATTGGAATCAGAGATAGTTGATGTCTTGCTACCAAATCTCATGCAGGAGACAATCGAGCTTTCCTCTACACAGCGTATGACCGACTCTGGCAGAAAAGCAAAATATAGGGCTGTAGTAGTGGTAGGAGATGGGCAGGAATACATAGGAATAGGCCAGGGAAAGGCTGATGAAGTAAGGCCTGCGATCGAAGCTGCAGTGAGAGACGCAAAATACAACATAGCCCATGTTAATCTTGGTTGCGGTTCATCACAGTGCGACTGCGGCTCAAAGCACTCCCTTCCAATCCAGATAACAGGAAAGCACGGTGGGGTCAAGATCACATTGAGACCTGCGCCAAGAGGAACCGGAATAGTGGCAAACAGAATTGTAAAGAAGGTTCTTCAGCTCGCAGGAGTAAAGGACATTTGGACAAAGGCGGAGGGAAGGACAAAGAACAGGTTCAACACCTCGATGGCGGTGGTGGACGCCCTTGACCAGCTGAACAGAATAAGAGTGAAGAAAGAGTTCAGTTGATTTATAAATCAAGAGGTAAGTAAAAGTTAATAGTCATATTTATTGAGCAAGAGTGGTTGATATGGTTATAGCAATAGTTCGTGTTCGCGGTGTCGCGGGCATCAAGCCTGACATCAGAAAGACGATGGAACTTCTTAGGTTGAACAAGAAGCATCACTGCGTTCTTTATCCGAAGATGACAAAGCAGCTTGAAGGAATGCTGAACGTGGCAAAGGATTACATCACTTGGGGGGAGATAAGCCAGGAAACCCTCAAGGAGCTTGTCTCAAAAAGGGGAAGGCTACCAGGAGACAAGAGAGTGGATGGAAAGGATGTCGATGCGATAGTGAAGTCAATCGAGAAGGGAGAGGAGGTAAAGATCAAGCCAGTCTTCAGGCTGCACTCTCCAAGGAAGGGATGGGGAGACATAAAGCTCAGATATCCCGAAGGCGCTCTCGGCCCGAGAGGAAAAGAGATGGACGAGCTGATACTGAGGATGGTCTGAGCAAGGTCTGAGTATGGTATAGGGTTAACATTTATCGATGGGAATTCTTTGGTGATATTTATGGTAAGAAGAGTGAAGAGCAAATACAAGAAATACCTTGCTGGAAGGACGTTCGGCGCAGGAAACACAAAGAACAGAAGAGGAAAGGGAAGCAGGGGAGGAAAGGGATACGCTGGAGCGCACAAGCACAGATGGGCATGGATACTCAAGCACGAGCCAGACCACTTCGGAAAGCACGGCTTCGTTAACAGGAACGCATCTCCAAAACTCGAATGCATAAACGTTAGAGAGATCAACGACAAGGCAACCGGAGGAAAGCTCGAGAAATCAGGCTCAATGTTTGTCTTCAATTTCCCTGGAAAAATACTCGGCTCAGGTTCGATATCTGTTCCTGTCCATGTTAAGGCAGTGGCAGCAACAGAATCAGCAAGGAAGAAGATAGAGGCAGCAGGCGGAAAATTGGAAGCTAAAATAGTAGGTGCAGAAGAGGGAGAAGCGCAATAACGCTTTTAATTATTTAATAGAATAATAAAAAGGTTAAAGGAGAGGACAGAGAGGTGTATTAGTTGAAACTAAATTTCATTGAACCAATAATCCCATTTCTTCCAGAAGTTAAGAATCCAGACAGGCCTTTGGGCTTGAATGAGAAAATATTTTGGACACTTCTTGTCCTTATCTTATATTTCACAATGTATCATATTGTTCCATTCGCAGGAGAATTGAAGGGAGGAACCTTCCTTGAGTTCATCCAGACTGTTCTCGCAAGCAAGACAGGAACCTTGCTCACAATTGGTATCGGTCCGATCATCCTTGCATCCATCTTCCTGCAGCTTTTCGCAGGAGCGAAGCTGATCGAGTTCGACCCGCATGATCCTGCGGACAAGAGAAGATTCAGCGCAACCCAAAAAGTTCTTGCAATAACTCTTTCCATAGTGGAGGCTGCATTGTTCGTAATACCTGGAGTCTATGTGGGTCCAGACCCGAACTTCCCGTCCGCATCTCTCGCCATGGGATTGATTGTCGCGCAGATTGCATTCACATCCATACTCCTGATCTTCATGGATGAGGTGGTGTCCAGATATGGAATCGGCTCTGGAATTTCATTGTTCATTGCGGCAGGAGTCTCATTGGCGGTAGTGCAGGGTAGCATCTCCTTGATATTCGGAGGGCACGGAATAGACCCTGCCCAGACTGTTCTCGGAAGATTGGCAGTAGGCGGCTCTGGCGCCATACCTTCAGCACTCATAGCCCTTCTCCCAATCGTATTCATGTTCGTCATAATAGGCCTTTCAGTCTATGCAGAGGGAGTGAAGGTTGAAATTCCTCTCACATTCAGGGGATTCGGAACACGCTTCCCTGTGAAGCTTCTTTATGTCTCAGTCCTTCCAGTCATCCTTACATCAGCATTGCTCATGAACATCCAGCTTCTGTCAAGGGCATTGCTTTATAACCATAGCTTCATGATAGGCGACACAGACATAATCCCTTACATAGGGCTGGTGGATGCAAACGGACAACTTAGAGATGGAATCCTTTACATGATCTCGCCTATCACAAACCCGCTGTACGTAGGTTCTTATGAGGGTTACATCGCAACCATCTCAGGTTCGACCCCATTATTCGGAATACCTGAGATCGTGCATATACTGGTATATCTCATAGTTTATGTGACGCTCTGCGTCATATTCGGAAGGTTCTGGATGGAGGCGTCCAACATGTCCGCATCCGCGGTCGCGGAGCAGATCACCCAGACAGGCCTCTCGATTCCAGGATTCAGGTCTGACCCGAGAATCATAGAGCAGCTTCTTGACAAGTACATCACCACCATAGCGATACTGGGAAGCATGTTCGTAGGATTCCTTGCAGTTCTTGCAGACCTCACGGGAGCAATAGGTACAGGAACTGGAATACTTCTTACAGTAGGAATAATATCCAAGTTCTACGAGGACTTCAAGCAGCAGAATCTTCTTGAGATGTATCCAGGAATCACAAAGTTCCTGAAAGGATAAACTAGAAGCACCTTATCTTCATTTCAAGATCATGTTTCCAGATTGGCGGTGCAAATGATAGTGATAATGGGCTTGCCTGGCGTTGGGAAAACAACTGTTCTCAAGGAGCTGATGAAGCTAAACAGAAAGATTTCAGTCCTTAACTACGGCGATCTTGTTTTTTCTTTCGCGAAATCAAATTTCAATGTAAAAGACAGGGACAAGATAAATCTCCTTCCTGAGGCACAGCACAAGGAGCTCCAAAGGCTCGCAATAAAGGAAATAAATTCAATCAACCTGAAAGAAGCGAAAATAGGAA
>CAZJHL010000038.1:2357-4964 GCA_964545865.1 Microcaldota archaeon | reverse complement strand
GCCCTCAAGAAACCAAAAGGCTACCTGCCAGGCCTGTCATACGAGCTTCTCTCTTCCGTCCCGATAGAAGCCTTTATATTCATAGACGCGCCTACAAACGAAATATTGGAGAGAAGGGAGTCGGACAAATCTAGGAAAAGACCTTTCTTTTCAGCTGATGAGATAAATCAAATGCGTGAAGTTTCTCTTTCAATGATAAACGTCTATTCCGCTTCAACAGGAAGACCATACTACATACTCATAAACAGGAAGGGCAAGCTGAAGGACACAGTGTCGGAGCTTAACAAGATCATATCAATGGTTTCTTTTCTGTAACCCTTTCAGAATGAGCAAATACTGGATAGAGACAAAAGGAAATGTGAAATACGTGACATCCTTTTTTTCTCAGTGCAAGCATGGGTAGTATCAATCGCATGGTTTTTAATATTATCATTTCTATATAACAATATTGTTATTATGGGATGATTATGGCTAAGAAGTATCTGAATCTGTATGAAATAAAAGAGCTAGCCTTGAAGAGTAAGCGTGCAGTGTTCTCAGTACAGCAACTTGCGAATCTCATAGGAAAAACAAAAAATGTAGCAAACGTATACGCATATCGCCTTGTCCAGAAAGGACTAGCAAAGAGACTGTTAAGTGGTAAGATTTCATTTTCTAATGACGATTATGTGAATGCAACTCAGTTGGTAGAGCCCTCATACATTTCGCTCCAATCAGCTTTGCTGTTTCATGGTCTAGTGACACAAGTACCTAAAAATATCGAATGTGTCACAACCAGGAATAGCAAGAGATATGATTCACTTGGAATAACATATCATAAGATTCCTCCATCACTTTATTTTGGGTATACAAAGCATACAAAAGGTGATAGCTATATGTTTATTGCAGAGCCTGAGAAAGCACTAATCGACAGCGTATATCTGAATACAATCTCACTAAATCAAGCAAGAGAATTAGCATCTAAAGTAGACAGAATAAAGCTTGAAAATTTTATCAAACGCTTTAAGGGAAGAGGAAGAAAGAAAATCGAAAGGTGGCTTCTATGATAGATAAAGACACGCTTATCAGATATGCAAAATTGAACGGCATTAAGCCTTGGCAACAGGAGAAACATTACATCCAAAGCGCGATTCTTGTGTCGCTTTCCGAATATCCTTTGGTATTTAAAGGAGGAACTTATCTGTGGTTTTTTCATGGATTGGATAGATTCTCAGAAGATCTGGACTTTACTGCCTCTGGTTCTGTTCCAGAAGATTTGAATCTAAGGATTTCAAATGATCTTAAGCTCTTTGGTATTGAGAATACTACCAGAGTTATTAGTAATGATGAAACAACACTCACATTAAGGTTAAGTGCCAAAGGCCCTTTATACACCTCAGATGTCGACCTGTGTCATGTTTATGTAGAAATTAGCAAAAGGGAAAAGGTACTAAAAAAGACGCAAGTGCTAGAATTGAAATTAGATGCATATAATTTGCCTTTGAAGATAATGAACGGCATGAATCTTGACGAAGTTGCTGCTGAGAAGATAAGGGCAATCATTGCAAGAGACAGAGCTAGAGACATTTATGATCTTTTTTATCTTATTACAAAGAAAAGTGTAAGGTTCGATGAGGAACTTGTGAATGAAAAATTGAAATATTATAATGAGAAATTCTCAAAAGAGCTTTTTCTGTCTAAAGTTCATGAAAGAAAAAAAGAATGGAAAAGAGAGCTTCAATCATTGATCTTTGGAAATCTTCCATCCTTTGATGAATCATTTGCTGTAATTGAAAATTGGCTAGAATTAAGAGTTAATTAGTTTTATAGATGCAAATGCATACAATACCCACAATATTCACAATGGTCGCAACCTTTAAATTTCATAGCTGCATAGTGATATCATGGCAGAGGAGACAAAAGAAAGAAAAGAAAAAGAAATGAAAAACCAGATAAGAAACCAGGAAGAAACAAATCCAAAACCCTCACTCTGGCAAAGAATGAAAAAACCATTAGCAGCCGGACTGCTAGGCGCTTCTTTACTCATTACTCCGATGAAGAAGGCTGAAAGTGTTGGATTTGCATATGGGAGTATTCCACCTCAATTTCTTGCAGATATAATCGAAAAAGATAAAGACCTGAAATTAGGATGGAAACTATTAATGCTAGCATATGAAGATCAGACAGGTAAAAGAGAACTAGATAATGAACTAGGAAAACAGTATCTAAAGAAGGCAATCAAAATATTCGAATCTGTATATGAGAAAACAGGAAGACCAGAAGCCCTTTTTCTGCAATTAGATGGCATCTATTCATTAGCGGTGTATTCTGATTCTTTTGAAGAGACTGAAAAAATAATTAATCAAGAATTAGATTTAATAGAACAAAGACTTAAAGAAGAGCCCAATGATTTTGATTTTCTAGATCGCAAATTAAGGAAATTCTTTAATTTATCCGAAATGTACTATGATGCATATACATTACATCCAGCATATCTTAAAGCAAGACTTATAGATTTTTCAAAATTAGATTTCTATAAAAAGAAAGCACGCGAATATGCTAAAAAGTGGCTAGAAGAATATAATAAGATAGACGACTGGAATAAATTCTTTTATTCTGTATATGAAA
>CAZJHL010000038.1:0-2347 GCA_964545865.1 Microcaldota archaeon | reverse complement strand
AGGAATATACAAGAGAAGAAATTACTAAAGATACACAATCACAATACAAAGAAAAATACTATCCTACTATCAAAAAGATCTTAGAAGATCTTAATAAGCAATGATTTTAAATATATTTTATCTAATCTTATTTTATGCTTATATGCTTTAATTATCTGAGAGAAGGCGTAGATTTACGAGGATATAATGTCCCTTATACTAGTTCACCATCCCCTCACCCCTCCTTCTCTCCCACCCCCTTCACCCATGTTCTATCTTTTGACCAAGACAAGATGAAAGTAGTGAACGAAGTCCCAATAGAAGCCCAGCGTTCCTATGTTGCAGCTAGAGAACAGATCCAGGAGCTAACAAAATCCGAACTCAAAGAAAAAGAAGAACTCAAGGAATCTGAAGAGGAGAAGAGTGAACTTAAAGTAATTGATCTTGATGAGGAAGCCGAAAGACTAATAGAAACATGCGAAGAATACGAAACAGTAATAGCAGAAATGGACAATATGGTTCAAACACTCCTTACAAAGATAGAGACCAAAGGAAACGTAAGATACGTGACATCCACTCTTATAACCAAATATGTTGATCCAGTGATAAAGGCAGGAGAGGCTGCAGATTCGCTGAAAGAAAACATAGAAGAGGCAGCGGAAAGAAAAGAAATAAGCGAAGAAATAGTGAAGCAAATAGAAGAAATTGACGAATCAATGGTAAAGATAGACCCTAAGGAATCAATCATAGACGATGCAATAGAAAGAATAGAAAACGATGAAAAGATAGCAATAAGAGAAGGCTCAAGAATAGCTGCACTATCTGATTTAGAAGAAATACTCCAGAAGGATGCAGAACTGATAAAAGAAAAAGCATTCGAAGACACAAAAGACAAGAGAATAGAACGCATAGAAAGCGCAGAGATGATCATAGATTCCTTAATAGAATCTGTAGAGAGAATGAAAGAAAAATCTCAATCTTTCCACTATCCGCAACCTTTAAATTTCATAGCTGCATAGTGATATTATGGCAGAAAAAGAAGAAAAGAAAAGTGAAATGAAAAACCAAGAACAAACAAATCCAAAACCCTCACTCTGGCAAAGAATGAAAAAACCATTGGCAGCTGGTCTGCTAGGTGCTTCCCTGCTGATTACGCCGATGAAGAAGGCTGAAAGTGTAGAATTTGAACACGCTAGACCACCCCCTTATCTATTAGCAGATATTTTTGAAAAAGATAAAGATCTAAACGCAGGTTGGAGACTATTAATGCTAGCATATGAAGATCAGACAGGTAAAAGAAAAATTGGCACTGAAACAGGTAGGCTCTATCTACAAAAGGCAATCAAAATATTTGAAGATGTGTATGCAAAAACAGGAAGACCAGAAGCTCTTTTTCTGCAAGGTGACGGAATATATAGCTTAGCAAACTATGCTCCTACTTTTGAAGAAACAGAAAAACTGTGTCTACAAGTATTAGAGTTAATCGAAAAACGACTCAAAGAACAACCTAATGACTTTGACTTTCTTGATCGTAAATTAATGATATACCTTAATTTAGCTGAAATGTATCGTGATGCATATATGTTACATCCAGTTCTTCTTAAAGCAAGATATATTGATTTTGACAAGTTAGACACTTATAAAAAGAAAGCACGCGAATATGCTGAAAAGTGGCTAGAAGAATATAATAAAATAGACGACTGGAATAAATTATTTTATTCCGTTCGTGAAAAGAAATATACAAGAAAAGAAATTACAGATTATATGCGCTCAGAATATGAAGAAAACTATTTAATAATTAAACGAGTTGTAGAAGATCTTGCTAAACATTAATTTTAAATATATTTAATAATATTTGATTTTATGCTTATACTTTTTCAGGTTGAAAAAAAAGAAGCGACGGGAGGATACGGGGGAAATTCTCTCTCCAACCCACCATCCACCCTCCCATCCCTCTCCACCACCCAGTTCACCCATGTGCTCTCTTTTGACCAGGACAAGATGAAAGTAGTAAACGAAGTCCCTATCGAAGCTCAGCGCTCTTATATTGCAGCAAGAGAACAGATTCAGGAAATGACAAAATCTGAACTCAAAGAAGAACTCAAAGAAAAGGAAGAAGAAAAAGAAGAAATCGAAACTAAAGAAATCAACCTTGAAGAAGAAGCTGACAAACTAATAGAAGAATGTGAAGAATACGAAACAGTAGTGGCAGAAATGGACAACATGATTCAAACCCTCCTGACAAGGATAGAGACTAAAGGAAATGTAAAATACATAACATCCACCCTTATAACAAAATATGTTGATCCAGTAATAAAGGCAGGAGAGGCTGCAGATTCGCTGAAAGAAAACATAGAAGAGGCAGCGG
>CAZJHL010000037.1:8508-8849 GCA_964545865.1 Microcaldota archaeon | reverse complement strand
GTCAGATATTTACCACATACTCTCCTTGACTTATCCGTATAATGGAACAATTGAGAACTTTAATCTCAATGATTTATTCCCAATCAAGAGAGAGATTACAGAATACGCGCGCCAAATTAAAATGTTGCAAGGAAAAGATTGGAGAGAAAAGGCAGACTGGCTAAACTCAAAATTGGAAGAAGTCGAAGCGCAGAAAAGAGTAATGTCATACAAAGAAAAAGAGATTTTTGAAAGTGTTCTGTCCATGTTGTCAATGGAGATAAATACACCGCAGAATGGAGAAGACATCGAGAAAAAAAAAAAAAAAGCCAAGGATATTGTACTTGACGCATATTTCAAGG
>CAZJHL010000037.1:236-8490 GCA_964545865.1 Microcaldota archaeon | reverse complement strand
ATATTACAATGGAGATGACGCTGGCTACGAAAGAAATATGGAAATAACTAGAAAAACTCTTTTGAAAGTGATATACATAATCGATTTCGAAAAATCAAATAAGGGAGGAAAGGAGTGAGGTTATGGGAATTAAAAAGAATTGGGATGAACTAAACAAAGAGATAGAGAAAAGAAAAGCAATCAGCGATAGTAATCCTTTCCCTACTTACAAGGCTATCTGCGTTGAAGAGCATGAAGACCTGAGGTCCATGTTAGCAACTAGACTAAAAGAGATAGGAAATTCTTATCGTGACTTTAAAATCGATTTCACGTTATTGAAGTATAACAGCGAGATCCAGTCGGAGCTCATCAAAAATGGTGAGACTGACTTGGTAATCGTAGATCTGGACCAGTACCCCAATGATCCAGTCAATATAACTAGCCAGATAAGAGCGTTCGGCTGGCACATACCTATAATATTCGCTTCAGTTGAAAAAATAAAAGCAGTAAAAGCCCTGAATCTGGTTTCAGTCACAGACCTGGCGTTTTCAACCAAAGGGAGTACGAATAACAATAGCTATTTGCTAGCAATGAGGAGAATAGATGAATATCTGTTTTCATTAAGCAAACAGCATGAAATAAAATCATTAAACCAAATTTTATTTCCGATATTGAACAATCTAATTTATCATGCAATGGATAAGCAAGTTCTTTACCTTTCAAAAGGACCCAGGATAATATCCTCTGCAATTTTGCGCGCAAAGGAAATAAGAAAGCATGTTATAAGTATCCTAAATGAAAAGGACAGAAATGATAAGGATGAAAAAATAGATGATTGAATGGGTGGACCATGGCAGATTTAGAACGGATCGGGAAAATTAACAACGCCCTTGCCGGGCAAACTTTAAATGGAGAATGGCCGATAATCTATTTCCAGGAAGCCAAAAACCCTGGCCTTTTTGTAACAAAATGTATAACAATAGTATCATTCTCCGAATCACGAGTCAAATTCAGATGCGATGACTTATGGTTTTTAACAGAGTCTGAAGAAATAAGGGTATGGGGCCCAGATTCAAAGAAATTAAATCGCCACGAAAATATTTTAGATATATTTGAATGCATGGAAGTCAATCCTTTGATTAGCTTGAATAATGATAAATTGTTTGTTACGCTAGTAGAATCAAGGCCACTTTATATGTCTCATCGTAATTTTATGGGTGGTGTTTTAATGAGCAATGACGGTTTGAGGGTATTGACTAATCACTTCCAGTTCTCCAGCAAGGATCTTTTAATTAGCATAAGACGGAATACAGATGAAAGAAAAAATAGATTGCCTAGAAACATTAAAGAGGTCAAGCCTAAAAAATTGGATATTCTGGATCTTCATTAGTCAATTCAGGAACGTTTGGTTCCGTAATCCTTAAAGACTAGTACGTCATTTGCCGATTTTTTAAACTGATCCGAAAAGATTTAAAAACCATTTTTTGCAAGAGTATTCAACAAATAACTAATGCGCGAAAGCGCGGAGTTGATATAAATGAAGAAAGACACATTGGGAATGATTGCCCTTGTCTTGACTATAATAGGAGGCATAAACTGGGGCTTGTTTGGTGCGTTAAACCTTGATCTAGTAGCCCTGATATTCGGATTCATGCCTCTGTTGCAGAAGATAATCTACATACTTGTAGGTTTGTCTGCATTGTACCTAGCATATGCTGAATTCAAGGAGTAATTTCTTTTTTCTTTTTTCTTCTTTTTTAAATTATTCACTGGAAACACAGCATAGATAACTTTTTAAATATAATATTTGTATTAAATTAAGTATAAACGGAAAACATGCTTTTACGTGTTTTCTATTTTTAAGGTGAAAATATGGTAGTAGAGTATTCAGAATTTAAGGGAAACAAGCTAATAGTGCTTAAAAGAGACGAGAACGACAAGTATCCGTTCCAATTCGGCAAGTCAAAGGCAAGACTTATAGTGCAGCACTTTGATGAAATAAAGGCATTTGCTGAAGAGGATTCACAATCTGAGCTTTCAGAGTAACTCCTTAAGCAGATCTAAAAAATCAAATTTTCAAAATTGATTGGAGATGGCAGCCAAAACAAAATTGAACATAGAGTTGCGTTTTTTCTTAGAGCCATCTCTCGCTAAAAAACTCTCCTCTAGCTGGAAAAAAGAAGGATATAAGAAAAGGATTTACTCGTTTTTGGACATCTATTTCAAACATGAGCATTCCAGCAAAAGACTTGCCAAGATTAGAAAATGGAAGGTCCCAAAGTTTAAGCCGGAAGTGATATTCTTTAAAAGAAAAAACGGAGTCAAATCTGAGTCAAGGAAGAAGTTCAAAAATTTGCAGGCTGCAGTCAATTTCTTGGAAAACTTAGGGTATGAAAAATACCTTAACATCGAGAAAAAGAAAGGACTAATGTTTACGAATAAACTGAAAAATAAGGTATATGTCCTAGAAAACATAACGGGTTTAGGCTGGTCTGGCGAAGTCGAAATAGCAAAAGATCAGAAACAAAGACTAAAAGAGGAGATAGAATACCTCAAATCATTAGGCGTAAAATCCTTCACATTATCCTCCATGCTTGAAATCATGGAGCAGAAATTAGGGATGAAAAAGCTGAAAAAGCCAAAGCTATACAGATATAACATACTAAAGATCTAATATGCAGTTTTATTTTCAAAGCTTCTGGTGCTTGGCCATCTCATAGTTTACTTCTTTTTACTATTCATTTCTTCCGGTTTTATTTTTTCCCTCAATAGTTTTACAGTTACTTTATGCTCCTCGATTTTCAATTCATCAAGCTTTATATGGAGCCTGTACGCCGATTCATGGTCGGGTACGATGTAGTCAAAAAGCACTTCGTTCTTCAATCCTACAACAACTTTCTTCTCATCTTCGCCATCGCTTATTAAAAAGACTGCTGATTGTTCTTTGAACGTATATGAGTAGGAGAAAAAGGTTATTGTCAGCTCATGGTATCTTATGGTTTCCTTGAACTTTATTTCTCTTGTTGCATATCTGTTTTCGCTGATTTCTCTTCCGGTCACTTCATCGATTACAACTGTCTTTGTGGATGGAATTGGAATTTCAAAATTTGCGTTCAAACCGAAAGATAATTTTTCAAATTCATACATTCCATATTGTTTAACTGTTTCCATCTTTCCTTCACTCAAAGGCTGTTTTCTTGCATAAATATTTGATTCGGCATTCATTACCGATGCGATCATTGAGGATAGGCCGATTGCGACCATAGTCTTTCTAACTGTGTTCTTCATTATATTCACCTTTTAATTAATACTAACTTTGAGATTCCTACAGATGCCCATTTTTGTAACAGAAAGAATAAGATCTTTCATATATGATGTTCCAATGGACATGCAACCTTTCAAATTGGTTTATATAATATGCAGTTTAAAGCTTAAAAACATATCGATATCGGATACCTGATTGAAAGATTTATATATAAAAAACACTATTCATTATAATATTGATTTTAAGGAGGTAATGGATAAGTATGCACGAATTTAATTCTAAATCGCCTTTCAGGAATAGAGCAATGGACAGTTTGGAAAGTCTTGAGTCGGCTGCAAAAAAGCTGAAGGACAAGGTAAAAACTTCAGCATTAGAAGATGATTGGTTTAAGAAGATAAATTCGAACGACTACATCACCATGGCAAGGTCCATAGAGTTGTGGATTAACATATTTGAGCATGCCGAGATGCAAAGACGAATACAGAAGAAGTGAGCCATCTTCCGATAGGATTTCGAATTTTTATATTTTCGAATTATTAATTCTTTATAATATTTTCAATGCATAAGAAAGGTTTATATATATGAATCGTTTCTAATTTTTATGTCATATTCAAAATACGGAAGAAAAATATTTAGGGAGAAAGAGATATCCCTAACAAATGTAGACACTGGAGAAAAGATATCCAGGACAGTCATATTTTCAAACATGCTGCATGAAGACCTAGCATCCATGCAGGAGATTCACAATCGGGCTTGGGAAGCAGATAAATACTCCAGTCTTGGGCTTGACATAGGGCAATTCGAATCGTATCTTGAAAACTGCGGCGAGTACAGCATAGCTGCGCTTATTCTGAATCAGGAAAATCCATCAAAATCAATCCCAATCGGTGGGATATGCGCAATGCCTATAAACATGGTCACGATAGCTGGAAGCTGGGATAGGGTGGAAGGCGATGATTATCCACTTTCATGGAATGAATGTACCAATTATGGCTATTTTGATACAAAGAATCCAAGGGGAATGCTTGATAGAGTCTGGCCTTGCAAGGAAGGCTCGTCAATAATATGCCCTACTGTTTTTGTAAAGCCGAAGGTTAAGATCGGAAACGGTGTATACGGGCTTGGCTCGCTTATGAAAGAGATAATTCTTGCAGTGAACAACATCGCGAAGGAGAAATGCGAGGCCGAGCAAAGGAAGATAAGGATTTATGCATACAGCGCGCCAAGAAGATACGAATATTATTATAAGGATATGATGGACAGGGAAGGGAAGGAACTGGATGTTAGAGATTATCTTCTTATGTCTACAATCAAGGATAAAATCGAGACAGAATGGAGGAATTGCCTTGAAGAAGCAGGGCTTGGAAGGAACCCCGCTCAGAAGGATATCGAATCCTCAATCCAAAAGATCAGGGACGTAATAAAGCAGAGAGCAGACAGCATATACATGGCGTACAAGTTTAGCGGCGGAGACCTGTCAAGGCAGGAATTTGAAGACAAGGAGATATTCCTTAACTATTCAGTGCTTGGCCCAGGCAAACTCGCTTATGAGAGATACGTCAGCCAATTCGAGATATCCAGTCCTAAAATCGTTTTTAGAAACACTGCCAGAGTCGCCCTTGACCCAGTTATTGGAAGGCATCTTTCATTCGGAGCAGACATAAAGAAGATAGTTCCGAACGGAAGGATCGATCCGAATGCTAGAAACTACAATGTCATAATGAAGTATCCCTCCGCAGTGCCGGATACTGATCCTAAGCCAGAGATCACAAAAACAGAAACAAAACCAACCGATTTGACGATGTGATCATAAAAAGACAATCAAAAATGCGATTCACAGATAAGAATTAGAATAACAGTCCGCCATCCATCGGGTCTTCGTAATCGAATTCATCAATCACTTCTTTTGCAACTTGGATTAATTCCTTTCTTCTTTCAAAATCAGTAATTTTTTTTACAGTCATCGTAATCTCGTTGCGTGTATCCATTTTTCCATTTGGACTCTCATTTCTTTTCATTATTTGTTCCTTCTTTACACTGCCGAAATTAGTCCTTCCTTTCTTTGATTGTTTATTATATACTGGGTAAGTTCTATTTTTTCTCATGCTGTCCACATTTAATTTTCAATCGCATTTAGAGATTAACATTTCATTTTTTGAATCTTTTTACCTACATCCCGATTCTACTCGATTAGTACTGCGAGATGCCGATTTGCTTTCACAATAAATGATCTGTCAAAAAGCGCATTTGTAGTATACATAACGCATGTTAGGCTTAAAAATATATGTATTCTGAATATAATGATTTTATGAAACCAAATGCAATTATAAAACATGTTGGCAACAGGAAAATTGCAATTATAATGAATTACACTAGCCATAATAGGAACAGTTTTAATTCTCTTTTAGGTGCCTTGGAAGTTAATCCCGACATCAAGGTTGACATATATTTCGCTGTAAATGAGCAGGAAATATTATCTCTGCTCAGGCAATGCATGGATTCATATTGCAAGATCATACTCGCTTTCTCATTCTTTACTTGCCATCTTCAAAAAATTGCAAGGACTATATCTGTAATAATCAAAGAAATGAAATCAGCTAGAGATAAAAATAAGATACTTCTTATCGCAGGTGGGCCCCATGCCACCGGAGATCCTAGAGGTACTTTAGAAATCGGATTTGATTTTGTTTTCATAGGCGAATCGGAAGAGTCATTTCTGAATTTTTTAAGGGCAATAATCGATAACAACGATTGCTCGGGGATTAAAGGTTTGATATATAAATATGATGGCGAGTACATATTTACGGGAAAGACTGGTCAGGTCGATCTAGACTTTTTCCCACCATTTTCTTCAAAACACAAGAAATTCGGACCGATAGAAATAACAAGAGGATGCCCATTTTGCTGTTATTACTGTCAAACACCGCAGCTTTTCGGTGCAAGAGTAAGGCACAGGTCCGAGGATGTAATCTTGGATTACGTTAAAGATATGAGGCAGCACAAACTTCGAGACGTAAGATTCGTTTCCCCCGATGCATTCGCATACGGCTCAATTGACGGCAAAAAAATCAATTTGGAAGCGATAGAATCTCTTTTCTCAGAAATATATAATGAGATAAACACAAACGGCAGGCAGTTTATTGCATCTTTTCCATCGGAGGTAAGGCCAGAGCACGTTACAGAAGAAACATTGGATATAGTCTTAAGATACGGCGCGAACAGAAATATCATATTTGGTGCACAGACGGGAAGCGAAAGACTTTTAGAAAACATAAACAGAGGCCACACAATTGAAGATGTTTATTCTGCGGTAGACATATGCATAAAGAAAAAGATAACACCCCACGTAGATTTCATTTTCGGACTTCCCGGAGAAAATGAAGAAGATGTGCTCGATACGATGAAAATGATAAACGATCTTGTTTCAAACGGAGCAGTCATTCATGCGCACAGATTCTTCCCATTGCCCCAAACAGTATTTTCAAAAGAACGGCCTGGAGAGATAGACAAGAAATTAGTAAGACTTTTAGGCGAACTCGGTAGGAAAGGGCTCGCATATGGAAATGTAGCCGATAGCGGACTATAATAGACAAGTGTTAAAAATGAAGAGGAATACTCTATTATTTATTTAGATTTGCATTCTATTGATTTTGTTGATCTTTATCAATAGTGTTCGGTTCTTTATCGCTTGTTTTATTCTTGCGTACCAGGTCCGCAATTTTCCAATCCGTTTTTTTGATACTTCTAAGCTCTGTTTCTAGTCTTGAATTTATTTCATCTTTCATTTCATCCAATGGCTTGTCACGCAGAATTAAAACTGAAATCCAAGTGCTTAGATGATACATATCAAAAATATTGATCATTTCCACCTTTCCATCTGTGGCTTTGAAGATTTTCTCAGCAGTCTCCACGCTGATGATTTCCTCAAGTTTCTTTTCTATTTGAGTTTCTTGTGCCAATGAGTTTATGGAAACGAAAGCGGCTAGCCTCTTTACAAGCACCTTTTTGAATTTCATTACTTCCTCTGCCAATGCATTTGCATTTATATGTTCCTTGAATCCGTTATAATTTCCAATTCTCTCCCTGTGTTTTCTAATTTTTTCCTTGAATCTCCTTTTCCATTCTTCCTTTTCAGTTATCTTCTTTATCTTAGATATCTCCATCAATATCAGTTTCGCAGTCTCTCTTATTTTTTCTGAGGGATGCGACTTGGCCGCCCAAACTATCGGAGCAGCATATTCTTGATATAGATAAAGCTCAAAGAACCCCATAAGAATCTCTTCTGCCACTTCCGATTCAATTTTCAATTCCATATCTAATGTTTCTCTTACTATATAAAGCTCTTCCTTACTCTTCGTCATTCGCCCAATCTTTACAAGGTCTTTGACGGCCTCTCTTTTTTTATTTATGTCATTTGACTTAATTAGATCAATGCATCTTTCTAATCTTTTATCAAGTTCTTTGCAGCCATCTGTTATGATCTCTTTGTCATGCTCGATTTTTAATTTAAGAAAATTATGTATTAATCGTGCTCGGTTTATCAGTTGTTCGCTTTCTTTTAGTTGTTTAACGTTTTCTTCTCTTATCCTGTTGCAAATTTCCCTTATTTCGCCATATTGCTCTCTGCTGTTTTTCATATTAAAGTTACGAAGCCTTAGTATATAAACATTATTAATCTCACCCGAATGTGAAAAAACAAGTTGCAAAACTTGAAGCCTGGCTTTACAATATTTATAAATTTACCATTGAACCTTCTTTTGGTGTTGGTATGGTAATAGAATTTTTGGATTCGGACCACGACGTAGATGAGGAAACGCCAGTTTCAAAACTTTATTCAAAGCCTAGATGGGATCGAGGTTGGGAGCCGTTTAGAAACAAAGGTTGGGATGAGTTTTCTAAATTAAAAACAGAAGAAAAACTACCTTTGTTTTCAAAAGAAGGTAGGCCGTATGATGTTTTATTCTCTCAGCAATTTGATCGTAATGCATTGGACTATCTTTGCTCTGTCGC
>CAZJHL010000037.1:0-226 GCA_964545865.1 Microcaldota archaeon | reverse complement strand
GACAAACTCAGAGAGATAACAAAGACAAGAGACGGCGATAGGTTTGTTTCAGACCTTTTATTCGACAAACGGGCGATATTGGTATTCAACCAGCCTTCAAGCAGAACATTTCTTTCATTCCAAAACGCTTGTCACATTCTGGGCATGAAGACTTCAGAAATAAGGGATGTCTCAACCTCGTCATTTGCCAAAGGCGAGTCGCCGCTCGATTCGATACGAACATTTG
>CAZJHL010000036.1:2289-8921 GCA_964545865.1 Microcaldota archaeon | reverse complement strand
CTTTCCTTTGTATTTTTTTTTTTTTTTTTCTAGCCGCTTAACAGGTCCAAACATCTCTTCCTTCGCAGAAGTCAATATCACCTTTCCTCCGAATGCCTCTATCATCAGCCTTCTCTCTTTCGTCACATTTTCAGGCATTATAGCTATGAATTCGTATCCAAGAGCAGCAGACACCATTGCAAAAGATATTCCTGTGTTTCCAGAAGTGGCTTCAATTATTTTCATCCCTTTCTTTAATTCTCCCCTTTCCTCTGCATTGTGAACCATCTCATGCGCAATCCTGTCCTTTAGGCTTCCGCTTGGATTTAGATATTCAAGTTTGGCGTAAATGTTTGAATTATTGCTGAATTTTTCTAGCTTGACTAAAGGAGTATTACCAATATTGTGAAGTATGTCAACCATTGTTTTCACCTTTTTATTATTGTTTTAATGACAGTATTTTAAATTTATTTATAAAATTGAATTTATGTGCGAAATATGCAGCAAGCTTGATGAGGAACATAAGAAAAGAGTGGATTCAATATATTCAAGAATTTCAAATCACATAGATAATTCAAAAACAAATCAGGAATTCAAGGGAGTCGCATTTTCAACCCCTGATTTTCCAAGGCTTTATGGAGTTTGGTTCGAGCCAAGAATGCAGCTCCAACTTCCTTCCAATTTTTATCAGTCTGTTCTGGTAGATGGCCAGAAATTAAGGAGCGATTGGGCTTCAGGCTGGCTGAGAACAGTCTCGTTCCAGAATGGCTCACTTTTTCTTCTTGCACACGGCCTCGTGAAAAAGGAAGAAAAAGAATATAATCTATTTCTTTATCAGGTAGAATTCAAGAAAGAGGAATATAAAGTAAATATTAGTGAAGGAAATAAAATCTCTATAACTGTGGACAACATCGAAAAAGAAGGAATAGATCTAGTGACTGGAGGTCAGGTTTCTCATAAGTTCACATTTTCCTTCGTTCATAGCCCCACAGACAGGGCGTTTGTTCCAAGGGACAGAATAGAGAGTAGTGGTCTTTTCAGATCTGTCTATCAAGGAAAAGCAGCGCCTAAACCAATAACATTTGACTGGTCAAACTATGTTATCACAGTTCCTCATTTCGCTTTCCATTCTATTCTACATCAAAGATACAAGGAATTCGGCTTTAATTCTGCAATCGAAATGCAGCACAAAGTAACTGCTTTGTTGAAAGAAAATTTGTTGTAACCTTCGAAAAATTAGAATAGAAGTAATAGTAGCCCCGACCGGATTCGAACCGATGTCACGAGGTCCAGAGCCTCGTATCCTTGACCGCTAGACGACGGGGCTTCGTTATTGCATATACTTTAAGATTGCATTAATAAAATAGCGTGTTGATTTAATAAATTTATCTGAAACAGGCAGGTTTTGGCCACTGTTTGCTGTTTTTGTGGAATCTTATGCATTCGCAGCATATCCCATGCCTTGGGCAATCAGTTTCAGGACATGGGCAATCCTTTTCATTCTCTGCCTTATTCGGACATGCTTTTCTCATGATCACACCTTTCCAGTAATCGTCTATCTTTTAGTATTGCCTTGCTATATATACCACGTGTTTTGCATGCTTTCCACAAACAACGCATTTCTTATTTCCAAAAGGCTCCTCTTTTTTTCCAACAAGAGTTCCTCTTACTTTTCCACCTTTTGTTTCATATTGTATTATATCCCCACATTCCTTTCCATCAGCATCAATCGAACAGATGTTGGCTCTTGCATACGCCTTGTCGTTGTCAAGTATGCTTTTTATTTCCTGGACGGTTTCCGCATTCTTTATCTTTCCTTCCAGCTTAGATATCGACTTGTCTCTTAGTCTCTTTGTCATTTCTTCACTTTCCTTATCTATTGCCTTGGATATTTCTTTTATTTCAACATTCTTTCTTACTCTTTCGTCTCTCGCTACAAAAGTAACGAATTCTCCATTCGCTTCCTTCTCGCCTATCTCTATTCTGAAAGGAACTCCTTTGAGCTCCCAGTCTGCATACTTGTAGCCCGGTGTTTTATCTCTTTCATCCAATGTAACTTTATATCCATTCTTTTCTAGCTTCTTTTTGACGTCCTTGCATTTTTTGATTATCAATTCATTGTTAGCTCCACTCTTTACAATAGGGATTATCACTACGTCCACCGGAGCGACAGAAGGAGGAATCACCAACCCTCTATTGTCACCATGGACAGATATGATTGCAGCCATTATCCTCCAAATCCCAGGACCATAGCAGGTTTGGTATGCATGAAGCTCATTGTTGTCCTTGTCCTTGAATTTTATGTTGAATCCTTTAGCAAAGTTCTGTCCCAAATAGTGGGTGCTTGCGATCTGAAGGGTTTTTCCATCTGGGAGCAGGACATCGGTTGCATAGGTATGTTCAGCTCCAGGGAAGGTATCCCACTTCGGCCTTTGGAAGAACATGCATTCTATTCCAAGCTGCTCTTTTATCACCTTCGTTGATATCATCATGTCCTTTATTATCTGTTCTCTTGCCTCCTTTTCTGTTGCAAACACGTCGTGCGCCTCTATCCAAAGAAATTCCCTTCCTCTGAAGAAAGGACTGGTTTCTGCTTCATTTCTGAATACAGTACAGCTTTGATACAATTTTATAGGCAGGTCAGTATAATCCCTTACCCATAATGAATACATCTGATACATTGCTGTTTCGCTTGTAGGTCTAAGCGCAAGCTTTCTGTTTAATTTTTCAGCCCCTTTTTCTGTTATCCAGAATACGTTGGGGACGAATCCTTCCGCATGCTCCTTTTCTATTTCAAAATTCTCTTCAGGTATTACTGTGGGAAATAACGTTGGTTCATGTCCATCCTTTTCAAGCTCAGCTTCAAATAAAGAATACAGCTTCTTGAATATTCTCATCGCCCATGGCTTGTGGACTATGAACCCTTGAACATTGTATCTATTGTCGACTAGGTCAGCTGCGTATATGACTGTATTATACCATTCGCTGAAGTTCTTTTCCTTATCCTTGTCAAATTCTCTTCCAGCCATTGCCATAATTACACCTGCTAAAATATGAAAATAATATATTTAGACAGGGAATATTTAAAAAGAATGTTTATATAAATAAGGATTAGTGGTGATTTAATGGCCTATGAAGGATATGTAGATTTGAAGTATACTCCCGCTAAGGATGATCTGATATGCAGGTTTTATATCGAACCGAGATATGGTGTTTCTTTTGAGAAAGCAGCAGCTGCAGTGGCAGCTGAATCAAGCATAGGCACTTGGACAGAGGTTCAGACAGCAAAGCAATATGTTAAAAAGTTAGCAGCCCACGTTTTCCATTTAGATCCGCATACTGGATATGTGGATATAGCATATCCGTTAGATGCGTTTGAAAAAAACAATATACCTCAAATGCTGAGCAGCGTTGCCGGCAACATATTTGGCATGAAAGAGGTCAATAACTTAAGATTATATGATATAAAGATACCAAAGAAAATGATGAAGTGGTATGACGGACCAATGTTCGGAATACCTGGCGTAAGAAAATTGCTTAAAGTTAAATCAAGGCCGCTTATCGGAACAATCATCAAGCCTAAGATGGGACTTAACGTTAAGGATCATGCAAGCGTCGCCTACCAGGCATGGATCGGAGGATGCGACATAGTAAAGGACGATGAGAACCTTTCAAGTCAGAAATTCAACAATTTCGAGAAAAGAGTGATACAAACATTGAAGATGAGAGACAAGGCAGAGAAAGAGACAGGTGAAAAGAAGATTTACATGGCAAACATAACAGCAGCAGGAAAAGAAATGGAAAGAAGAGCTAAGTTTGTTAAAGACCATGGCGGAGAATACGTTATGGTCGATATAATTACAGTAGGATGGAGTGCATTGCAAGATTTAAGAGAATCAAATAATAAGTTAAAGCTTGTAATACATGAGCACAGGGCAGGACATGCAGCAATGACAAGGAATCCGAAACATGGAATCTCAATGCTTACTATAGCAAAGTTGTCAAGGATGATTGGATTTGATCAGCTGCATGCAGGTACGGTCGTAGGAAAGATGGAAGGAGGATTGGAAGAGGTCCAGGATATAGTGGATGCTTTGGATGAAAAGGTTACGCCTGCAAGAGAGAAGACTCATGTGTTGGGGCAGGATTGGTACGGTACTAAACCATGCTTCCCAGTAGCTTCTGGCGGACTGCATCCTTTAATGTTTCCGATAATAGTCAAATACCTTGGCAAAGACATCATCTTGCAAGCCGGTGGAGGAATTCATGGCCATCCAAAAGGCACGATTCAGGGAGCAAAGGTAGCTCGAGCTGTGGTGGAGGCCGTTGACCAGGGAATAGCGCTTGAAGAGTCAAAGGATCCGCTTGTCAAGGAAGCAATAGAAATATGGGGCAAGTATAAATTCTAATTTTCCTTTTCCTTTTTATTTTTTGAACTCTTCTAATCTCTTCCTGTTCTTATCCAGAAAAAAAACAAATGAATTAGAAATATTTAAATTTCATAGATACATATAGATATCATGGCAGAGGGAATAAAAGAAAAGAAAAATAAAATAAGAGAGCAAAAACCTTCAGTATGGCAAAGAATGAAGAAACCATTATCAGCTGGCCTTTTAACAGCATCGTTAATTTTTACTCCAGTGAAGAAAGCAGATGCCATATACCTTCTTGCAAGACCGCCGGTCGATTCCGTCGGGAAAGAGATGGAAAGCGATAAATTAGGAAAAAAAGCATGGAAAATTCTATTGGATTATTGGTATGGGGACGCCGGGGAGGAACATTTGATGGTGGCGCAAAAAATTTTCGATCATTTGTATGAAAAAACCAATAATCCCATATATTTTTATGCGGGCACTACTACGACCCATTATTCGGCTGTAGAGAAGAAGACTTACATAGAATCGAGAGACCTATTGTTATCTGCTTTAAAAAGACTGGAAAGTGAGTTGAAGAAGTATCCAGGCAATGTATCCTATCTAAGTCAAAAGCAATTGATTTTGAAGGCATTGTTCCATGCCGCATATGGTTGTTATTTTGGCCTTGAAGAATATAGAAAATGGAGAAGTTTATCGGATTTAGAAACATACTACAACGACGCAATTAAGTTTGGAAATGACTTGATTAATTTCGAAGAAAGTTTTGATAAGATAGAACTTAAAGATTATAAGTTAAACCCAAGTGAAGAAAAGGAGCAAAATAATGATTCAAGTAATAAAAAAATTCCAAAAATTTCCGCAAAGCCAATAGATCCTAAAGAGCGAGATGTTATTTTAAATTATATAGCCAAAGATCTTAATGAAAATAAAAAAATGTATGAGAAACTTATGAACGAAAAGAAGTAAAAAAGAAACGCTTAAAAATTTCTATTAGGAAAGTAGACTATGGTTTTTCTTCTTTTTTAGAGTGGTTTTTTTAGTGATACGCAAGGAGTAAACCCCAAGAAAGAAAATACAACTATCGTTTCTTCAAAATCATCGTTCTCTTTTTCACCTCGCGATCTGTCTCTTTTCTCCACATTTAACAATGCAACCAATCTTACTCCAGAGGCAATAGCAGCCTACGTGGCATCATTAAACCAACTATTAGAGAATCTAAAGTCAATTAATGATGGATTAGACACTAGGGAAGAACTGGAAGAAAAAGAAGAATCGCAGAGCTTTTTGCCTCTCACCTGCTTAACACATTTATTAAAGAAAAAGAATTATCTGGTGAAGGTAAAGACGGGGCAGAAGCAATCGCAACATAACGCCATTACGCTATTAAGCGTTATGTTTATATATCATAATTTCGTGTTCTAAATATGGAAAAACTGGAGAATAGTTATTCAACTCCATATAATGCAATCGAGGCGTTTAAACAAAAAACAGGCATAAGCTGGCCACTAACAAAGGCGTTAATTGAAGCAGGAAAAGATCTTTACAAAAATGGAGGCTATTTCGTAGATCACAAATACATACTGAAAAATAACATGTTAGTTTTTAACAGAAGCAAAGGCGCGGAGTCTAATTTCTTTATTTTCATAAAAGCTATTGACAAGGATGAAATAGACATCTTTTTCAGTAATCCTTCAAAGGATAAAAACGTCAAGAGAGAAGATCTAATTTTGCATCACAAAATAAAAGAATCAAAAGATTTGAATGAAATATTGAATAACATAAGGCTCGCTATAGAAAAAATAAAGGTTTATTCTGAAATGAAGGACTTAAACGAATACTGGGGCAATCTCCATTCGCATATCGGAACCATTAATGGGGAAAGGGTGTGGGACGACGGAATAAGCGAGGATGAGGATTGGTTTTTGCAGTCCATGCTTTGGCATCATGATTTTAAGACATTGACATCACATAATTGGACGCACAACGAAGAAAGACTGAAATTCATGGATGAAATGTGCTCATCCGCCAACATTGTTTTCATCCCTGGATGGGAGAATACCACTACAATAGTAGACAGAGTCAAGTCGCCACATATCCTTGTGCTGTGTAAAAATATAGAAGTAGCAATGAAGGCAAAATACGAATTTCTCTCGCAGAAGTTAGACGAAAAGAGCATAAAGGGAGAGACTGTAACTCCTGTTCTTGTAGGGGTTCCAGGCCCATATAGCAAGCATTTAGAGTATCTAAAAAAGCTCCATGACAATCTTGAGGCCGCAT
>CAZJHL010000036.1:503-2239 GCA_964545865.1 Microcaldota archaeon | reverse complement strand
GGAATTGATATATTGGATCCAGACAATTTTGAGAGGCTTGGAGAAAAGGAGACATTGAAAATACTTTTTAAATTTGCAGATGGAATAGAACAATTCAATTTCCATGAAGTAAAATCTGGAATGGCAAGAAATAGAGCAATTCATAATTTTATACCAAGATTAGAAGGACATAACGCATATCCGCTTTCACATATGGTTGTAAATTGGTTTGCAGGAATGCATGGCGAAGAGATGGGGCTGCTAGCGTTTGCAAATCAGGATGATCATTATCAGCCAGATATATATTCCAACTTGATAAGCGAATACTCATATGGGTATAATTCATTGATTCTTAAAGTAGAAACATTTAAGCATTTCAAATCTTTGGGAAGAAAATTCAATTCAGAAGAATTTGTATATTCCCTTATAAAACGAAAAATACCTGGGAGTGAAGAAGAGATAGAGATAAAACCAGTCGTGTTTCTCGAATTCAAAGAAAAAGAGGACATAGATTTTTGCGAAAGCAGGAAAAAAACAAAATTAGAAGAGATAAAAAGCTGGATGAGCACAAAGCCAGCATACTACTGGAATATAGCAAAGCTTCAATTCAAGTACTGGTTTGGAAGCAAGGAACAGAGGAAAGAAATCAAGAATGAACTGGAAAAGGCAAAGTCCTATAACGAGTCTCCAAAATAATGGCTTAATGTAGCTATTCTTAATTTTGAACAGACTAAATCCAAAGATATTGATTTAAATCTTATTGTTAAATACTCATATAGACACTGGTTTTAAGCAATAAGTGTGGAAGTGGGAGATTGGATTATCCTGAAACAAGCAGAGAGATAAAGGTGCCTACAAACCCTATAGACAAAGTTATAGGACAGGACGAGGCAATCAAATACGTCAAGATCGCAGCATCCCAAAAGAGGCACATACTTCTAGTTGGTGCACCAGGCACTGGAAAAAGCATGATTGCGCAGGCAATGGCATCTCTTCTTCCAAAGCCGAATTATGAAATATCTGTTCTTGACAACCCAGAGCATCCAGAAAGACCTATCCTAGAGGTACGTTCAAGACTTGACGTGGATCACGAGAAGAAAATTCCAAAACCAAAAACAGTGAAACCAGTAGATGTTCCTATCGTAGTTGCCGAACGCCTAGGGCTGAGATGCAAGAGATGCAGCTTCGTAAGTAAACCCGAGATATCAGCATGCCCGAACTGCGGGGCAGACAAATACAAGACACACACCTCTCCGTTCGATGACATTGTTTTCGGAGGCTCTTCCAGGGAAGACAAGGTTTTCTCCTCCGAATATATAAACGGAGTGGAGCAGAAAGTAATGTACGAGTATAAAAAAGGAAATGTTTATCTTTATGACGAAGAGGCATTGGCAGCAAGAGAGCACGCCGTGATCCAGAGGAACGTGATAGTTCCTTTGGAGAGGTCTCTTTTTGTGCAGGCGACAGGCGCTTCCGAGACAGAGCTTCTTGGAGATGTCAGGCATGATCCTTATGGGGGACATAGCGAGATAGGAACGAAGCCATTCAAGAGAGTGGTTCCTGGAGCAGTGCATGAGGCACATGAAGGAGTTCTGTTCATAGACGAGCTTTCCAATCTAGGTCCGCTTCAGAGACACCTTCTTACTGCGATGCAGGAAAAGAAGTTTCCGATAACAGGAAGAAATCCAACGAGCTCCGGAGCATCCGTCAGAGTGGACAATGTTCCATGTGATTTTATTTTAGTTGGCGCGCTGAAC
>CAZJHL010000036.1:0-479 GCA_964545865.1 Microcaldota archaeon | reverse complement strand
TTGCTTCCGCCACTGCGATCCAGAATTCTTGGAAATGGGTTTGAGGTCTTAATGAATACAGTCATGGAAGACAACGAGAAAAACGTAAAGAAACTAATGCAGTTCATAGCACAGGAGATAATTGCGGATGGAAGAATCCCCCATGCAAATGCAAAAGCAATAGAAGCTGTAATTAATGAAGCAAGAAGAAAAGCAAAGCTTTACGACAATAAGGATGGGCTGACATTGAGATTAAGGGATTTATCAGGCATAGTCAAGCTTGCCGGTGACTTCGCTGTGATAGATGGAGCAGAGCTTATAGAAGAGAGACATGTGGCCTTGGCAATAGAGAAGGCAAAGCCGATTGAGCAGCAGATGCAGAAGAAATACGGCTCGGTATGGAGAAGCAGCGCATCCGATTACGGAGTTTCAAAGGCTCCGGATGAGCACATATTTTAATCTATGTTTTATTTAACGATTTACACTCGATTAGTTTTATT
>CAZJHL010000035.1:0-9550 GCA_964545865.1 Microcaldota archaeon | reverse complement strand
TAAGTTCTCAGGGCCAGGTGATCTTAAATGACTAACCTACTTAGTTCAACTAAAAACAAACCAAATAGATGCGGAAATAAAAAGGGCCAGTTCTTTTCATACGATGCGATAGTCGCTGGAGTACTCTTTATTCTTCTCCTCACTATTCTTTACAACTATTGGAACTCTCTAAGAACGGCGGTTTCGGTAAGGATTGATGATGCATCAAGAATTGCATTGAGCGTGTCTAACGTGCTTCTGACACCAGGGTATCCTTTGGATTGGAATTCGTCAAACTTCAATCAGATAGGTTTAGCAGAAGACTACAATACAATAAAACTCAGCGAAGCAAAAGTCTCGAACCTAAGCCTTATTTCTTATGTAAATTATGAATTGATGAAAGAAAAGCTAGGAGTCGGGCCATATGAAATATATATTAAAATCGGAGATGAGGGAATAGGAAACTCACCTTTAAATCCTACTTCCAAAGTCACAGTAACTAGGCCAGTGATATATAAAGGCAGCTTAAATAATATATCAGTAACTATCTGGTCGGGGGCTTCTTCTTAATCTCTTACTTGAATCTTTTTAGGAGCAATGAATTTGTCACAACCGAAACTGAACTCATTGCCATCGCAAGACCTGCAAATTCAGGTTTAAGCAGCAGGCCGAAAGAAGAGAAAAATGCTCCAGCAGCAATTGGTATGCCTATTGAATTATAGAAAAGCGCCCAAAACATATTTTGCTTTATCTTATCCATTGTAGCTTCACTGAGCCTTAAAGCCAAAACTACGTCATTTGGATCATTTTTCATGAGCACTATCTCAGCCGTTTCCATAGCGACGTCAGTTCCACTTCCCATAGCTATTCCAACATCTGCTTTAGCAAGTGCTGGAGCATCATTTACTCCATCTCCAACCATCGCCACCACTTCTCCTTGTTTCTGAAGTTGTGCTACCTTGCTCGCCTTCTCTTCAGGAAGCACGTCTGCCATAACTTCATTTATTCCTAGACTTTTTCCGATCGCATACGCAGTTCTCTTATTGTCTCCAGTGATCATTATCACTCGCTTTCCCATTTCTCTAAGTTTTGTAACCGCTTCCTTTGATGTTTCCCTCAGGACATCTGCAACTGCGATCATTCCTATGAGTTTTCTTTCCACTGCCACAGCCATTACTGTCTTACCTTCTTTTTCAAGCATGAGTATGGTTTTTTCTTCTTTTTTAGAAATCCGTATGTTATGATTCGTCATCATTTTTCTATTTCCAAGTAATATTCTCTTCCCTTTGTAGTTCGCAATAACCCCCTGTCCAGGTACTGCATGGAACGAAGTGGCATCTGGAATTTTAATTTTCCTTTTCGCATAATTAAATATTGCTTCACCGAGTGGATGTTCAGATCTCTTTTCTGCAATTGCCGCATAAAACAAGACATCTTTTTCCCTTGTATTTTCAACTGGAATGACATTTGTGACTTCAGGTTTACCTTTTGTAAGTGTAGATGTTTTATCAAATACTACGGCAGTCACATTGTGCGCTTTTTCCAATGCATCTCCTCCGCGAATCAATATTCCTTTCTCAGCTCCTTTTCCAACCCCAACCATTACTGCAGTTGGAGTCGCAAGACCAAGTGCACATGGGCAAGCAATTACTAGAACTGCCACTGCAGTGGTGATTGCAAAAGCAAGGTCAGCATTAAATACAAATTTCCAGATTATGAATGTTAATATAGAAATTGCTACCACCATAGGTACGAAGTACGCCGACACTCGGTCAGCAAAATTCTGTATCTTTGCTTTTCTCATCTGTGCATCCTTCACGAACTTTACTATCTGTGCAAGTACTGACTCAGAGCCGACTGCCGTTGCCTTGAATGTTATAGTTCCGTTCTTATTTACAGTTCCACCTATAACCATGTCACCCTTCTTTTTTTCTACAGGTATGCTTTCTCCAGTAAGCATAGATTCGTCAACAGAAGTATAGCCAGATATGACTGTCCCGTCAACCGCAATTCTCTCTCCAGGTCTTACAACCACAATGTCGCCTTTGACAACCTTCTCAACCGGGATTTCAATTTCTTTCCCATTTCTGATTATTCTCGCGATTTTAGGTCTCATTCCCATGAGTTTTTTTATCGCTTCACTTGCCCTACCTTTTGTTACGGCTTCAAGGTATTTGCCAAGTATTACGAATGTTATAAGGAGTGCAGATGTTTCGAAGAACATTTCTCCTTCTATAAAAAATGCAGTAGCCACACTGTATGTATACGCAGCGGTGGTTCCAATTGCGATGAGGAGATCCATGTTTGCGATTCCATTCTTTATTCCGAAGAATGCGCCCTTGTAAAATCTCCATCCAATCCAGAATTGAACTGGAGTAGCAAGGATGAAGGCGATAACTTGTTCATTTGGAATATCAAATCCTGGAATCATAGTGAAAAGTGCGATTGGTGTAGAGAGGATAACACTTGCGAACAGCAACGTTCTCAAATCGTTAATTTCTTGATCATGTATGCCGTGATCCTCGTGCATTACTCCAGCTTCCGTAACCTCTTGAGCTTCATATCCTGCCTCCTTAATCGCACTTATAATGTCTTCAGTTTTTGTTTTTGCTTCATCCAATTCCACTTGTGCGCTATCTGCAGCGAAATTGACTGCAACAGATTTGACTCCTTTAACTTTTTTGATGGACTTCTCTATTGTTTTTGCACAATTGACACAATGCATCCCGGCAATTTCATATATAATCTTTTTCATTCAACCACTATTTATACACTTTGTTCAATTCCGAATCTATGGTCTGTTTAAATACAGAGTAGGGCTGAGCACCACTAACAACTTGACCATTGATGAAAAACATTGGCGTTCCGCCTACACCATTTCTAATTCCCTCTTCCAAATCTTTATTCACAGCTTGTGCTTTAATTCCAGAATCCAATCCTGAATTGAATTTTTCCATATCTAAATTAAGTTGTGCCGCATATCTTTTAAGACTTGCCAGGTCTAAATTATCCTGATTTTCAAACAATAAATCATGATATTCCCAGAACTTTCCTTGGTCTGCGGCTAATAAAGATGCCTCTGCAGCTTTTTGGGCGTTGGGGTGTATCTGGGTTAGTGGAAATTGTTTATAATATAGCTTGACTTTACCATTATAATCATTTAATATCTGTTCGACCGTTGTTTGTGCTTTGCCGCAAAATGGGCATTGAAAATCGCTATATTCGATAATAACTACTTTTGCATCTGGGTTTCCTCTTGGTGTCAAACCAGTTAGATCAAAACTATATTTTCCAAATGTAGCTAAATTTGATTCATCCTGGTTTGTTGTTTTTTCGTTGTTTATAGCTGAGCTGGTTGTCAATAAACTATTGAGATAGGTGGTTTGATCTTTTAAAGCTAAAATTTCGTTGTTCAGTAAATCAACTTTTCGGTTCATTTCATTATTTATGTACACTACAATTCCAATCAACGCCAGTACTGCAATTATAAATAAGACGGCCGGTGTCGGCATTTTAAGGTTGTTGTTTATATTGCTTTTCTCATTGTCTGTTACGCTGCCTTCTTTTTCAGATTGTTCAATTTCTTGTTCTCTCACTTCTTCCTTTCCGTTCATGATTTCACCTTTTTTCAAATTTATTGATGATATTTGATAAAAAATTTCTCCTTTGATTCACATATTGTTTATTATTTTTGCTAACTCTTTTCACTTCGTATCCTATTTCCTCTATTTTTTCAATTATCTTATTTAAGTTAATTATTTTCTCATCGAATTCAATCTCTACCTTTTCTTCCGCATACTCTGCTTTGATGTTTAAAACACCCTCTAATCTCGTTAATTCGTTTTGTATTGTTCTTTCACACCCCCTACAGTGCATTTCTGTTTCAAGTACTACTCTCATATCATCACCACCGTTTCATACGGTCACGAGTTATATGCTGCATTGCCCAGCACCACAGCCGCATCCGGTTTTCTTGGAACTTTGAATGCCTGGACTGGCATTTTTCATCTCATCCATAGATTCTACCACTTTTATCTCTCCAGGTATCATCCCCATCCAACAGGTAAATGCTATCGTTCCTGTTTCCGTAGGGGTAAATTTGAATGTCTTTTGTTCTCCATTGGTGTTGAATGTATAACTTATTCCTAGTTTTGGTACTTTTATTCCTTTATTACAGTAATTTAATTCATTTGCAGTTATTATCCATTTTACAGGTACTCCTTTTACAACTGTTAAAGTGCTTGGTTGCCAGCCGTATCTTGTGATATTCATATATATTGTTTGGTAACCATCTTTAAACAAATTTATCTGATTTGTTGTTTGTTGCTGAAACTGCTCTAAACCTATAGCGGGGATTTGAATTCCGAGCAATAGGGTAGCTCTTTGGAACATTATTATTCCAAGCACGATCATAAGAATGCTAGCGAATTTGACTACTTGATTTGTCCATTTCATTCCGATCTTGTGCAGTGATACTCCTGCAAAAAACATCAAAGGTACAGTGCCTAATCCGAATGCAAGCATGGTGAGGCCACCAGTGATGGGATCACCCGTTCCTGCAGCGTATATTAGCATTGCTTGTAAGGGTCCACAAGGCATGAATCCATTTAAAAGCCCTAGTAATATAGGATTTTTTCCGTATCTTTCTATTATGCTAAAAGAGAAAGGAAAAGTTGTATACTTTCTTAATTTTGGATAGAATAAACTTAATCCGTAAAGTAATAAAAATAATCCAGCTAGTAATGAGATTAAACCTCGTATTCCATCAGTAAATGATACGATGGAACCAGCAAATCCAAGGAGTACGCCTAAAATAGTATAAGATATTATCCTGCTTGCATTGTAACATGCATGAGGTTTGATTCCTTTATTCTGGTTATTAGTGGTATACGCAAGCACCAGACCGCTACACATCCCAACGCAATGGAAGCTGGTCAAAAAACCTATAAAGAACATTAACAACAAACCTGCTTTTGGGTCTATAACATTTGGAGTACATAGAGGAAAATTACTTACCAGTAGGTATAATCCTATGAATAGAAAACCCCAAAATGTTATGGTTTTGGCTTTATCAACTATTTTGTATCTAATTAAAGTATCTATTGGTTTAATACTGTGCTCTTCAATGTTTTTCTCTGCTTTTTCTACATCATCAAGTGATGTGTATTCTTCTATTGAATCTTTTATGTTTGGATTCACAGATTTTCCAACATTTGTTTTTTCCATGCAAATATATAACTGATAATACTTTTATTCATTAGCGTCGGAACGATTTATGAACGACCATGAACGATTTTGAACGAATATGTTTCTTTTCCATTTGTTCATTTCATTTATCTTTAGATTTTTTTCCAAGTCCTAAAATTAGCTTGACATAATTTTTATTTCCGATTTTTTCTCTTTTGATTAGATTTCTTTTTTCCATTCTACTTAGCAAAACCGATAGCGTCGCCCTAGGGATATCTAAATCTTTTCTTATCTCGGCTTGCGTTGGAAATTCTTTTTCTTTTAGATATTTTATTATCCTAGTTTCTTCCGGTGTTAAAATTTTTTCGATTTTTCCAGTGGTGACCACTCTTTTTATTTTGATGGTCTCAGGTTTAAAGAAAATATATATTCCTATGCTGAAAATGATCATAAAAATCGGTATTAGAAATATCAACACTTGATGATACCATTCCATAACTAGTGGACATGAAGACGGAATGAGATACATTAAACCAAAACTTGTTACTGCACCCATCGCTCCAATCAGAGAGATCAAAACAGCTATCGTTTTGTTATCCAAATCCAACACCTACTCTTCTTTATTCAAAATAAACTTTATTCTATTAATCAATCCAATGTTTTCATCATTTTTATAGTCATCTATATTGAGGTTTGTATTTCCGTTATTGGGGATGCATCTGTGTTTATATTCGGAGTAGAACCTTTCAACCGTTCTTCTGTTGACATAATCATGCTGCCTGAATCCACCACCGAATGATTTAGGTATATGGAGCAATTCATGGATCAGTACCTTGGTTTTTTCTTCTTCGCTCATCCGATCGAATCTCTCGCTGAGGACTTCTATAACGTAAAACGCATCCGTATTCATCCCTAGCTGCATTACCTTCGGAAGACCATGGCACCTAGCAATCACTCTTCTGGAATTGGTACCATAGCTCCTAAAACAAGCGATTCTTTCTATGTTGACATATTTTATTTCTAGTTTTTCAACTATGTCCTTTATCCTTTCTTCAAGGTCCTTTGCTCTTTCGTATTTCATAAAATAAGATTTGATGTAAATAATTTTAAATCTAGAGTTAATTTATATTTTCAATAAAACCAGTAACAAATCAATAAACTACCAGTTAGAATTCTTGGATTTTAGGTCACTAAGATAGAATTTGTATGCTTCAATAGAACCCATATTGTGGTTTCTAGTGAATTTCTCATTTATTTTATGTGGATTCAGCATAGCATTTATTGTCTTCAACAACGCCATCTCTTCTATTGTTATCTTTTCATTCCTGTGGACTATCTTCCGTCTTATTATCTGAAGAGAAGGGTTCCAGGCCATGTGGAAGTTTTTAACACACCATCTTGCACCACGGTCGATTAATATGTTGATTGCCTTTTCAACTATAAATCCATTCTCCAATCTTTCATTCTTGTCTATTCTTCCCTTGTTCTCTTCCAACCGTTTAATCAAAGGCAGAAAGTCAATTATCTCAAGCTTGTCTTGGAACGGATTTCCGAAACCCTTGTTTAAATTAGATGCGTTGCCGTCTTCCATGAATCTAAATCTCTCCATAAAACCACTGCCTAAAGTTGCTGTACTATTTATAGAATCTAAAACATTCAATCTTTATATTTCTTTCTATTTTATTATTATTGCTAATTTTACTTATTACAATACAATAGAGTGATTGATATGGCAAAAACAAAAGAGGTATATCTGTTTAAGGAAGGCTCAAGCAAGATGAGGCAAATACTTGGTGGCAAAGGTTGTGAATTGTCTGAGATGACAAGAATCGGACTGCCAGTTCCACCTGGAATCGTAATAACGACCGAGCAGTGCCTTATTTACCAGAAAACAAAGAAAATCTCGAAAGATCTGGAAAACAAAATATTTGCAGCGCTTTCAAACGTAGAAAAGCAGGTAGGCAAGAAATTCGGAGATGAAAAGAATCCTCTTCTAGTTTCAGTCAGGTCCGGAGCGCCAGTTTCAATGCCTGGCATGATGGATACCATCCTGAACCTTGGATTGAATGACAGGACAGTCGCAGGATTCGCAAAGAACACAAATGAAAGGACAGCCTATGATGCATATAGAAGATTGGTACAGATGTTCGGAGAGGTTGTTCTTGGAATCAAGAAGGAAAAATTCGACCATATATTCGATTCCGTAAAGGAAGAGCACGGAAGAAAGCAGGACATTGAATTGACTGTAGACGAGCTTAAAGAGATAATTTCAAAATTCAAGCATCTGGTCCATCAAGAAACAGGAAAGGAATTCCCAGATGATCCAAAGCAGCAGCTGATAATGGCAGTGGAAGCAGTGTTCAACTCATGGAATAATCCAAGAGCTATAACATACAGAAACCTGTACAAGATTCCACATGACATGGGAACCGCAGTGGTTGTGCAGGCAATGGTATTCGGAAATAGCGGAGAAAACAGCGGTACAGGAGTGGCTTTCACTAGAAACCCCTCAACCGGCGAAAAGAAGCTTTATGGAGAATACCTAATCAATGCGCAGGGTGAGGACGTAGTGGCAGGGATAAGAACTCCTCAGCCGATAGAAAAAATGAAGAAGGAGATGCCTAAGGCGTACAAAGAATTGGAAAGGATAGCAAAGCTCCTTGAAAAGCACTACAGGGAAATGCAGGATATGGAGTTCACGATTGAGAATGGAAAGTTGTGGATGCTTCAGACAAGAACAGGCAAGAGAACAGCAGCCGCGGCTGTAAAAATCGCAGTGGACATGGTCAAGGAGAAGCTAATAACAAAGGAAGAGGCAATAATGAGAGTATCGCCTTCCCAGATCGACCAGCTATTGCACAGGCAAATAGATCCAAACGTTAAGGCCAATCCAATGGCAAAGGGTTTGCCTGCAAGCCCTGGCGCAGCAACCGGAAAGATCGTATTCACAGCAGACGAAGCTGCAGAAAGAGGCAAAAAGGAAAAGGTAATGCTTGTAGCAGTCGAAACCACTCCTGACGACATTCATGGAATGATCGCATCCCAGGGAATTCTTACAAGCAGGGGAGGAATGACCTGCCATGCGGCAGTGGTGGCAAGAGGTTTGGGTTTGCCATCTGTTGTGGGCTGCGAGGCTGCAAAGGTGGATTTGGACAAGAAAACGCTTACGATAAACGGCAAGGTGTTCAAGGAAGGAGATCTGATAACCATTGACGGTTCGACAGGGAACGTTATAGAGGGAGAGGTGAAGCTGGTCGAGCCCACGATCTCTGGTGAGTTCAATGTTTTCCTGACCTGGTGCGATTCTGTCGCAAGAATGAAGGTAAGAGCGAATGCAGACACTCCTTCAGCTGCGAAAGGAGCGCGCAATTTCGGTGCGAGGGGAATAGGATTGTGCAGAACAGAAAGAATGTTCAACGATCCTGAAAGGCTTCCTTTCGTACAAAAGATGATTCTTTCAGAGACAGCAGAGGAGAGAAAGAAATGGCTTGCGAAGCTTAAGGAATTTCAGGTAAAGGACTTCTATGAGATTTTCCTTGCGATGGATGGACTGCCAGTGACTGTCCGTCTGTTAGACCCGCCGCTTCATGAATTCCTGCCTAAGCTAGAGGAGTTGCTTGCAGAGATCGCAGAGCTCAGCTCAAAGAAGGTTGACGAGAGAGTGATTGAGGAGAAGCAGGCGATGCTCAAGAAGGTTAGGGAGCTGCAGGAGTTCAACCCGATGCTTGGACACAGAGGCTCAAGGCTTGGAATCACCTATCCGGAGATTTATGAAATGCAGGTATCTGCAATCTTTGAGGCGGTTGCAAGATTGAAGAAAGAGAAGAAGAATCCGATCGTAGAAGTGATGGTTCCTTTGATAGGAAACATAAACGAGCTGAAGATATTGAAGCCGATAATAAAGAAGACTGCAGATGAGATATTGGAAAGGGAAAAGGTGAAGTTGGATTATACCATCGGAACAATGATAGAGATTCCGAGGGCTGCATTGACAGCGGATGAAATAGCGCAAGAGGCAGAGTTCTTCTCTTTCGGAACAAACGACCTCACCCAGACAACACTCGGATTCAGTAGGGATGACGCAGAGGCCAAATTCTTGCAGCTGTATCTCAATAAGGGCATATATACATCTAATCCTTTTGAAGTGATAGATTACGGAGTAGGTAAGCTTGTGGATATGGCAGTCAAGCTTGGCAGGTCTACAAGAAAGAATCTTAAGGTCGGAGTATGTGGAGAGACGGGAGGAGAGCCTACTTCAATCAAATTCTATCATGATGTAGGATTAGATTACGTGAGCTGCTCTCAATACAGAGTTCCGATCGCAAGATTGGCTTGCGCTCAGGCAGCCATATCTGAGAAAAAGAAAATTAGAAACGAAGCTGAA
>CAZJHL010000034.1:3960-9714 GCA_964545865.1 Microcaldota archaeon | reverse complement strand
CTGTTCAAATGTTAATAGTCTAACGTGGTGTCTTAATTCTCCATCTGTCATTTGGTATATAGCGTGATAAAAATGATTCAACCAGATCTATCTCCAATAACCCAGAAATTCGAAGAATTCTTTACAGACAAGTACAGCAAGGAGTTTCAGATCTTGAAGAATCTTTATCCAGAAAAAAGAAGCTTCTATTTTTCGTACAAAGAGCTGCACAAATACGATCATGAATTCGCAGAGAAGCTGATCGACAATCCGGACGCCTACCTGAAGGCAGCAGAGCTGGCCCTTATTTCAATGGCTGGAGAGGAGAAGAAAAACTTCGAGCCCCATGTAAGAATCGAAGAAGTAGAGACTGGCGAAAAGTCAGTACTAATCCAAGATATAGGTTCAGAGCACATTCACAGATTAATAAGCGTTACAGGTGTGGTTACGAAGCGTGCAGACATAAGGCCAAGAGTGAACGTTGCGATTTACAATTGTACAAATTGTGGCAATACGGAAAAAGTTGTAATGGAGAAAGGAGTGTATATTCCAGACGCGTGCAGCAACTGCAGAAAAAGAACCCTTGAGCTTGATGAAAAGGCCTCAAGATTCATGAACATCCAGCGCGCTGAAATACAAGAGCTTCTTGAGAGGGTAAGGAGCGGTTCCCCAGCAAGCCACATCGAGCTTTTCCTAGATGATGACTTATGCAATACAATAATACCTGGGGATACAATTGAAATAGTGGGGATCGTAAGGCTGAGACAGGTAGGAAAGGCCAAAGACCCTATTTACGCAAAATACATAGACGTGGTTTCAATAAGGAATACACAAAGAGAATTCGAAGAGGTTGAATTAACAAAAGAAGACATAAAGAAGATAGAGGAGTTTGCAAGACAACCTAATGTATTCGAGGTAATAACTAATTCAATAGCACCTTCAATTTATGGACATAGGGAGATGAAGCAGGCTGTCGCGCTTCAGCTATTCGGAGGTAATCCAGACAAGGTGCTTCCAGAAGGAGGCAGGATAAGGAGCGACATCCACATACTTCTTATAGGAGATCCTGGAGCTGCAAAGAGTAGAATGCTTCAATACGTAACGTCTTTGGCGCCTAAGAGCATTTACGTAAGCGGTAAATCAGTATCTGGCGTCGGTCTTACAGCTTCAGCAGAAAGGGATGATCTCGGAGAGGGATGGACTTTAAAGGCTGGAGCTTTGGTTCTTGCATCGGGCGGACTCGCAGGAGTTGATGAGTTTGACAAGATAGATGATACCGAAAGGGCAGCCCTCCATGAAGTAATGGAGTCAGGAACAGTCTCAGTTGCCAAGGCAGGAATAGTCGCGAAATTCAAGGCGAGAACATCCATCCTTGCGGCTGCAAATCCTAAATTCGGAAGGTTTGATCCCAATCAGCTGATTGCAATTCAATTCGACATCCCTCCAACCCTTCAAAGCAGGTTCGATTTGATATTTCCAATCCGTGATGTGATAGACGAGAGTTCAGATCGAAAACTAGCCAGATACCTTTTGGAAACGCACAAGAATGCGGCAGACAACATAATCCCAGAAGCTAAAGAAGAAAGAGTGGATACTGATTTCTTAAGAAAATATATCGCATACGCAAGAAAAAACATCAAGCCTAAATTATCGCCGGAAGCTCAGAACAGAATCGAGTCTTTCTATGTGCAATTAAGAGAGATGGGCAAAAGACAGGGAGCAGTCCCAATAACTCCACGTCAAATTGAGGGTATAATTCGTCTGAGCGAGGCAAGCGCAAAGGCAAGGCTGTCTGAGGTTGTTGAGCTCAGGGACGCGGAGCTTGCAATCAGCCTGATGGAATACGTGTTGAAGGAGATAGCGCTAGATAGAAGTACCGGCGCAATAAACATAGATATGATCGCAACTGGCCAGCCGAAATCAAAGCAGCAGCAATACTATGACTTATATGGTGCGATGAGGGAATTGAGCAAACAGTTTGATCCGATACCTAAGGAAAAGATCTATGAAGAAGGAATCAACAACCTGAAGCTTGAAGAAAGGACAATAAGAATGATTCTGGATGAAATGTTGAAGAAGGGAGAGATATTCGAACCAAAGCCAGGCCACTTCAAGTTGGTGCACACCTATGAATAGCTGATACTGTCATCTTTCAACAATCCGCGGTTAATTTTGAATATTATTTTAAACTTATCATTTCAAATAAAATTAATCATATAGGTTAATGTTCAAGTGGTTGGAATGAAAGCTTTGGATATTGTTTTGGTCTTGTTTCTGCTTACACAAATAATTGCTTTAGGTGTAGGCGTTCTTCTTATCGAAGGTGCGAAGACTAATCCGGCGCTTTCTGCACTTAATATTGCACCAGATGAATCTTATTCAGTATCAAATTCATTCTATCTCTTAATCTCAATACTTATAGGTGCAGCCTTGATACTGGTTCTTCTCTTGCTTCCATTCAAAAAGTATCTGATACTCATCGTAGAATTCATATCTTCCGTGTTTGCATCCTTTGTGGTGTTTTTCATTTTTCTTTCAGCGTTTAATGTTTCATATGCGGATTTGTTGGCGTTGCTGCTAGCATTACTCTTTTTCATATTGAGGATGATATTCATTTCTTTCAGGAATCTTCTTGCCATACTTGCAGCCGCAGGCATAGGCGCGGTCATTGCATTCTCAATCGATCCCATTCCTTTGTTTATATTCGTTATCATGCTTGCGATCTATGATATACTCGCTGTCAGATGGACAAAGCACATGGTGAAATTCGCTGAATACTTCATGAAAGAGAAGACGTCTTTCTCAATAGGATTTGAGGGAACAAGACAGATAAAAGTCAGGGAGCAAGGAAAGATAATAACAAAGGAACAGCCTTGGCATATAGAGCTTGGAACGGGGGACGCAGCTGTTGCATCAATGATAACAACAGTTTCTTATAAACTTGGAGGCCTAATCTTTCCAACCGTTTCAATGCTCGCTGCAACATTCGGGCTTTACTTGGTGTTTGTCAATGCAGCCAGAAGGAAAGAGATAATGCCGGCTCTTCCATACATTGTAGGCGCGTCGCTTATTGCGATTTTAATCGTTTCAGGATTGTTGAGCATATTAAACATCTCTTTTTAATTTAATTTCCCCATATAGAAGCATTATCTACGCAATGCTTATTCTTTATAAACCTTAATAACAATATTATAATACTGTATTTTACATAAGTTAGTTTGTGGTTTTATGGATATTGACATAAATGATTATGAAAAATTGCTTGACAAGGCATATTCAGAGCTTCCAGAAAAAAGAGTTACAAAAGAACGTTTGGAAATTCCAGTCCCAGAGACTCTTGTCCAAGGGAATAGGACGCTTGTAAAGAATTTTGAAGCGATAACAAACAAGATGAGAAGGGACCCAAGACACGTAGGGAAGTTTCTTGCAAAGGAACTGGCAACCAGTTTCGCAATAGAAGGTGGAAAGCTTGTGTTAAACACAAAGGTTAACGAAAAACTCTTAAACGAAAAGCTCAAACAATACATGGAATCGTTCCTTTACTGCAAGCAATGCAAGCTTCCAGATACAAGGTTGGAAGAGATTGAGAGGGGGCTTATGGTCATGGTTTGCGAGGCATGCGGTGCTCGCTCATCAGTTCCAAAGGTCTGATTTACTATATTAATTAGATCATTTCATTCAGTATTTAATACGGTGGTTTATTGGCAGAACAAAGTCAAGGAGAACAAGTATTTAGAGTGAGAACACCTAAAGACAAGGAAGTTTTGGGGCTTATCATTGGAAGGGCTGGCGGAAGCAGATTCATGGTTTTATGCTCGGATAAGAAGGAAAGACTGTGCAGAGTTCCAGGAAAAATAAAGCATGATATATGGGTCAAGGAAGGGGACTATGTCATAATAGAGCCCTGGGCAATCGAAAGCGACAAGAAAGGAGACATAATCTGGAGATATACTAAGATTCAAGCAGATTGGCTCAGAAGACACGGTTTTCTGAAGGATCTCGAATAATTGTTATCGCTCTCTTGATTGGTTTTCGATTTGTGATGATTATGCCTCTTGATGAGTTCGAATTTTTAGAGAAGGCGATAAAGGCAAGAAAAGAAAGGAAAAAAATCGAGAGCGAAGTCTTTGATCCAAAAGTTTTAGACATCTTGATCCATCTTTTGAATAATAAGTACATAGAAAGCATAGATTTTCCAATCTCAAAAGGAAAGGAAGCGTATGTATTCAGGGTCACGAAAGGTAGCAGGCTCTTGAATCAGGATTCAAGGAAGAAAAAATCTAATTTCGCAGCATTGAAGATATATATGATAGAAACATCTGATTTTAAGCATATGCAGAATTACATCAGAGGAGATCCAAGGTTCAGGAAAATCCCGCATTCTAAGAAAGAGATAGTTTACGAATGGACTAAAAAGGAATTTAGGAACCTAAGGCTTTGCTACGAAGAGGGAATAAGCGTCCCAGAGCCATACTATTTCAGAAACAACGTTCTTCTGATGGAATTCATAGGCGACGAAAGCGGCACACCGGCTCCTTTGCTTAAAAAAGTAGGGCCGCCTGAGCCTAAGAAAAATTTCAACCAAATAATAAAGGAAATAAAGAAGCTCTATTCGATCGGTCTAGTGCACAGCGATCTAAGTGAATATAACATTCTCGTAACTGCAGATTCCGAAGGCAAAAAAAGCAAGCTGCACATAATAGATGTGGGGCAGACCGTCCTTCTAGACCATCCGATGGCCGAAGAATTTTTTGAAAGAGACATCAGGAATTTAGTAAGGTATTTCTCAGAATTCGGTGTTAAAGCATATGCTGACAAAGTAATAGAAGAAATAAAGGCAGCAAAAAGATAGGTTTCAGTTTCATTTCTTTATTTTTTCAGCTTCATTATCGCCTCTGCAACATCTCCTTCACTTTCCTCCAAAGCCTTTCTTGCAGTTTCTTCATCCACTCCCGCCTGCTTAGAGACCAATTCTACATCCTCCTTCGATACTATTCCTTCCTCTTTGATCTCCCCAGCGCTTATCTGGAATGAGATGTCGCCTTTTGCATTTATCTTTATTACTTTTGGATCGTTAAGGATTATTCTTTTATCTTCCTGCTCGATTATGACTCTATTTGCGGATATCTCTTCCGTATCTATCCCCATCTGTTTCATCATTCTTTGAAGCTGTCTCGGATCTATTTGCATACAATCACTTGCTTATAAATTATTTATGAAGGTTAAAAAACTTTTAGATATATTTTATATTATATCATTTTCGTTAAATTTAATAGATTCATTAATTGCCAGGTTGGCAGAGCGGCGATGCACCCGCCTGCAGACAAACTTTTGGGAAAAGTTTGATCAAAACCCAGATGGTTTGCAGAGAGCGGGAAAGGGGGGTTCAACTCCCTCACCTGGCTTTTCTTCTTGTTGTTTAATCCATTGATTATATAGGTTTTAGTTATGGAAAAAGAAATAACTTCACAATTAAATAAAATAAAAGCTAGAATTATTGTTTCAGGATCAGTTCAAGATGTCGGTTATCGAAGTAGAACAGCAAGACAGGCAAGAAAGCACGGAATCTTAGGGTTTGTAAGGAATCTTGAAGATGGTAATGTCGAAATATTCTGCCAAGCAGATTCAAAAGAGCAATTTGAGGATTTCCTGAATGAGATTTCACAGAATGATTTTTTAATAATAGTTGAAGATGTTAAGGTTTATTTTCCTAAAGATAAAGAATACATAGAATATCCTCTCAAAGAAAAGACGTTTTACATTGAATATTAATTT
>CAZJHL010000034.1:0-3934 GCA_964545865.1 Microcaldota archaeon | reverse complement strand
TGGATGACATTTCATTTATTTTTTATGAATTTTTTCATGAATTTTAACTTAAATTGCGAAATTAGTTCATTCCAAATCAATTTAAATATCCAAATAACAAGTCATCTCTTTTTAAAATTTTATATGCTAATTTTAATAGTGGTCTTATGCTTGTCTATAACACATTATCAAGGAAGCTCGAACATTTCAAGCCTCTAGAAAATAATCATGTAAGGATGTATTGCTGTGGGCCAACTGTTTATAACTATGCCCACCTTGGTAATCTTCGTTACATTCTATGATATAGTGAGAAGAACATTAATCCATAAAGGATACAAACTCACTTTTGTAATGAATCTTACAGACGTCGACGATAAAACAATAAAAGGATCGCAGCAAGAGAAAATATCTTTGAAAGAGTTTACAGACAGGTATACGCAAATTTTCTTTAAAGACTTAGAAATACTTAATATAAAGAAGGCAGACATCCATCCAAAGGCCACTGAGCACATAAGAGAAATGGTAAATCTAATAAAGCGATTGATGAACCTTGGAATCGCATACAAGGGCGCAGATGGGTCGATATATTACAAAGTCTCTGAATTCAAAGAATATGGCAAGCTTTCCCATATGGACATTTCGCAGCTCAAGGCGGGAGCTAGCGGAAGGGTGAATGCGGACGAGTATGCGAAAGACCAGGTTTTTGATTTTGCGCTATGGAAGGCATGGACACCTGAAGACGGTGATGTCTATTGGGATACCGAAATAGGGAGAGGGAGGCCAGGTTGGCATATAGAATGTTCTGCAATGTCAATGAAGTATCTCGGAGAGTCCTTCGATATACATTGTGGAGGGGTAGATCTGGTTTTCCCACACCATGAGAATGAAATCGCGCAAGCAGAGGGCGCGACAGGCAAGCCCTTTGTAAAGTACTGGCTCCACAATGCGCACATTCTTGTCAACGGACAGAAGATGTCGAAATCTTTAGGCAACTTCTGGACCCTTAAAGATGTTCTTGATAAAGGAGTAAAGCCGGAAGCGGTCAGATATCTTTTCATTTCGTCGCATTATAGGGAACAATTGAATTTATCTATGGAAGCGCTAGAAGCTGCGCAGAAATCAGTAAATAGGATTTTTGAATTTATAAGGAACCTTGATCTAGTAAAGAATGAACATAACAATCCAGATGTAAAGCAAATCATAGAAGATGCAAAGAATAAATTCGATATGGCATTGGAGAATGATTTCAACACTCCTCAAGCAATTGCAGTAGTTTTCGATTTTATAAAAGAAATAAATATACTCATGAATGAGAATTCACTGGGGGTCGACAATGCAAGAGAGGTCAAAAAGGCAATGTTTTATTTTGATGAAGTCTTAGGCGTTCTTGACTACATGAAGAAAAAAGAGGAGCGACTTCCAATTCTAAAGGAAGAGATTGAAAGGTTAATAGCGGAAAGAAACGAGGCAAGGAAGCGAAAAGATTTCGCAAAGGCAGACGAAATAAGGAACAAGCTTAAAGAGAAAGGAATCCTTCTTGATGACACTAAAGACGGAACAATCTGGAAACTCGCTTAATCTCATTTTATTTATTCGTTATTTGCCGAATATAAATAGAAATCTTTATATATTTCATTTGTTTGGTTTAACTATGGGAATGTGGGAGTTCTTCAAGAAGAAGAGCAATGAGCAAAAAAATACAGATAAAACTACAGATAAAAGTCCATTTAATGAAAAAAGCTCTGACTTCGCTAATGGTAGTTCTGTATACCACACTAAGTTCGGAGAGCCAAAAGAAGAAAGAAATCCATATTTTCAAGACAACATTCCAACACCAGAGCAGATTGACGCATCCAATCTAAACATCCCTATCGATGTCTCAAAACTAGTTGTCACATCTTCCGTGCCAGATCATAAAATTGCATCTATGATACTTTCGAATATCTTTTTAATCCCAAGAAATATGAAAAGAGCCGAGGATTCATGGCCTTACTATCATGAAAACATCGAGACAAATAAGAAGATTCAGATTGAACTTATGGAGAGAAAAGCAAAGGAAGACTTAAGCGAATTAAAAGGCAAAGGAAAGAAGGTAAGAACAAGATTTTATGAGCTGCTAAGAGAAAAAAGAGAGACCATGCAGAACTATTATGACGAGTATGAAAAATCGATAGGATTGAGCATACAAAAGATAAGGGTTGAAATTATACCTATTGAAAAGGAGATTTCAGAATCCAAATACAAGCTTAATGATGTGAAACAAAAGTTAAATGCAAATAGATTAATGCAGCTAGAAAAAATCAAAGAATACAACCAGCTTTTAGATTCCAACGTTAAATCCCTTACAAAAATTAAAGATGCAGTTAAAAACATCCTTTCATTAAAGAAATTATGGCAGGCAGTGCATATAGTCGCATCCTACATAGTTGCATTTTTCGGAGCGACTGAGCTGGTTAGGACAGAAGAGTTTAAACTGTTTATTAGGGATAAACTAGCAAAATTTTCAGCAATCGGTGACTTCATATCTTCTAACTTCACAATTGTTCAAGGAATAGCTGCCGGATTAATATTCTTGATAACAATAGGCATGTATGATAAATTCGTAATCGATTATCTAAAGAGAAGAGCAATTAAAAAAGAGATAAACGAATTAGTTAAGCGAGAGAAAGAATACGCGCAAGAGCTAGAAACAGTAGAACAGAAGATATCAACATTGAAGGAAGAAAGAAACAATAAAGTAAAGTCAGAGATTCAAAAAACAGAGCAGGATGTTGAATTCATGTATGAGGATTATAAATTAAAAATGTCAGAGATAAACAAAGAGATGAACTCATTGTTTAAAGAAGAATGATTGCAGATGGCAAGATAGCGAATGTGCAGATGCATTTTTGTTATTCTATTTCTGAATACTGGCTTTTCAAGTGTCATTTAATTATGATATCAGTTCATTAGCTATATGTAATCGCTGATCCTTACGCCCTTCTCATGTTTCCCATTCTTCTTTTTTAGGTTAGATATCTTTAACCCTATAAGCCTAATTCTTTTTTCAAGAGGATAAAACTCAGAAATAAGATGCAATCCCGCTTTCTTTATGTCCTCTTTCCTTTTTGAATAGCTCTCCAATGTGATGCTTTTCGTGTGAGTCTCAAATCCTTCAAATCTAATTTTCAGTGTCAGCGTTTTGAATTCCACATCCTCCTTTTTGCATTCTTCCTGCAACTCATTAGAAAGGATATCGATGACTTCAATAATCTTGTCCATGTCGTCCGTGTCCTTTTCAAATGTATGTTCTCTGCTGAATGATTTAGGAGAGTATTCAGTTATAAGTTCAGAATCATCGATACCCCTTGCATAATTGTATACGTCTTCTCCGAATTTACCGAGCCATTCCTTCAAAGTTGTTTTAGTAATCTTCCTTAAATCTGATATCTTTTCTATTTTTCTGTCTTTGAGGAATTCACTTGTTTTCGGACCGATTCCAGGGATGACACGCACATCCATTGGCTTTAAGAATTCATCGACTTCTTCCGGTATTACTACAGTCAGTCCATCAGGCTTTTTATAATCGGACGCTATCTTTGCAATTAATTTATTTGGCCCTATCCCCACTGAGCAGCTTAGGCCCATTTTTCTTACTTCGTTTTTTATATCCTCCGCTTTTTCCTTGGCATTTTCATAATCTTTGGAACTGCTTAGATCTAAATACGCCTCATCTATGCTAGCTATTTCAATCTTATCGCTGTATTTTCTTAGCAATTCAATTATCTTTCCTGAAATTTGTAAATAATATTCGAAATCAACAGGAAGGAATATGCAATCAGGGCATTTTCTGTAAGCGATAGAGATGGGCATACCTGATTTTATTCCAAATTCTCTTGCTTTGTATGAAGCCGTGCTTACAACCCCTCTTCCCCTGCCCCCTTTCGGGTCAGCGCCGACAACAACAGGTTTTCCT
>CAZJHL010000033.1:8265-9793 GCA_964545865.1 Microcaldota archaeon | reverse complement strand
TCGCATAAGACCTTTGGTGTAAATCAAATTTTCCTTCAAAATATCGTGGTAAAAATTCTTTCCCTTCACCAGGCAAAATTACTGCTTCACAATCAAATAAAAACTTATTACTTCTTTTAATTTGAGCTGAACGATCAAATAGTGGATATTTCCCGTCTTCTACCGCATCTTGTGTATTAGTTTTACCATTTTTAATATCACAAATAGCTCCAATTATTGTTTCCTCCCACTCCTCCGGGATTTCGCCGATTTCGGTTTGTTTGAATTTAGGTTTTTGTTTATTGGGTTCCATTTTTTAACCACCATAAGCAATAAACAGTTATTGTTGTTGGCCGGCACTCCTCCACCCTAATTTCTCCAAATTCTCTTTTATCTCTTCATCAAGCCTTTTACTCTCTTCCATTTGTTGTTTTAGCTCTTGTGTTAGCTTTTTCATTTTCTCTTCAAATACTTCCTGTGGCTCTTCTGCTTCTTCAAAGCCAACATAGCGTCCAGGAGTGAGAATGTAATTGTGTTTCCTTACTTCTTCTATTGTTGCTGATTTGCAGAAGCCGGCAACGTCTTTGTATTCAAGTTTGTTTTCTCCTCTCCATGCATGGTAAGTGTCTGCAATTTTCTTTATTTCTTCATCTGTTAATTCACGATGCCGTCTATCAACCATTACGCCCATTTTTCTTGCGTCAATAAAAAGAATCTTGCCTCTTCTATCTTTGAATTTATTGTCTTTCTTATCACGAGCGATAAACCAAAGACAAGCTGGAATCATAGTATTATAAAACAACTGAGAAGGTAAAGCAACAATGCAATCTACTAAATCGGCTTCTACAATATTATTTCTTATTTCTCCTTCGTTAGAAGTCATTGAGCTTAAAGAGCCATTGGCAAGAACAAAGCCGGCAATTCCAGTTGGTGATAAATGATGGATAAAATGCTGAACCCAGGCAAAGTTTGCATTGCCTTTTGGTGGCACTCCGTATTTCCAACGCACATCTTCTTGTAAAAGTTCTCCGCCCCAGTCTGAAATATTAAATGGGGGATTGGTAAGAATAAAGTCTGCTCTTAAATCCTTAAACTGGTCGTCATGAAAAGAATCACCCCATTTAATGTTTGCATCTATTCTCCTTATTGCAAGGTTCATTTTGCACAATCGCCATGTTGTTTGATTACTTTCCTGACCGTAAACTGAAATATCCCCTATTTTTCCTCCGTGAGCTTCAACGAATTTTTCGCTTTGAACAAACATTCCACCAGAGCCGCAGCAAGGATCAAATATTCGGCCTTTGTATGGCTCAAGCATTTCAACAAGAAGTTTACAATGCTTCTTGGAGTATAGAACTGTCCTCCTTTTTTGCCTTCTACATCTGCAAATTGCCCTAGAAAATATTCGTAAACTCTACCAAGAATATCTTTACTCTTGTTTTCCTTATTGCCAAGCCCTATAGTACCAATTAAATCTATTAGTTCGCCTAAGCGTTGTTTGTTTAAAGTCGGCCGTGCATAAATTTTTGAAAGAACACCTTTTAATGAT
>CAZJHL010000033.1:6321-8239 GCA_964545865.1 Microcaldota archaeon | reverse complement strand
ATCATCCATTGCATGGTCTATTAACTCGCCTATTTCTGGTTTTTTCGCATTCGCTTGTAAATAATCCCATCTTGCCTCTTTTGGAACCCAGAAAATCCTTCTTGAGATATACTCATCAACATCTTCAGGATTAGCTTCAGGGTCTTTTTTTAGTTCCTCATAAACTTCTTTGAAAGAATCTGAGATATATTTTAAGAAAATTAAACCGAGAATAACATGTTTGTACTCTGCAGCATCCATATTGCTTCTTAGCTTGTCTGCTGCCTGCCAGAGTTTTTGCTCTAAACCAAGATTTGCGCCATTCGATCTCGTCTTGCCTTTTTGTTTCAACTCATCATCAAGTTGCATTTTATTTCACCTCGTTCCTTCTCGGCACATTCCAATAAGGACTTTTGCATTTAGGACAGACCTTTGGCTCTTCGGTTGTTGAATCCCGAGGAACCCACTTATGTCCACAACGTTCGCAGACATAGCCTTCTAATTTAATTTTCCCCATACCAATCAGTTATATTCTCTTTAGTATATAAATATTACTATTATACCAATCTAAAGATTTAAATATCTAATAGTATATTACTATTAGGTATGTAGGTGATGCTTAAAGGAAACACCGAATTCAATCTGATGCCGGGTCAAAAATTAGCATACCAAATGGCCCTTTCCGCAGCCAAGAAGGCCTCGCCTAAAAGAAAAAAGGTTGTAATCATCGAAGGGGGACCAGGAACTGGAAAATCAGTGATAGCGATAAATCTTCTTGACACACTTGTCAACAAAGTCAGGATAGATGCAAGGTATGTAACGAAGAGCCCCTAGGGAAGTATATGGGGCAAAACTGTCCGGCCATATGAGAAAAAGCGAAATTTCAAACTTTTTCATAGGTTCCGGATCGTTTGTAAATCACGATGGAGAGCCCTTCGGTGCGCTGATAGTCGACGAGGCCCACAGGCTCAATGAAAAATCGGGCATGTTCAGGAATATGGGCGAAAACCAAGTGAAAGAAATAATAAAAGCGTCGAACTGCGTGATATTTTTCATAGACGAAAACCAGCAGGTCACCTGGAATGACATAGGCAGAAAGGACGAAATAATCAGATGGGCCAATGAACTTGGCGCAGAAATAATCGGTCCAATTGAACTAACTTCCCAGTTTAGATACAGGTCTGGAGACGGCTTTCTCGCATGGCTTGACAACGTGCTTGAAATAAATGAAACTGCCAATTACACCCTGGATGATGTCGGATACGACTTCAGGATAGTCGATTCCCCCAACCAGCTTCGCGAACTTATAAACGAGAAAAACAAAAACAAGCAGAGCCCGCATTGTTACCGGATACTGCTGGGAATGGGTAAGCGACAGGAACATGGATCTTAACGACATAGTTATCCCGGATCACGGATTCGGCATGAAATGGAACTTAAAGAGCTATGGTTCAAAATGGATTCTTTCTGAAAAATCAGTCAATGAAGTGGGCTGCATTCATACGTCCCAGGGTCTTGACCTGGACTATGTCGGGGTGATCGTTGGGCCCGACCTGATCGCAAGAAACGGAAAGATAGAAACGCACCCGGAAAAACGGGCGAAATCTGACAAGTCCTTGAACGGCTACCAGAGAGACCTGAAAAAAGATCCGGAAGCGGCAAAGAAAAAGGCCGATTCGCTGATAAAGAACACGTACCGCACGTTGATGACACGAGGAATTAACGGATGTTACGTCTACTTTACAGATAAGGAAACGGCAGAATATTTCAAATCTAAAATGAAACAAACGGTTTAAAACCATGTAACTTTCATCTGGTTTATCTTATGTTGGATCTAAATATCATTGAATACATCATCGCAGCATCCCTTCTCATCCTTCTAGTCTTTAAAGTCCTGAACACGCTCTCAAGATGCAAGGGAAAATCCCGAAAGCAGAAG
>CAZJHL010000033.1:1596-6300 GCA_964545865.1 Microcaldota archaeon | reverse complement strand
TTGAAGAAGAGTGGAGTTTCAAGAAGGCAAGCCTGCACCGCTTGTTTTGTTCGGCTTTATTCCCGTTGGCCCTAATTGCCACGTTATACTTCTTATTCGGTTACCAGAAATCAGCTGAAATCCCAATCATGTCAATCCTTCAGGCTCTTTCAGCCCCTTTCGTGGAAGAGCTGGCATTCAGAAGGATACTATTCGATGATTTAATCCTGAACACTGCATACAAAACGCATAGGATAAGCTGGAAACGCTCCGCGTTCTGGTTCTCCCTTGCCCTTTCATTGCAAGCATTGGTTTTCGTATTGGCGCATTCAGACACTGCAATAGGATTTTCCTATTACGGAAGATTCCTGATGGCAGTTATGGCAGGATTAGTTTATATAAAGTACGATAGAAATATCGCTTATCCGATTGCGGTTCATTTCACGTATAATCTTGGGATTATTCTGATGAATTTAGTTTAAAAATAATATTATATTAGAACTTCCAATATATAGTTGGTAATATGGACATAAAGGAACGAATGCTGTTGAATTTTGTCTATTGCAGACCAGTGGGCCACGTAGTGGAAGGAATGAGATATGCATACGGCGTCTATAAGGCAAACAAGAATCTTGAGATCTCAATAGCCTTGAATGACAAGTCTGCAACCGAATTGGCAGGCTCTGTGGACTGGATAAAGAACGTCTATCTAGTAGAGACTGATGAAATCCTGAAATACGGAATGAACGCGCCCTGCCTGATGACAAGGATTATCCTTATGAAGGAAAGAAAAGGATAGGAAAAACAGCTAAGATGGCTGGAATGCGGGACAAGGACATCCAGAAGGAGATTCCTGAGATAATAAACGGAGCAAAGCTCCTGTTTGACAAGGACTTCACTTACCAGAAGGCGATTGACACTTACAGCAGGAACCTTAAGTATGCTAATATAAGGAAGAATTTCAAGAAAACCCAAATTGAAAACATTTTAACCTTTCTGATAAAAGAATGTTGAAAATGCTAAGAGAGTTGATTATATGAAATGGGAAAAAGATGAAGCTGAAGTTGTTAAACTTATTCCTTGCCCTAACTGTAACAAAAAGCTTATGCTCTTGCCTAGGAACTATCCGCTTTATGATACCCAATGCACTGGTTGTTCCTTTAGGGCTCAAATCAAAACTGTCAATTCAAAACCAAAAAGTGTTTTCTTTGGAGCGGGTTGGCAAATTATTAATAAAGTCCTTAAGTCTGGTTTTTTAAGTCCAATGCTCATTGTTAATTTTAAATGGACTGAAAAGAAATGGAAACATCAAGAGATTAGATTCTATCCTTTTGTTCCAAAAGCCAATCTTTGCAAATACACTTTGTCAAAAACAGCTAGAAGAGCCAATTATCAAATATTTCATTACAAAGATATGAACAAAATACCATATTTTATTCTTTACGCTAAAAAGAAATAGGTTTTTCGTCTCAAAAACGTCCGTAAAAGTGCTGAAAGGATTTTGAACGTAAATTACGAACAAAAAAGGGGTTTTTGAGAAATTTTTCTTTTGTCTTTTCAAGACTTTTTTGACTATTAAGTGAATAATTTACTAGAAATTCTAATAATTTATTATAATTCCTTAAATACCCCAAAAAATAATTTTTAACTATTGTATTTCAATTATATTTTACTCATTTTGATAAAAACTGATTTCAAGAGATCTTGCTGAACCGCACTTTGAGCATTTGAATCCGTCCCTTGAAAGAACCTTTATTTTTAACCTATCAGGAATTTTGTTATTTTCGCAAAATTGCTTATCCCTTTTCACAATTTCACCCATTATTCCTGATTCTGCTCCTTAAACTTCATTAACGCCCTTCTCACAGTTTCCTTTGAACTACCTAAAATATTTGCAATTTCAATTAGCGTCTTACCCTCTTTTCTCAAACTAATCGCTTTTTCAACATCTATCTTTGCTTTTGGCCTTCCGATTTTAATTCCTTTTTTCTTTGCGTTTTGTATTCCTTGTTTTGTTCGCTGGCTTATAGTTTTTGCCTGTTCAGCCACAAGCCAATTCAACAAAGGCATAAGAATAGATGAACGATTGCTCAACGTGTCTAAAAACGGCTCTTTATAGCTTATGAAGAATATTCCGTTATCGTATAAATCTACAATATGCTTTAGATCTGTCATCTCTGAGGTTCTTCTAAAATTATTATAAGACCATACAACAACAATATCAAATTTTCTTTTATTGGCGTCCTTTAGCATCTGGTTAAAGAGGGGCCTTTGTCTTCCATCGCTTGCTATCTTTTCATTATACACATTAACTATTTCAAAGCCACGTATTGTGCAGAAATCCTTTAGCTCATTTATTTTTGATTCTGCCTCGTAATCCTTTATGTCTGAACAATGATATATAACTGCTTTCATAATCGTGTTATAGTTTTCAATCTTTAAAAATATTGTTAAAGTTGATTTCCACTGATTGAAAAAGATATATTCTAATATTATTATAGAAATTCCAACATATTATTAAAATTACCTTAAAATCTCTTTTATTTTCGCCTCAATCTTATCTTTTGTTACCAAAACCTCATCCTCAAGCCTCTTTGCAGCAGGTATTAGGCTGCTGGATGCATGAAATTGCTTTATTTCCACATCGCTTAATGAATCGCTAATAATTGATGCAACATAGGATCCAACCAATCCATATCCATCGTCAATTATTAGAACTTTCCCTATCCTTCTTGCAGAACTGAGAATGCTTTCCTTATCAAGTGGATTCAGCCATAGCAAATCAATAACTTCCACATCCAAATCCTTAACTACATCCAAAATAATTGATATGGACCTGCCAAAGCTTATAATTAATAGCTTGCTGCCTTTCTTTTTTACAATTGATTTTCCGATTTCATATGTTTTTTCCTGTTTGGTATGTGGGATGTATTCCTCTTTTTGCATTGTTCTGTGCTCGATATAAAGAGTAGGCTTATCTGATTTCAATATTGCTCTCATCACCCCAACCGCATCCTTAGGAGTTGATGGATATACAACATTTATGTGAGGCACGTATAGGTATTCAAGGTTTTGCGAATGTGTAACTCCATATCCCATATGAGAAGCCAATACAGCCCTTAGCACTACTGGAACCTTGATTTTTTCATTGTTAAGATATTCAAGTTTTGCAGTATGGTTTATTATCTGGTCAGCAGCGCATAATGTAAAGTCAAAATATGAGAATTCAACTATCGGCCTTAATCCCTCCATTGCCATTCCTGTCGCCATTCCAACTGTTGCTGCCTCTGAGATTGGGGTGTTTATTACCCTTCCTTTGAATTTTTGTGCCAGCCCCTTATAAAGGCCTCCAGATGCTCCCCAGAGCTCCACATCCTGCCCAAGAACATAGATTGACTTGTCTTTTTTCATCTCTTCCTCTAGGAGATTTCGCATCGCCTCAACGTAGTTCATCTTTTCACCTTTTTAAGGAGCTCCTCTGCCTCCATCCTAAGCCTTTCCTCTATTTCACTCCTCATCTTTTCCATCTCTTCCTTGTTTGCTATTTTTTTCTTCAACAAGTGTTTCTCATAAATATAAACCGGATCCTTCTTTTTGCTGTTTTCCACATATTTCTTGTCCATATATGACATGTCTGGATCTTTGATTGAATGCCCGCATGAGCGATAAACAATTGCCTCTAAGAAAAACGGTCTTCCTTTTCTTACTCTTGCTATTGCAGCTCTTGCAGCCTTTCTTACCTCGTTTACATCAGTTCCATCGCATCTTATTGAATCAATATTATATGCCTCTTTTACCTTTTTCGCAATATTTGTAACTGCAGAATGCTTATCTATTGGTGTGCTTTGAGAGAATAGATTGTTCTCACAGACAAATAGAACTGGCAGGGAGTAGATTGAAGCAATGTTCAAGGCTTCATGGAAAACCCCCTGTGTTGTTGCTCCGTCACCAAGGAATGTAATTACAATATTCTTTTTCTTTTTAGCCTTCAATCCAAATGCAATACCTGCTGATATTGGAAGGGCTGCGGCCACTATCCCGTTTGAGCCATAAAAACTATCCTTGAGAGAAGAAATATGCATTATTCCAGCTCTTCCCTTATTGTATCCTTCTTCCAATCCCAGCATTTCAGCGAGAATCCCTTTCGTACCCAATCCCTTTGCTATTGCAATGTGGTGAACCCTGTGTCCGCATGTAACTATGTCTTCCTTTCTTGCCTCCTCCAACACACCTATCGCTACCCCTTCATGTCCTGTTGAAAAGTGATCAGTGCCTCTAATGTAGCCTTGCTTGAAGAGCTCGTTTATGAGCTTTTCATGCTCCCGAATCTCATAAAATTTTTTAAGGATTTGAATCTCATTTTTTGCCATATTTCTCCTTCCACAAAGTATATATCTCCTTATCATTTGTGATAGGAAGATTTGATAATTCTTTGTACTTAGGTAGATCTTTTACCTTTATTATCTTGCCTGTGTTTGAGTCTCTTAAAGTTGCTATTACGAATATGCATCTCTCTACTTCTATACCTGCGAGAACGCCTGAAGATATGAAAAGCTCTGTATGGCCTATTCTTTCATTTAGAAGACCTTTTTTACCTATGAAGAATCTAAGGTGGCCAGGGACAACTAAGCTTGAGCACAATTTATCGTACTTTTTAGTTTTTGCTGCTTTAACAAACTCTTTTATCAAAAGAAGTTTGTCTTCATCTTTCGAACCTGTTTTTGC
>CAZJHL010000033.1:0-1545 GCA_964545865.1 Microcaldota archaeon | reverse complement strand
TTTTCTATTAAGTCATTAAGATAAGGAAGTTCAATATGATTTGCAACTTGATGCGGCAAAATGACTCCAATATCACTTGTTGCATACTTTTTCATTACGATTAATCTTTTCTTTGTCAATTTCTCTGCCCATAATCCTACACTTATCTCATCTTCTGAGCTTTCATAGATCAGAATCGGAATGCCTTTTTTAATTGCTGAAAATATGTGCTTCATAAATATCAAAAAGAATTAGAAAAGAAAAAATAAAAAGCATTTATTCGGTTGTTAAGAAAGCCCACCAAGGCCTTTCAACCTTTAGTGTCTCGCCATTTTCAGCGCTTATCTGCGCAGTTGTTTGGACTTTTATTTGGAATATTCCAAGAAGTTTTCTGTTCTCCTCACCGTCTGCCTGGTATATGAGATTTCCAGCCTCCGTCTTTATCTCTAACTTGCTTACGACCATGTTCCTAAGTCTCTCTTTTGCTTCTAAAGGAGTGACTTCGAGTGCTTTTCCACCGATTGTTGTGCCGTTTTCAGTTATTGATATGTCAAGGTTTGGCCCAACTGATGCTTGAACACCATTCTCTATTACATTTAATCTTTGTTGCATCTGTGTGATGTTCATTATTCTGTCTCTTATCCTTGCTGTCACGGATATGTTTGTTACGTTTATTGTTTCATCTCCAAGTTGGGTTGAGTTTGCACTTAGATGGATCCTATTTGCGATCGGCAAGATTTCATTTGCATCTACCGTACTTCTGTTTGCGACAATCGCCTTGACCTGCGCCATTGTTTCTTGCTTTATCTGGTCTCTTACTTGATTTCTTAGTTGATTGTCACTGATTGATGACAGGTTCTGAATCCTTTCAACATAGGTTGATACCACTTGTCTCATTTCTTGATTAAGCTCCTGTTGCCTTGTTTGAACAGTGTTTGTCTGGCATGCAGAAACCTGCTCCATTACTCTTTCCTTTAATGCGAGAGCCTCATCTCTCAATGAAGGAACCATCTCATTGTTTCTATTCTGAACTGCATTCCTGTATCTCAAGTATAGATTGGCAATTTCATCCTTTGTCTCATTGTTTATACATTGCATCACATTTGTAGCATTTGCGTATTTTAGCATCGAATTTAGATCTTCAATATCGGACATGTTAAATTCATCAGTTTTATCTGAAGAAGTTGTTCCGGAAGACATTGATTCGTTTTTTGCACCATCTGCGACTGCAGTTTCATTTGCCGCCTTTTCATTTACATGCGGATTTCCAGGAGAAACCTGGCCTTGTGCAAAACTAAATGCAGCTACGATATTTAACATTAAGACTATAAGCAAAACATTCCATACGTTTAGATAAATTTGTCTCGCCATATTCAACCACCTTTGTGTTTTATTAATACGTAATAAATATAAAATAACCGGTTTGCATGTTTTTTGCATTGCGTGCCTCTAAAGTCATCTCTCTTCTTCAAGAGTTTTTATAATCTCTTCCAGGTGTTCTTTTTTTAAGAACTTTTTGAATGTGTAATCTTGGACATGATCGATCCTTAGGTGCAAACGTATTTT
>CAZJHL010000032.1:7034-10020 GCA_964545865.1 Microcaldota archaeon | reverse complement strand
TCCACGTATTCCTTTAAGACTGTGAACGATTCTTTTCGATGAGTCCTCTATTATCTTAACTTCGTTTTTAGATATGAAATCTTCTTTTTTCTCGTTGGTCATTTCAATCCTGAATTCATAAAGAAGAATTCCTAATGCATGCGAGATATTAAGTGTTCCATATTTTTCAGAAGAAGGGATCCTGACGACTATATCGCACATCTCAAGCTCCTCCTTCGAAAGACCTGTCCCTTCCCTGCCTATAAGTAATGCAACCTTCGCGTTTGTCTTAGAAAATCTTTTAGCCGCGTCTCTCGGATTGATCGGCACTCTTAGCACTTCTTTGCCTCCGCTTTTAATTGCAGTTGTTCCTATTACTATCTGGCAGTCGTCGATTGCCTCCTCTAAGCTTGAAACTATTTTTGCAGACGAAAGGACATCGAAGGCATGTTTTGAATACATTTTTGCCTCTTCGCCAATTTGAATCTTTGGATTCACAAGTGCAAGATTATAAAAATCAAAATTCTTCATGATTCTGGCACAATAGCCTAAATTTTGCTCGTATTCTGGCTCTACAAGTATGACTTTCAATTCCATACTCTCACGTTAAATGCAAAAATTGAGTATAAACAAAGACAGTAAATAATTATAAACTCTAAGTATTAAATATTTATGTGGCTGGCGGGCCGGGGGGCTAGGGGTCCTCTGTACTACAAATCCTCTATAGTGGGGCCTTAAGATTTAGGGCGGACACCATGTCAGTAAGTCCTATTCTGAAGCCGTAGAAGCTCTGTCCTATGGGAAGGTTACTTGCATGAACCAGGCCAGGCCGGAAGGAGCAACCTTAAGTGCAAGACGCCTTGTCTGTAGGGTAGCGGAGTGGAGGCTAGGGGTAGACAAACTTGCTGGTTTGGAAACCAACCTAAATCAGCCCAGCCACACTATAATTCTTTGAAGTAATCCGTGGAGATAGTTAACTAATTATTTCAAAAATTCGATAGATGCGTAACCCACCACCTGGTCTTCATCTCCTGTTGTGTCCGCGCTTGTAGAGTATTTCAAAAGGTTTATTTCTCTTGCACCTATTTTTTTCGAAAGAAACATAAGCGTAGCTATCGGCCCATAACCGCATATTGAGATTTGCTTCTTTCCTATTGTTTCATAAAATGATTTTACATCCAACGATTTTATCTTCTCAATTGCAGAAGCATCCTCTGATTCTGCTTTTTTCTTCGGCACATAATGACTGAAGTCGCTAGACGCTATGAAAAATATCTTTTCTCCTTTTTTGACCATTTTTGAATAGGTGTTGTAAAGAATTTCAGACATCTCTCTCGCAACGCTTATGCTCTGATTTAACATGCATATTGGAACGAATCTGAATTTGTTTTTGAACATGTATTGAAGAAAAGGGATCTGGACCTCTATCGAATGCTCGTAGAGATGTGCGCTTGCGTCCATCAGTATATCTCCATTGCAAACTTTGCAGATCTCATCTATAAAATCTTCATTGATGACCGCTTTCCCAAGCGGAGTCTCCCATTCTCCTTTTGAATATATTGAAACCTCCGCCCCTATTCCGTAATGGTTAGGGCCGAATATCACAAATGTCGCATCTCTACCGATCTCCCTAAGCCTGGAATAGCCATAGGTTGCAGTCTTGCCAGAATAAATATATCCTGCATGAGGAGACACTATTCCAACCATGTCTTCAGCAGCCTTCAAGCCTGAAATTTCAGGAGAGGAAAAGAATCCGTCCAAAATGTTTTCCACTTCTTTCTTAGAAGAGGGATAGAACGAACCTGCTACAGCTGCTTTTCTTAAATTCATAAAACCACATCTTCCTTTTCAATCATATTCAGGCAGAATCATCTTAACCTTTCCGTTTTTCTCCTCTTTGAATATTATCGCCTGGAATGTGAAAATCTTTGTATCTTTTTCCTTCCAGCATCCTTCATGCAAGCCTGCCTTTATGCAGGTGTGATCCAGAAACTCTTTTTCATTCCATCTTTCTTCAACCGCAACCTGCGGAAGTAGAAGGCCTCTCTGCCAATCAGACTCTATGATCAAGCCGTCTCTACCTACTTTTATTTTCTTAGGCGCATCCTCTTTTCTTTCAAGCTTTAATTCTTGTGGAACTGTAAGAACACTCACTTCGATAAGGATCTGATCAACTTCGCTTTCGCTTACAGGAATGAATCTATAGTCTTCCGTGGCAGCGCTTATGGCCATGTCTCTCACTGCCTCAGCTAATGATTGTATGGGGAGTGGAAGACCTATGCATCCTCTAAGCTCCCCGTCAATTGTCAACGTGACAAAAACTCCTCTCTTTTCTAAAAGATGCGAAGGTGGATTGAATTCCTTTTTAACTTCTATTATCTCTCCATTGATGACGTATTCTTTTATCGCCTTATGCGCTATCTTTACGAGAAGCTCTCCGTCTTTAATCGAATACTCGCTCTTTTTCTCCATAGAATCACCATTAACCGAATGATGGCAATGGATGCTTTAATTTTCCTACTATCGGAATCTTGTATCCGCAATTCAAGCATTTATTATCCTCATCAAGCATCCACTTCATCACAAGGAAACCGTAACGGCCCACTACCAAAGACTTGCAGTTCGGACAGTATGTATTCTCACCTGGATGACCAGGAACGTTACCTATTAGGACGTAGTCAAGATATTCGCTTGCAATCTTTTGTGCTTTTTCTAACGTTTCCATTGTGGTATCTGGGTAGTCCATCATCTTATAGGAAGGATAGAATCTAAGAAGATGAAGAACTGTTTCCTTTCCTAAGTTTTTTCTTATCCATTGCGCAAGCGCCTTTACTTCCTCAAGATCGTCCCCTACCTTTGGAACAATCAGATCAGTTATTTCAAAATAGATTCCTTTCTTTTTGATGTACTTGAGATTTTCATAAATGGGCTCTACGTCATGTATTGAGACGAATTTCTTATAGAACTCTTTATTTCCAGATGCCTTGAAATCAACAGTCATAGCGTC
>CAZJHL010000032.1:0-6998 GCA_964545865.1 Microcaldota archaeon | reverse complement strand
TTGTCTATTGTTTCTTTTGTAAAGTATCCGTTGGTAACCCAAGTATTGAACAAGCCTTCTTTTTTCGCAAGTTTCCCTGCATCGTGGCATATCTCAAAAAAGATTGTCGGTTCAGTGTATGTGTAAGAGATTCCATCCGCCATCGAATCTTTAGCGATTTGAACTATTTTTTCTGGTGGGATATCTTCTCCTTCCATTCTTTCGGGCTGGCTTATCATCCAGTTACAACAGTATTGGCATCTGAAATTGCAGCCTATTGTTGCTACAGAAAGCACATTCGAATTCGGATAAAAATGCGCCAATGGCTTCTTTCCTATTGGGTCTATATTTATTGTGGCTATCTTAGAGTAATTAAGCGCGTATAGCTTTCCGTTTATATTCTTTCTTACTAGGCAGAAACCTGTGTGTCCTTTTCCTATCAGACATCTTCTTGAGCAGGTGTGGCACCTTACAGTATTGTTTGGTCTTTTTTCATAGACATAGCATTCCTTAAGATCCTCAACCGATTTATTGCCGCTTTTTTTTGCCATAATATAGATTATAGGTATGGATTAAAAACATTACTTGACATATTATATTGCTCAGTTCTGATTTGCTGGGGTCGCCTAGTGGCTATGGCGGCAGCCTGCTAAGCTGTTAGGCCCAAAAGGCCTGCGCGAGTTCGAATCTCGCCCCCAGCGCTTACCTGTTGTTAATCCTAAAATCAGCAATGTAAATGATTAAAAAATAAAAGATAAAAAAAATAATTAGTTGATTTTATATGTTACAGAAACAGTTGCAGTCACATCTAATTTTGCAGATGGAAGATTGGTTGAAACCTGCTTAAGGTCTGCTCCTGCTTCTGCTCTGTAGATCGGATATGGATAATAATTGTAGTCGGATGCACTGACAGAGACAACTTCACCCAATGATCTTCCAAGGCCTGCTGCTATGGATTCTGCCTTTGCCTTTGCATCTTTAGACGCGTCTGCAAGCGCCTGGGCTTTGTACTCGTTCATCTTCTGGGTTGACAGTTCGTAATTTATGTAGCTGATTAAACCGCCATTGTTAACTACTGCGTCCACGATTTTGCCTGCGTTTTCAAAATCGGCAATTGTAATCTTCATAGAGTTGCTTGCGGCATATCCTTTAAGCACCTGACCCTGATCTTGAATCCAGTCGTATTCTGGATAAACGCTGAAGCCGCTTGTTTCTATATCACTTCTATTAACTCCTGCTTTTAACAAAGCAGCCATAACTGCATCTGATAATTGTGAATTAAGATCCTTTGCCTCTTCAGCTGAATCCTTTGATCTTGTCAACACCTGTGCGTAAACTACAACTCTATCTGGTGCTACCTGCATCTGTGAATTCCCAGTCACAGATATTGTTTTCTCATTGGAACTGGTAGATAGATTATTTAGGAGAACGAATGCTCCCACCACAAGGATAAGGGCTCCAATCACGATCGCCCAACTCAAAGGAAATGATTCTTTTGCCATAGTTATTGTTCTAAATCAAAATTTATAAATATATATGCGCAGAGAAGAAATAGAAAAGAGAAAATATATAAAAGAATAATGTTATGTTTTATATATGGGGGAATCATCTTACAATTATGGGTGGTGTGATGGACAAGAAAAAGAAGAATAGGGGAAATAAGAAAATTAGTAAGGGGAGGAAAAAAATTGGAAAGAAACCAATCAGTAGAAAAAGACCTAAGTACATGATGCAAGAAGGGCCAGGTTTCAAGTTAAAAGAAAAACCATCTGCAATGAAAGAAAAAGAGATGATAGAACAGCTTATGAAATCAAACATAAGAGGAATTACTCCTTCCGCCGCAAAATCATTATACGATCTTTGTAATGCTAATAACGTTCAACTCATTGTAACGGAGATGGGCGGAATAAGTATGAGGTATAAAGCAGAAAAACAATTCGATAATGTAATCAAAAAAATGGAATCATTAGGGTTTGTTATAACTGGTAAAATGGGTGGCCAAGGATATACTGATTTGATGGTAAGATACGAAGAGCCGAAACTCATCACAGAGAAACCATACATTATCCAAAGACAAGCGGAAGAAACACCTGTTCAACAAGCAGAAGAAAAACCAAAACAAAAAACCTTAAAACTTAAAATAAGTGCGCAACCGGCAGATTATAATTATCTAAAGTCAAGAAGTGAAAATGGACTCTTACCGAAATATCTAGATAAGGACACCATAAAAGACCTAAGCTCAGAAGACTTTAGACTGATGGGTATATCTAAGGAAATAGAAGAAAAGATCAAAAGCGATGTAGCCAGTGGAAATGTAAGATATGATTTAGAAATTGAAAGCCTTGGAATACGTGGTGCTTTTGCAAAAACAAAAATAAAAATTGAAGGAGTATAAATACATAGAATTAGTGAAGAGATAAAACCTAAAAGATATATTTTTATATATTAATAGTTTATTCTAAATATGAAGAAAGATATAAAAAGTAGTAAAGACAAGCTAACCTTATTGAAAACCGCAAAGAAATACGCAAAAATTGTTAGCTTATCACTATTTCTCTCTCCTCCATTAATTAGTGGAGAACCAGGCATGCAAAAAAGTGAAACACCGAAAGAAACAGCAATAATAAAGAGCACTGAAACTTCGAAGTCGAACATACCTGCTGGGATGAAATTTTCAAATGAAGTCAAAAAACCGAGACACTTCTATAGCGATTTGGAAGAAAAAATAGAAAACGACAAAAGAATAGAGAAGAAGGTAAAGGCGATAATGAACGCTAAATATGTCAATCTAGAAAATGCAATAGGAATTGCAAAGAATATAGCGTCGCCAGATAAGGAAAAAATGCTAAATATTCTTAATGAACTGGACAAAAAGATTCAAAATAAGGAAATTAAAACATACAAAGAAACAATCGACGAAGAGGGAAATATCTCAATCGAACCTATTGATCTTCCATTTAATATAACCCATTATCCGTATCCGAAAGATGAAGAGGCGATGATTATATTTATAAAAGAAGATATGACGATAGGTGAACAAAAAATTGAAAAGGGAACCTATATAATTTATCAAAAAAGAGAGAATCTTAAAATTGAAAAATAAACATCTAATCCGTTTATGGCCATGAAATTTCACAGAGCGATTAAACTGCTAATTTCATATTACATTTTATTCACATTTAGTTGTTGATTAAAATAAATTATACCTATTTATTTTCTCTTAAATGAAAAGATATAAAGAAAAGAATATAAACCAAAACAGCGTACTTAAAATATGGCATCCGATTTTAGGGAACATGAAAGATTTGATAAGCCGAAGGTCAAGCTTATTTCTTATACTTCACGAAAAGATTTCACTGGATGCGGACCAGATGAGATATCTGCATTTGGAGCGCTTGGCTGTTTTGAAGAAAAAACCCCCACTGAGCTATATGATGATATGTGGTTAACAAAACCTAAAGAAGAGATGGACAAAAAGGTTGAGAAGGTACTTAATGCAAGTGTCGGCAGAGGACATGGTTCTGTTGCAGATCAAAATGCGTTTATCTTTGAGATATCTGATGTGAGCAGAGCCACCACTCTTTTCTTATGCTCCCCCTGCTATCTTTCCCATCTTCAGCAGTCATTAAGAAGAGCCAATGCAGACAGAGGATACGAGCTTCCAGAAACAATACTAAATAGCAAAATAAAGGAAAACGCCATTTTAGTTCTGGACTTAGCTTTCAGACTTTATGAAGAAATGATAAAAGACGGAATACCGATTGAAGATGCAAGATATATCCTTCCCTTATATACAAGAACAAACATACAGACATTAGGAGATGCAAGAGAATTGACACATCTGCATGGAATGTCAAAAGGGGAGGATGTCCCTTCCGTTGTAAAGCAAACAGTTCAGATGATGGTTGATGAAGCAAAGAAGATTGCTCCTAAATTATTCGAAGAAAGAAAGATGAATTATGAGAAATTAGGTTGGTATCCCGCGCCTCAAATTTACTCTGAAAATCAAACTATACAAAGGATCGTGTCTGAAAACAACAACCCTTCTAAGGTCGTATTTGTAAATTCAGAGCTGCAAATAGAACAGATAATGAAAGCGGTAATAGACAGAGACGAGGCAGAACTTGCAAACCTCAAGCATAGTCATAACGGTTCAGAAATAAACGGGTTTCTTGCCCCGATGTCTATAGTTACACTTCATCAGGCGATAAGGCAAAGAACCTGGGATCATAGCGTAGAATCGATATACGACGCAGCTGAAAGGGGAAATGTTATAATTCCAAAAACAATAGAAAACTCAAAATGGAAAGAAAAATACAACTTTTTGACTATAGAGATGTTCGCGCTTTATAAGGAGATTGTCAGACATGGGATTGGAAGAAACGATGCAGTGGGCGTCGTTCCGCATGCATTAATGGTATATGATTTAATCCACATAAACGGGTGGAATGCCTTGAATGCGATAGGGAAGAGAACCTGTACTGAGGCGCAGTGGGAGATAAGGGAAATCGCTGAGGGGATCGCATTAGAGATAGGGAAAAGAAATCCTAGATTATTTGCGTTTCTTGGACCTCAATGCAAATTATATGGAATATGTCCTGAGAAAAAACCATGCTCTAGATTCAAGAAAAGCTTCAAGGAAAGCTATGTCGAAGAACAGCGTAAGAAGGAAAAGGAATGACAAAAGGAGTAACAATTCCTAAATCTTTTAATACTTTATTTGTAATAATTATTGTCAGTACTTGAATATTGATGCGTTTTATGTGATTATATGGTTCTTTGTTTTGTAGCATTGTTTGTATTTGCATTTCTTTCTATATTTTCTGCTAAATATAGACCTTTAGCAGCAGAAGCGTTTGACTGCACGTTCAGAAAGATTACCTTGAGAAAATGCCGGACTGGATTCGATGAAAAAATAAAGAGCATGATTATAGGCAGTTTGATGATGAAGAACGAAAAAGCTGCGCAGTTCGTATTCAAGAACTTTGAGGCGCTCTCATTGGCGTTTACGATATTGTTTTTTGCAAGTTTCGGCTATTCAATATACAGCATATATAATCTGATAGTTTATGGAACTTGTGATCCAGTTACTGGGAATTGCGTCTTTGCTCCATTTAGTTTAGTTAATGGTACAATGAATGTGACGCTTAATCAAACCCTAAACCAAACAGGAAAGCCGCCATGTGGTCTTGAAGGATTTATAGAATTCTACGGTGCTGAATGTCCGCACTGTCAGAAGATGAAGCCTATAGTTGAAAAAGTAGAAAATGAGACTGGAGTGGTTTTCACAAAGCTTGAAGTGTGGCATAATGATTCAAATAGAGAAATAATGATCATGCATGCTGCAGCTATCGAAAGAGACTGTAAGGTGCTAGGCATCCCTGCATTTTATAGTGTAAAGACAGACAAGGCTGTGTGTGGAGAGATGAGCGAAGAACAACTGAAGAGATTTATTCTACAAAACGGCTGACCTAAATTTTAGTTTTATAGGTTTCTATCTTCTTCTTACATTTTTCGCAAAATTCATTTCTCTGTCTTTTCAAATCGTCACGTTTTTCTAACTTTGACATTATACAGTTTTTGACTCTGCAATGCTTCAATCCGAAGCCATGGCCGAGTTCGTGCAAAATGATTTTTATTGCATCTTCTTCGCTTACATCTGCATCTTTTTGGAGAAGACACAATGATACGATAGAATTTCCTTCCAATTCGCTTAATCCAAGGATTGTTTTATTTCTATATGAGATCTGTTTGTCTAAAATAATAATATATCTGTCTTTGAAGCTCCTTTCTTTCGATTTTAAATGATTAGAAAAAGACTGTAAAATATTCTTAGCAGATGAATCTTTTTCTGAAATTTTTTGAATGAAGTCTGCGTCATCCTTTTTTGCGACTTCTAATTTTATTTTGATTGGAAATATTTCTGTTATTTGATTGAATGGAATAGGATTATCTATAAGCGGAATGAGTTTAATCTTCATTTTACCACTTCACTTGAAACACAGTATATTCTTAGCATCATATTTATATTTATTATTGAATAAATAAATACTAGATTGCTGGGTGTACGCATATGGGATTAAATATAGAAAAAATAAGAGCTGATTTTCCGATCCTAAGCAAGAGAATAAACGGCAAAAATATAATTTATTTCGACAATGCATGCCAAACGTTAAGACCTATCCAGGTAGTTAGGAAAATGAACGAATATTATGAAGACTACCCGGCATGTGTTGGCAGAAGCAACCATAAATTTGGAGAGAGAGCAACAGAAGAGGTTGAGAATGCAAGGAAAAATATTGCTAAATTTTTCAATGCAAAGCCTAACGAAATAATAATTACAAGGAATACAACTGAAGGAATAAACCTGATATCCCACTCATTCAATTTTAAGGACGGAGACTCGGTGCTTCTCTCAGACAAAGAGCATAATTCTAACCTTATCCCTTGGCAGATGCTTAAAAAGAAAGGAGTAAGATTGAAATTCTTCAAATTCGGAGATGTTGATGATTTTCAGAGCAAGATAGATAAAAGTGTGAAACTTGCTGCGTTTGTCCACACTTCAAATATAGATGGAACAACGCAACAAATAGAAAAAATGATAAAAATAGCGCATGACAATAAAATTTTTACTCTTGTCGATGCTGCCCAATCCGCCCCGCATAAGAGAATAGATGTCAAAAAGCTCAATCCTGATGCACTAGCATGCTCAGGACATAAGATGCTCGGTCCGTCTGGAACTGGCGTACTTTACCTGTCTGAAAAATCAATTTCTAACCTTTCAGAATTCATGACTGGCGGGGAAACTGTGATCAATTCAACATATGAAAGCGTAGAATTTGAAAAAGTTCCAAATAAATATGAGGCGGGCCTACAGAACTATTCAGGAATAATCGGATTGGGTGCCGCAACTGAGTATCTGAGATCGATTGGATTGGAAAAGATAGAGGCTCATGAAAGCGAACTTAATCAAATGATAACAAAAAAAAAAAAAAAAAAGATAGAGGATGGATATATTC
>CAZJHL010000031.1:2941-10024 GCA_964545865.1 Microcaldota archaeon | reverse complement strand
TATTGGCGAAGTGTAAATTTTTAGATTTTTTTATTTTGAAATTTAATAGAAATCCCGCATCGATGCGGGATTTCTATTAGCGACGTATTTCTTCGCAAAAAAATATTTGCATATTTGAAAGTAATGCATTATATTGTAGTTTTGAAAATGATAATGTTCTGTTGAAAAAATATCATTGAAAAATTTTTTCGAGTAATTGATGGCAAACGCAAAGCAGGTCTACAAGGAATATTTACAGATAGGGTCACCTTATGATTATCAGCAAGAGGTTTTCAGTCTAATTCATCAGAATAGATGTCCCCTACTTATTCAGTCTCCTACTGGTTCAGGAAAGACCGAAGCTGTATTGGCCCCCTTTTTATCACAATTTGTAAATAATAAATTTCATATAGCTCCAAGACTGCTTTATGTCTTGCCGATGAGGGTTTTGGTAAACAGTGTAGCAGAAAGGATTAAAAGGTATGCTCAAAAAATTTCTCCCCATATATCTGTTGAGGTTCAACATGGAGATATTCCCAATTCTCCTTTCTTTATTGCAGATATAGTTGTTACAACGCTCGACCAGTTTCTCTATGGCTTTGCAAGGGCAAGTGGACAGGTGGGAAGGCATGTTGATATGCCAGCCGGCTCTATCGCATCTTCACTCGTAATTTTTGATGAAGCTCACATGTATAGAGATGGCTTTACATTTTCCATTATGAGGGCTTTAATGGAGATACTTTATAAAAGCCGTATTCCTTTTGTGTTAATGACAGCAACTATGCCTGGAAGTTTGGAAAAAAGCCTATTTCAGGAGATTCCTCTTCAGGACGACCAAAAAATAGTAGGTGATATCTCAATTGAAAGAAATCTAAAAATCACTCTTGAAGATAACCCATTATATTCAAATGGTGCTACAAATATTTCAGATGAACTTTTAAATAAGATAAAAAGACACAAAACCCTTATCGTTGTAAATCAGGTTAAAAGGGCACAGAAGATTTATGAAGATATTAAATCACGGCTTGAACTTAGCGATGAACAAATTGTTTTATTGCATTCACGCTTTACAAAAATAGATAGAAAAAGTCATGAAGATAAAGCGATATCATTAATTCCCCACAAAGCAGAAGGCAAAATGATTGTTCCAAAAGACGTGGGGATTGTGGTTTCAACACAGGTTCTTGAGGCAGGCATTGATTTCTCAGCAGAACTTTTGCTCACGGAACTTGCCCCTGCTGATTCATTAATCCAGAGGGCAGGCCGTTGTGCAAGATATGAAGGCGAAGATGGAGAAATGATTATCTTTCCTGTGGAAAATGAAAAAGGGCATTTGCCTTATGAAAAAAGACATTTAGAGGAAGCACTTAAATGGTTGAGAAATAAGGAGAATTTCAATATTAAAAACTTTAACGAGGTCTGTACCTTTGTTAATGAAACCCTTGATTATCAAGCAAATGACTATGAGGCAAGGGATACATTGATTGACCTGTATGAGTGTGTTTTGTATGCTGATAGTGAACCAGGGAATATTCAATTGAGGGATAGCAAATCAGCTACTATAGTAGTATTAGATATTCCAGAAAGTGGAAAAGGAAAAATTGAGGATAGGATTAAGTCCTCTGTTTTAAATAATCCATCATTAAAAGATAACTTTATAAATGTAGATATTGGCATCGTATGGGCTTTGTTTAATGATAAAAACCGTCCTATTCAATGGGAAATCCAGTGGAGCTATAATGAGAAAGAAAAGAAGAGCGAAATTCTTATTATCGATTTAATCAAAAACAAGAAGAAACCAGATGAGAAAGATTCAAGGATAGGTCCGTTTAGAACTTATATAATTGACAGTAAATACTATAAGCAAGATAAGGGGATATATCCAGATGTCAGTTTTATTATATAGCGCTCCTAAAGAATATTATTTAAACCATATTGCAAGGTGCAAGGAAAAGTTTGAACTTCTTTTCCCAGTGTTTTATTCCACCATAGTTAGAACCTTTAATACCTCTGTAGAGCAGGAGGTATTAAAAGATTCTTTTTCAAAAATGGTCTTATTTCATGACCTTGGAAAACTTACAAAAAGGTGGCAGGAAATTATAAGGAAAGAAATAAAGGAAAATAAAAGGCTACATAAACCCTCACATTCCACACTCGGTGCTGCATACCTTTGGAAAGTTTTACCTAAGGAGATTAAAGAACCCTTAGTCTTTGCTGTGGCTATTCATCATACCGATAGAGGGCTTCTCGGAGACAACATTGAAAAACCTGATGTGCAAGCAATAATAGATGGAATAGTTGATAATAATGGTAATATAGTATGGCATGATGAGATAAAGAACTTAACAGATGATTATTTTCCGAAAGAAGAATTAGAAGAGATGAACATTAATTCACTAAAAGAGATGGCAAGGGGATTGAGAATTTGGGCAAAAGGATGTCCATTTCTTGAACAACATCAGAGGAGGCTTCAGGCATCACTTGCTCATCACATCCTGAAATTGTGCGATATTTCTGCTGCAGCAGAGAGGGAAGAATATAACAAGAAAGATGAAAAAGATTACTACGGAGGGTGGTTGATGGTAGAAAATATCAAAAAATATGTGAATAACTTGCAAATAAGATTAATCGCTGAAAAGATAAAAGAAAAATTCAATCCTCAAAAAGTAATTCTTTTTGGCTCTTATGCTTATGGTATTCCTAAAAAAAGTAGTGACCTTGACCTTCTTATAATAATGGATACAGATATTCATGTTAGAAAACAGGCATTCTTAATCCGCAAAGAAATTAGAGGTTCAATTCCTATAGATATTATTGTGAGGACACCTAAGCAGGTTGCAGAGAGAATTGAAATGGGTGATTTCTTTATAAAACAGATTATACAAAAAGGGGTTTCTTTATGAAAAAAATAACAGGGGAATGGATTGCAAAAGCAGAAAAAGATTATTTGGTCGCAACGCGTGAGTTAAAGGCCGAACCTCTGGCTGCGGAGGCTGTTTGTTTTCATGCCCAGCAATGTATTGAAAAATATATGAAGGCAATCCTCCAGGAAAACGAGGTTGAATTTGAGAAAATACATGACCTTGATGTATTGCTTGGGCAGTGTACCGATTTTATACCTGAACTGAAAAACTTTAGAGACGATTTAATTAAATTATCCACTTACGCTGTGGATGTGCGTTACCCTGGATCCGATGTATCAGAGGAAGAGGCTAAAGAATGTGCTGAGATTATGGAAAAGATAAGAAATATCATCAGAAATTATTTTGCGACTTCTACGAAGTAACATGAGTATTTCATTATACACCCCGGCAACTGGTTTTCCTGATTTAGAGGTAAAAATTGCCTACGGACTGGCAAGGGTAGGGATTGAGGCAGGATATGCATTCCGTTTATTCCCAGAGCGGGGATTTTACAAACTTGAATTTCAAGCCCAAGATTCAGATAAATTAAAATCCTCTTTTTTGAATATTCTTAAAAGGCTTCTATCATCAGATAGATTTTTTGATTTAGGTGTGAAGGCAAAATACAAAGGGAAGTATTCAGCAAATGAAAAAATTATAAACGATCTGAGCAATACTGATTTTTCAGGATTATTTAGTTTAAGGACAATTTCCAATTTAAGCATTAAAAAGGATATGTTTTGTGGTCATACAAATATTGGTAAATTTGGTGGTAGCAGTGGCTTAATTCTAATTTCATCGTTCCATGCTGGTAAACCTTATGAAAGAGACAAAAGTTATTCAACTTTTAACCAATCTTTATGTGCTGTTTGCGGATATCTTGCTGTCTTAGGACTTTATTCATTCGGTTTTAATATTCAAATGGGTCAAGGAAAAAACCGAAAATACGCTATAGTATTGCCAATACCTAAAAATTCACTCACATTTGAAAATGTGCAAATGCTGTTTTCATTGCAGAAAACTTTACATAATTACTGGCTTTCAGATGTTCAGCCATTGAGAACATTTACAGTTGGATTGCTGGCAAAAGTTCCTTCTCTAAGTGATATTATTAATGACCTGCAATTGACTTTCCATTTATCATTGGTATCTAAAGACAATAGAGGCGATACGGCAATTGAGCAAACGGCAATTATTGATGCCTTACCATTTTCAAAATTCATTTCAGGTTCTTCATATAATTCTGCCACTGTAACCAAATTATTGGGCAGTTCTAAGAATCCACCAAAAGTGGCATCACTAATTGAAATAACAAAAATTCTTGAAAATGATAGGGAAAGAAACTTGCCCAAATTCGCTCGTCTTTATCTTCAAGAAACATCAACAAAAGATTGGACAAATCTTTTATATCCAGAAACATCAAATTATCTTTTAAAGGAGGTAGCTATGATAAACTCAGAAATTATTGAAAATCCTGCATTAGGGAGTCTTGCACGAACATTGAGATACTTCATTAGAGAAAAGAAGTATGGTTATGCCGATGATATTAGAAACGCAAGAAGAGAATCAAGGGATTTTGAGGAAACAGTTGCAAAGATGCTTAGAGAAGGAAGATTACGGCTCGAACAAAATGAGATGATACATCTTCCAACGGATGAGGAAATAAGAGAAGTGTTCAGGCTCGCAAATCAGGATTTTGAATCCACAAAATTAGCCCTTGTTATACTTGCCTTCTCATTCCCAGCAAGGGCGGAAGAAAATATTAAACCCTTCGGAGAGATACAAAATGCAGAATAAGATAATAAGTAAACTTAAAAAGCATCTTCCCGAAATAAAGAGCAGGTTTAGAGTTAAGGAGCTCGGAATCTTCGGTTCCTATATAAAAGGGAAGGCAAAGAAAAAAAGTGATATTGATATCCTTGTTGAATTTGAGCATGGTTTTAAGACATTTGACAATTATATGGAGCTTAAGTTTTATCTTGAAGACCTCTTTAATTGTAAGGTAGACCTTGTGCTTAAAAGTGCCTTAAAAGAAGAGCTTAAGCCTTATATCCTATCTGAGGTTGTATATGTCTAAACGGAGTCTTGAAGTTTTTTTAAAAGACATTCTAAATAGTGTCAAAAAGATTCAAAAATATACCGAAGGGAAGACTTACGAGGAATTCGCCGGTAACGAACTTATAGTGGATGGAGTCATCAGGAATCTGGAGATCATTGGCGAGGCCGTTAAAAATATTCCTGTAGGTTTTAGAAAAAGATATCCATCTGTTGAATGGAGAAAGATTGCTGGCTTAAGAGATATCCTTATCCATGAATACTTTGGTATAGATTATGAACTTCTATGGAACATTATAGAAAATGAAATCCCATCCCTTAATAAACAGATTGAAGAGATATTAAAGGATTTAAAAAATAAATCAAAGGAGGTTTAAAATGCTTAAATTTCTAACATTCGCAGTAAAAACTCAACTAAACGTCCACGACCTCAATAACGAGGCAGTAGCAGGTAACGTAACCGACATAAGGGTTATGGAGTTTCTCGACGAGGAAGGTAAAAAACAGGAAGCCCCAGCAGTCTCTGGAAGAATGCTCAAACACTGGCATTATGAGGGGATGAAACATTTAATAGTAAATGGTTCTTATTCTCATATCCTCTTGTGCGATGGATGTAAGGCAGGTGAACCAATTAGACCAGGTGAACTTAGGAACAACAATTTAACTCAGGTTGCAAAACCAGAGAAAGATGCCATTATCTCTTGTGCTGTCTGCGACATCCACGGCTATCTGATAGCAAGAGAGGCTGAGGGTGAACAGGAAAGGGGGACATCTGCTCGTAGAATCTCAAGGGCAATGTTTTCATGGCTAATGCCTGTTTTAGAAATAGATACAACCTCTAAACAAGTAATTCATAATCGGGTTTCATCAGATCCTAAAACTATGATGCCCTTCAACAAATCCTATGCCTCTGGTATCTATGCCTTTGTCTCTGCCCTTGATGTGGATAGAATCGGACTTGTGGAATTAAATCTCGGAACCAATAATCCCTATGCAATTGATGATAACAGTGGCAGGAAAGATAGAATCAAAGTTGCTATCGAGGCATATCGTTCTCTCATTTCCGGACAGATGGGCGCTTCTCTTTCTCATGCCATTCCACATATGAATCCCATTGAAATCCTTGTTGCCTATTCCGAAAGCGGACCACTTCCATTCCCTGTATCTCCGATGTATTCAGATTATATTTCCAAGACCGCAGGGCTTATGCCTCGGGATACAACACTTCTTTATTGGGGAAGTGAGACACCAGTAGGAATCAGTAAGAAAGACACAATTGATGAGATATTTAATGAGCTTTTGAGTAAAGTTTAAAAATGAAGGCATTGCTCTTTGACATAAGGTTAAATTCCCTCTATTCAATCAGGATACCATTTACATGGCAGTCTGCTCTGACCTATCCTGTATTGCCACCTTCTGCTGTCATAGGAATGCTGGCAAATGCCTTACAGCGTTATAAAAACGATAAACACCCATTAGGATATCTTGACCTGATTGAAAATAATTTGCTCTGGGCTGGCTCAAGGCTTCTAAGTCCTTGTGTTATTAAAAGCTATACAACTTCTGCAATTGTCAAATGGGAAGATACGCTTGGCGGTAAATTCACTAATGCCCTTGGAAGACAATTTGCATATTCTAAAAAACTACAAATATCGGCAATATTCAAAGATGAAAGAGATATAAGCGATATCGCACAAGCACTTAAAGCCTCTCCTCTGACCTGCGGTGATAGCGAATCTCCTATCTCATTAGATGGTGAAGTCCTGATAAAAGATGTTTCTATAGTACAAGAGGAGACTGTCCAGACCGAGTACCCTGTTCCTTTTACTAAAGATACAGACATTAAAGAAGGGAATGGACAGGTGTACCTGATGCATGAAAGATGTAAAAAGGGCAGTAATAATTTTCCATTGGTAAGTTATATTGTTCCGATTACTTGGGAAAAGCAAGGAATATTGCTTCCATCGTGGCTAAAAATTAAAGTAACCAATGAAAGAGTTTTTATGATACAAGGAGTAGGATATGTCCTATCGAAAAAATGAAAGTTAAAACATTAATTTTACATTTTATCTGTAACAAGTATGTCGAGGAAACTCCCGATATGTTGAGGGGGTTTTTTGCGACAAAATTTGGAGAATATACGCTT
>CAZJHL010000031.1:0-2919 GCA_964545865.1 Microcaldota archaeon | reverse complement strand
ACAACGAGAAATTTCTATATAAAACTCCACTAATCCAGTATAAAATCTTCGATGGCAAACCTATGGTTATTGGAATCAACGATGGGGTAGCCATACTCCAAAAAATTTATGAAGATATCGACCTTTTAAAAATCGGCGATTCGGAATATCAAGTAAAAGAAAAAATTATTGTTTTTAAAACTGATTGTTTGGGTATATCCGATATAAAACATTCCTACTCCTTCCTTACCCCCTGGCTTGCCTTGAATGAAAAAAACTTCGAAATCTATAAAAATCTTTCCTCCCGAAAAGAAAGAAAAGAATTCCTCGAAAAAATTCTTATCGGCAATATTATTTCTATATCGAAAAGCCTTGGCTATACTGTCCCACGACCCATTGTAGCAAATATAATAAGATTCAAGCAGATAAAAACTTGTTTAAAATCTACTTCTATGCTTGCCTTCCTCGGTTCTTTTTCTGTTAATTTCGATATACCTTCATTTTGGGGCATCGGAAAGTCAGTTTCAAGGGGATTCGGCACAATCGTGAAAAAGGAAGAATTCACTCAATATAGAAACTCCATTATTAAACTCCTTCCAGAACCTCCCCCAACACCCCATAAACGTAAAACAAAAAGGACAAGACGATGACAAGAAAACACCCAATTTCAAAATTCATTCTTAATTTTGTCTTTTTTCACAGGCTTATGGAATTAGTCATTAATTCTTATGGGGCTTTTCTACAAAAAAGCGGGGATTGCTTCAAAATCCGAACCGATGAGCGAACCGCCGAAATATCGTGTCAAAAAGTTTCTGCAATCTTAATATCTACTGCTGCAACCATTACAACCGATGCTATAAGATTGGCAATGGATAACAACATTGATATCGTTTTTATCGACGAATTCGGCAACCCATTTGCCCGAATCTGGCATCCTAAACTCGGTAGTACAACATTAATCCGAAGAAAACAACTCGAAATAAGCGAGTCCGAAGCGGGATGCCAATTGGCACTCGAGTGGGTAAAAACTAAATTCAATAATCAAATTGATTTGCTTAAACAACTACGCCAGAGTCGACCACACCGTTCCGCCGAAATCACCTCTTACATCGAACAACTGGAAAGTATCGCTTCCCAACTCAACTACCTTTCGGGAAATATTCTTGATATCCGTAACGCAATACTTGGTATCGAAGGAACCGGTGCTCGCGTTTACTTCGAAATTATCTCTCGTCTTCTACCCGAACGCTTCCAATTCCAGGGCCGCAGCCGAAATCCAGCAAAAGACCCATTCAATGCTCTACTAAATTATGCCTATGGTATTCTATATTCCCGAGTCGAAAAATCTTGTATCATCGCAGGGCTCGACCCATATCTCGGATTTATACATTCCGATAATTACAACAAAAAGTCGCTCGTCTTCGATTTAATAGAAAATTATCGTATATGGGCAGACCAAGTCGTAGTTAATCTCTTTGCTGCGCGAAAAGTCAAACTCGAAATGTTCGATCAAATCCCTAACGGATTATCCTTGAATAAAGAAGGGAAAGCTTTGCTAATAGCTGAATTTAATTCATTCCTCGACGAAAGTATTCGCTACCGAAACCGCAACATTCAACGCAAAAATATTATTCAATTCGATTGCCACCGTCTTGCAAACAAACTCATAGGTAAAGACAATGAAACAGTATGAAACCTTAATTTGGATTATTTACGATATTGCCAACGACAAAATCCGAAACAAAATAGCCAAAATATGTAAAGATAAAGGGCTCTACCGTGTCCAAAAATCTGCCTTCCTTGGTACTATCAACCGAAACCAACTCGACGAACTCTCCGTCTTTTGCGACGATATTATCGACCAAGATACCGACTCGGTCTATATCTTTCCTATGTGTCGCGATGACTTCCGTAAGGTAATCCTACTCGGGCAAGCCTTCGATAAAAAACTTGTTACCGATGAAGTCAAAGCATTATTCTTATAGCAACTATGGACAAATCAATCGAAGAATATATTGAATTGCAAAGTGAAACAAAAAAACTTCCCAATCTTACACCAGAATTCGATACCGAATCGACTCCTATGATTACCCCAACCGAAATTATAGAATTCATCTATTGCCCTCGCTACACTTATTTCTTGAATTGCCTTAATATCCCCCAGCACGAAGAACTTCGGTACAAAGTCCGAAAAGGACGGGAGCTTCACCACCGCCGCGAAAAAACAAACACTAATTATATTCGAAAACGACCCGAATGTGTTGCTCGCGATATCTCCGTCTATCTCGCCTCGAAAAAACTTCGCGTCCGTGGAATCGTCGACGAAGTACTCCATCTTGCCGACGGCACTCTTGCTCCAATGGATTATAAGTTTACAAATTTTACTGAGTTCACTTTCAAAACACATAAAATTCAATCGATCCTTTACGCTCTTCTAATACAAGAGGTTTACCAAAAACCAGTACAAAAAGGATTTATCTCATACGTGCGCGGTGGCAATCAACTAAAAGAAATTGTTTATACATCTAATGACTTCGAAGAGGCAATCAATATAGTCAACACAATTTTCGACATAATACTCCGCGGATATTTTCCCCGTAAAACTAAATACCCAAATCGATGTATCGATTGCTGTTATCGAAACATTTGCGATAAGACATAACATCCTATGCGTTCTTTGACAATTGGGGGAACCGACTAATCACAAAAAATTATTTTGGAATTTGTTCCCGATTTTTGTAATTTATTATTTTGTTTACTGTTAAATCGACAAAAACGATGTAAAAGGACCTAAAATCCTATTTTAAATCGTTCTTTGAAATAGCAAAAATTCAAAAAATAACTATTATTAATATTTCAACAAATGTAGTAATAAAGAGACAAAGGAAAGGAAGAACCGTTTAAGAGCAACATCCATTAAAACAAGGATTGAAACATTTT
>CAZJHL010000030.1:2628-10030 GCA_964545865.1 Microcaldota archaeon | reverse complement strand
TTCTAATCGCAGTTATTCTTCTTTCTTTCTCTTCCTCCGGAATATTAAGCTTTCTAACTGCTTTCTCTAGCTCTGAAACTCTTGGCTGGTGCCGGGTGACGGCTATAACTGGTATGGAAAGTGAATCAGCCAATTTGCTAATGTCAACTATATTCAAGCCTGCCATTGTTATGCTATTTAGAAGTATAATGTTTATTTGGTTTGAAAAACGAGAGCCTTTTACCATTCTTATAATTTCATCGGTGCTGTCATTTCCGTCGTACTTTATTTTAGCACTGACAGCTCCCTCTACCATTCCATCCCTATAAACTATACCTATTAAAAAAGAAGAAGAATCAGTTTTTGGAGTATCGTCCACTGCCAATACTCTTATGTTCTTATTTACTCTTATGTTTGATACTTTTTTCTCATTGATTTTTGACATGTTTTATTATGTGCTAAGATTAAAAGAATAGAAAAAATCAGATTGTCTTCGCAAGATCTCCTGCCGCCTTTGCTAGCTTTGCTGCAGCCTTTGCAACAATCGGAATCGGATTTCCTTTCTTTGTTTTCACAACAAGAATAGGTTCACCTACTTCAATGTGCTCCTGCTTGACAGCTGCGAATTCAACGTCATCATTCTCAACAACGAATTCTCTAAGCGCATGAACAAATGCGATATCCTCTCCAAAGAAATGGATTTCCACGTGGTTCTTATCCTTTTTCTCAACCTTTAGTTCAGACATTTGAACACCTCATGAATGATATGATCAACAGATACAAACATGCGTCAACGATACTAAGAATATTGTAGACAAAGATTTAAAATATTAAAACAAATCAAAATCTAGACCTCCTTTGGTGGAATTGCTTTCTGCCGTGGAATGGTCTCTGCGGTCTTCTTCCAGAGAATCTTCCTCTTGGTCTTTCTTCGCGCTTGAATGTATCTTTCCTTTCTGCACCCATCTGCGCAGACTCGATGTATTCAAATTTTCCATAGCTGTCCGCAAGATGTCTCTCCTCTTTTTGCCCGCATTCACTGCAGACAAGAGTCCTTCCTTTCAGCACCATCGGTTTTCTATCGTAACTGCAATATGCCATTACCACACCCATTCCTCTGGGCTTGAGCGTTATAACCACTCTCAGTGGCGTTACCTCTTTCACTGCGCCAATGATTATATCTCCGATGTGGACCTCGTCTCTTATTGATTTTACATATCCGTCTTTTATTTCAGAAACTGGAATGACTGCGGACATCCTGTCTACTCTTTCAGTGTCTGCGGAATTTGGGTGCTCTATCGTCACGAATGCTACAGATTCAAACATCTCTTCGACTCTCCCATACACTACATCTCCAGGTTTAAGCTTCTCTGGCTCCCTGTCGGAAAATACAGATATCCTTCTGTCTTGATCAATAGAAACCTCTCCAGCATTCATTGCACGGATGTTTCCATCCTTGTCCGTATATGTTCCATTTCCTGGAATGAATTCCTCTTCTGTTCCCAGTATGTCCCCAGGAACTGCAACGTTAATCTCTTCACTCTTTTCCATAACAATCAACTTTAGGAATTGAAATATCAAATATTAGAAACTAAATAATAAAATAGACTTTTTACCATTTGTTTATATATTATACAATAATAGAATTTATAAATATTTAATAACATTAATTCATAGGGTAAAGAAGGCGTTGGATGGTGCTTTGATGGTAAAGGAAAACGTACTTGTGTTATGCATAGATCGTGACGACGATCTTGGCAAAAAAGCAGGAGTGACCGGTCCCGTTATAGGAAGACAGGCAAACATCCAAGCCGCAACAAATCTGCTTCTAAAAGACCCTGAAGACACAGATGCAAACGCGATGTTCCAAGCAGTAAAGATCTACGATGAAATAATAAAGACGAAAAAAGCAGAGGTTGTCACCATCACTGGAGACAGCAGGCTAGGGTATTATGCTGACAAAAAAGTTGTCACCCAGTTGGAATCCATACTCCAGCAGTTCCATGCGACCTCCTGTGTATTTGTAACAGATGGTGCTGATGATGAAGAATTGCTGCCACTTATTTCTTCCAGAATTAAGCTGGATTCCAAGAGAAATGTGGTCATGAAACAGGCAAAGGAGCTTGAAAAGACATATGTCACTCTTCTAAGCAAGCTAAAAGAACCGTATTATGCAAAGCTTTTCTTTGGAGTTCCTGCATTGATACTAATCTCTTTCCTAATCAGCGATATGCTGGGATATGGATGGAGGCCGATAGTCGGAATCGTAGGTTTGTATCTATTGCTAAAGGGATTCGGTATAGAAGACTTCATAATAAACACGGTCCGAAACCTGTTCTCCTCCTCAACAAGGACTGCGCTTGTCGTTTACGTTCCGATTTTTGCATTGGCACTAATCTCGATATCAATAGGCGTTAATGAATTCATCAACGCGACCTCGGCCGGCTACAGCTTCTTCGAATCGATATCGTTCGGATTGAGGCCCATCTTATGGCCGTTTGCAATATTCATAATAATTCTGATAATGATCGGAAGGGCGATAGAACTTTATCCGAAAGGAAGCTTGTTTGAACTGATCGATACTGGATTGTATTCATTTAACGGAATAATAGTTTCATTCCTATCTTATCTTGCACTCTCCTGGATAGTTGGCGAGGCATGGTTCTATGAATTCCTGATCGCAATAATTCTTTCCATAATCCTTACGCTACTCGCAACAGAGTTTGCTAGGAACATGAAAATAAGGGTCGCAGCAAAGATAAGGCTAGAAGGAAAGGAGATAATAACTGAAATAGGCGCTTACATAGGTAAGGTTATCGGAATAGACAAAAAGGCAGGAACTGCGATTGCACAGACGCCAGTCGGAACAAAGATACCGATCAAGCTCGAAAGAATAAGCAGCGTAGGGGAAAGAGTAATTGTAAAGCAATGATTCGCTTTTACACAGCTGATACATATGGCGGAGAAAAAAGAAGAAAATAAAGGAAAAAAACAGCAAATCCGCAACGAGACTAGGAACCTTCCGATCGGACTGACAACTGAAGAAGCAAATGAACGGCTTAAACTAAATGGAAAGAACCTGATTTACAGATACACAAAGACCAGCGAATGGGAACTATTCTCTTCTCAATTCAGCTATCCTATCATCATCCTTATTCTTGCGGCGTTTTTCCTAGCGACTGTAAATCTTATCCAAAGCATATTCGTAGTTTCAATAATAATGGTCACAGTCATTATAAATTGGATAAGAGACAGAGAAAGCGAAGAGAAGATAATCAAAAACCTCAAAGAGTTCTATGGCTATGTGAGGGCATACAGAGACGGTAAGATCGTCAAGCTAGACATAGAAGATGTTGTTCCAGGCGACATATTGATTCTTGAAGCAGGCATGCTTGTGCCTGCGGACGGAATTGTGATCAAGGCTAAAGGATGCATGGTTGACGAGAGTGTGTTCCAAAGAGGAATCGTGGAAAAGGTTCCCGAAATGGAAGTTGAAAAAACCTTTAGGCCTTACCAATCAGATCCTTCCTCTCTTTACGCAGGAACATTCGTAAAGGAAGGGGAATGTGTGATGACTGTCACTGGAACTGGAAAGAACACCAAATATTACACTTCATTCGGAATAAAAAACATACTTTCAACCGATCCAAAGAAAAACGACTCCATAAGCAGAGTTAAAAAAACGACAGATTCATTCGGAAGCATTGTCTATGTCGCGTCTCTTGTTATATTGGTTCAATTGGTGGCGGACGGAATGCCATTGTTCAATGCAATCGTCATTGCAGCCGCGGCAGCTGTTGCTGCGATACCCGATACTATTTTCAGCGTCGCATCATATATATATGCATCCACCATAGAACGGATGTCTAAATTTGCCATACTTAGAAGGGAATCTGCAGCTGACAAGATAGGAAGAACCACCATAGTCGTCACTGAAATGCTTAAGTCTTTGACAAGAAACGAGCCGACAATAAGGAGCGTATGGATAGACAGAAAAGAGATAATCGTAACTGGAGATGGATGGGATGTTCTTGGAATTTTCAAGGGAGCCAAGAACTATGCTACGATAGATATGATGACTGAGATGGTTGCGGCCGCGACGGAAGCCAATTTTGAATACAAGGATAACACCCCTTACCTTGACGGGGACCCAATCGAGGGCGCGTTGGTGGTGCTGGCGATGAAAAACAGGATTCCTGTGACAAGCGTGAGGGGAGAATGGGTCATGCTTGAGAAAAAAGAGGAGGGGGACATAACTATAGCTAAAATAAAAAAGAGAAACAGGATTGCGTTTGTAATGTTCGGGCCTTCCGAAAAAGTGAGGGAAAAATGCAAGTCGATATATTCGAGCGGAAAATTCCTAAAAATAGACGAAAAGATAAGAGAAGAGATGGAAATGCAGGAGGTCAAAATGGCTGCCAATGGGCAAACGCCGTATGCTGTTGCGTTCGCATGGAAAAGAGAGGAGCCGAAGTATTTTACTCTGCTTTCACTACTCGGACTGTATGATCCCCCTAAGCCAGAAGTGAAAAAGACGGTTGAAGAGCTTAAGGAAGCGGGAATCAAGCCGATAATAATAACAACTGCAAAAAGTGGAGAGGCCGTGAGCTTCGCTAGAGAAATCGGCATAATGAATGAAAAGGAAAAGGCTGTGATATGCGAGGAATTAAAGTATATGAGGCCTGAGGAAAGGACGAAAAGGATACTTGAATCTGTTGTTTTCTCAGAGTCAACTAACGAATATGAAGCAATGATATTGGACGTTTTGAAAAAGGAGGGACACCAGGTCACGTACATAGAATCTATCGGGACTGACTACACGCCGTTTCTTTACACCAATGTCTCGCTTGCAGTTGAAAGTGCTCCAGGCATAATAAAAAACAATGCGGATGGGATAATACGGAATGACAGGTATGAAAGCATTACAGACCTAATCGAAGAATCAAGGGATATGAGACGAAACATCGAGAGAAGCTTCTATGCGCTTTCCGCATCAGATATGGCCATATTCTTCACAGTCATGGTGAGCGCAATAATATTCACTGGAGACATGATGACTGCAACACAGATACTACTCATAAATCTGATTGCAGATGTTGCAATTGCGACTAATTTCTCAAAAGAAAAACTATATGAGAAATCTTTAGCGGTTAAGACATCAAAGAAGTTCCCGGAGACAAAGGAATACCTTGTTATGCTTTCAATTGCGCTAATCGCATCTGTTTATTTCGGCGCTCTGACTTTGCTTCCGATATTTGAAGAGTATAACCGGACATTGGCGATCGCAGTACTTTCAGTAACGATACTGTCTATAATGCTAAATTCCATTTCGATCAAAGACAGCTTGTTTGAATCACTAAAGCACATCTCCCCAGACACAATCCTCTCCATCTGTCTTGCGTTTCTGATTCTGTTCGCTGCATTTTACATACCTTTCTTGACGCCATTGTTCGAGCTTAAGCCATTGAGCCTCATGCAATGGCTCTATGTTGCGCCTCTAATGGCGATAATAACTGTAATCTCCGAAATAAAGAAGTATCTGATTAGAACGAAACAGTGATGCAATGAATGGCAGTAATAAAAGGAATGAACGAAAAGAAAAGAAACGACTGAAAGGGGAAATAAGGATTGTTACATTTGACACAAATGCGATCATCTATTCAATCCAAAATAAAATAGACATATTGGACAGGGTACGAGGAAATGCCGCAGGAACAAAATTTTCCATCATAATACCATCTGGAATTTATGACGAACTGAAAAAAATATCTTGCTCCCGCAAAAGCAGCCTGTCTGAAAAGAAGAATGCAGATATAGCATCAAAGATGATCAGAAAATGGGAAACAGAAGGGAAAGTAAAAATCGAAAATGCAAGCCCTCCACTTGATAGATGGTTCATAACTACTGCAAAAAAACATAATTTGTCTATAATAACCTATGACAAAAAACTCAAGCAATATTTAAAAAGGTTGGGCGCACAAATTATAATGCTCAGAGACTAAATCAATACAATTTAAAATTTTCTCAATCAATATATATTATTCTAAAAGGTATATTTTAGCAGATAATGCGATAAGCCATATGCAGATCGGTGAGTGTGTTCTCAATTGAACAACATGCTATTTGGCTTTTGCCTGGTCTGATAAATTTGATTGAAACCACGAGGTTTGATCTTATGTATAAAGTAATAACGATTTCTGATACCATCAGGGTGCCTCCAGCATACTTTACCATGGAACTTAACGCTTCCATCTTGAGGATATTGCAAGACAAATACGAAAGAAGAGTTGATTTGGAAAATGGAGTCGTCCTGAAGATATGGAATATTCACGACATAAAAGGCGGAAAAGTTGTATTGGGAGATGGCGCCGCATATTACGATGTCAAATATAATATCCTTACATACATTCCAGAAACGCATGAGATCGTCAACGGCGAAGTGACCGAAGTAATGGATTTTGGAATATTCGTAAACATTGGTCCGTTCGACGGGCTTGTTCACTTATCTCAAATCGCAAACGATTTCATAACTTTTGATAAGAAGGCAGGGAACCTGCTTCTCAAAGGAAGCAAGCACACAGTTAAGAAAGGCGATGTTGTAAGGGCAAAGATAGTTTCCGTAAGCATGAAGCCAACCATACCTGAAACAAAAATAGCGATGACAATGAAAGGAGACGGCCTGGGTAACCTGACCTGGTTGCACGAGGATGACAAGACAAAGAAGGGAAGAAAAACTGAAAAAGAAGAGAAAGAAAAGAAAGAGGAAAAGCAGAAAGAGGCAAAAGGCAAGAAAAAATAATGTAGATCATTTAGCTAGGAAAAGATGGAAATGAGCAACTAGAGAAAATATCATGGGTGTTTATATGGAAAAGGCATGCAAGGATTGTAAATACATCTCGAAAGGCGAAAGCAAGTGCCCGCTCTGCGGAAGCGAGAGGCTCACCGACAGATGGAGCGGAGAAGTCATAATAATCAATCCAGAGGCTTCAGAGATTGCAAAGAAGCTTGGTGTCAAATCACCAGGAAGGTACGCAGCAAAGCTAAAAGAATAGCAACTAATTTTATGATTCCTTCCGCTGCCCGATTAAGAATGTCTCGCTTATACATGGTCAATATGGAAATAATTATTGATCCGAATAAAGAGATTTATGACAATGCCGATACTTATTTTGAAAATGCCAAAAGGATGAGGAAAAAGCTGGAAGACACTAAAAAAGCAATAGAAGAAACTAAACAAGAGATAGAAAAAGAAAGCAAAAAAACAGAAGAAAAAAGGAAGCAAAAGACAGAGCAGGGAATAAAACCAGAGAAAAGAGAATGGTATACCCTGTACCACTGGTTCTTCACAACAGATGGCTTTTTGGCCATTGCGGGGAAGAGCGCTGGACAGAACGAAGAGATAGTCAAAAAAAGGCTCGAGGAT
>CAZJHL010000030.1:0-2589 GCA_964545865.1 Microcaldota archaeon | reverse complement strand
AAAAAAGGCAAGAACGCCCCCGAGTCTTCTCTGAAGCAAGCAGCACAGTTTGCAGCTTGCTATTCATCCGCATGGAAAACAGGATACAGCATAGTTGACGTCTACTATGTTACAAAAGAGCAGGTAAGCAAATCCCCGCCATCGGGAGAATATTTGCAGAAAGGAAGTTTCTTCATATCTGGAAGGAAAAATTACTTCAGAGGGGTCCCCCTAAAACTCCTAATTGGTTTAAGCCATGACAACAAACTATTATGTGCGCCGGAAGTAACTGGAGCTGAGCAATTTAAAATATGCTTCATCCTGGAGCCGGGAAGATACGCAAAGGAGATTGTTGCTGAAAAGATCGCTAAGCAACTGAATGTGAAAAAAGACGAAATTGTTCCGCATATTCCAACTGGCGATGCATCATTTTCAAGATTGAAATAAGACGCTAAAGGAGTCTGTAACTAAAACAATACTAGAATAAGAAATGCGAGAATCAGATTAAGCTATCTTATAAAACAAAGGATAATGCAATCCGTTTTTAAATTTTGAGATTAAAATATTAGCAGTGGTTTAATGAAGAAGAAAACTCCGAAATTAAAAAAAGAAAAAGGAGAGCGAAAAGTGGAAAAAACTAAAGGCGAGCTTGAAGAAAAATACATACCTAAATTCAATACGACCGCAGAGATAAAAATACCTGAAAAAACTATAGATCAGATAATTGGACAAGACAAGGCGGTGGAGATTGTCAAAAAGGCTGCGGCACAAAGAAGAAACGTTCTTCTTCTAGGCTCTCCTGGAACTGGAAAAAGCATGCTTGCACAAGGAATGGCTGAACTCATGCCGGCTGAAAACCTTAGGGACGTATTGGTATACCCAAATGAGTTCGATGAAAACAATCCGAAAGTAAGAACGGTGCTCACATATCCGAATGGGATCCCTCCGGAAAATGCGCCGGAAGAAGAAAAAATAGGACAGGGAAGAAGAATAGTGCTTGCAAGCAAAATGCAGAAATTGATGCCAAAAAAGAGAGGGGGGTTTTCTTGGATAACTATATTACTCATCATTCTTTTGATCGGCCTACTCATATTCCAATTCGTGGACCTTTCGGCCCTCTCTGAAATCGAAAAGTATTCTTCAATAATCGCAGCCATTGTACTTGGGGGACTGTTCTTCCTTGCGATGTGGATGTTCACTTCAAGGCTTCAGAGTGGAATCAAGAGGGAAGAGTACAACGAGCCAAAACTTATAGTTGACAACACTGGAAGAAGGACTGCGCCTTTCATCGAGGCGACTGGTGCTAAGGCTGGCGCTCTTTTTGGAGACGTGCGCCATGACCCATTGCAAACGGGAGGCCTTGGCACACCAGCCCATCTCAGGGTTGAGAGCGGAGCGATACATAGGGCAGATATGGGTGTCCTTTACATAGACGAAGTTGGAACTATCAATCCTAAATCGCAACAGGATCTGCTTACTGCGATGCAGGAGAAGAAATTCCCGATAACGGGACAAAGCGAGATGTCAAGCGGAGCGTTGACAAGAACAGAACCTGTTCCATGCGATTTCGTTCTTGTCGCGGCAGGGAATTTGAATGATCTTCAGAGCATGCATCCTGCGTTAAGATCGAGAATAAGAGGATATGGATATGAGATATATCTCAATGACACCATGCCCGACACAAAGGAAAACAGGGAGAAACTAGTCAGATTCGTTGCGCAGGAGGTGAGAAAAGACGGAAAGATACCTCACTTCACAAGAGATGCAGTCATAGAAATAATCAAAGAGGCAAAAAGGAAAGCTGGAAGGAAAAGAAGACTCACATTGAAATTAAGAGAGCTCGGAGGCCTGATAAGGGCGGCAGGCGACATCGCAAAGAGCGAAAACTCGCCAGTTACAGATGTTACCCACATCCTTAAGGCGAAGGGGGTTGCAAAAACGATAGAGCAGCAACTTGCGCACATGATGATTGAGCAAAAGAAAGAGTACAGCGTATTAGAGACGCACGGCGCAAGGGTGGGAAGGGTGAATGGATTGGCTGTAATCGGAGATGGAAGCAGCGGATTGGTTATGCCGATAGTTGCAGAGGTCACTCCCGCTTCATCCAAATTTGAAGGAAAGGTGATAGCGACTGGAAAGTTGGGAGAGATTGCAAAGGAAGCGGTTGACAATGTAAGCGCTATAATAAAGAAGCACATGAAGAAAGACGTGACTGGATTTGATATCCATATTCAATTCTTACAAACCTACGAAGGGGTAGAGGGAGACAGCGCTTCTATTTCTGTTGCCCTCGCTGTCTTAAGTGCGATGGAAGGGGTTGCAATAAAGCAGGATCTGGCAATGACTGGCTCCCTGAGTGTGAGGGGGGAAGTTCTTCCTGTTGGCGGGGTCACGGCTAAAGTTGAAGCAGCTGTTGATGCTGGATTAAAAACCGTCATAGTCCCGAAGGAAAACCTTGATGACATAGTGTTAAGCGAAGAAAAGAGAAAGAAGATAGAGATAATAGCAGTAAACAATCTAATTGATGTAATCCAATACGCCATCAAGGACAGCGAAAGAAAAGAAAAATTGATAATGATATAATATGTTAAATTTTAATTTTTATATTTT
>CAZJHL010000029.1:0-10144 GCA_964545865.1 Microcaldota archaeon | reverse complement strand
TAGTTGCTTTATTTTTGTTGCTATTGCCTTCCCTCAATCTTTTTGGTATGATTGTAGATGCCGTGATATTCCTATTCTACGTATTTTTCATGCTCTTTACCATAATCGCAGCCAGTTCATTTATATGGATGTCTGCAAGAATCCTTGATGTGAAAGCAGACTTTGAAAAGCAGACTGATTCCATTTTAATGCTTTCTACAATTGCGATTGTTCTTATTGTAATTATAGAAATAATCGCGTCTATATTTGGCTCTATTATAACTTCATTGGAGCTATTGGTTTTCATTTATGGAATATATGGTCTAATTTCAATAGTTAAGAACACCAACAACATTTCTTGGTTAAAGGCATTAATAATAGTTGGATGGCCGATGATAGTGCTTTTAATCTCCTACATCTTTCTCTATGCAATTGCAAACACCTTAATGCCAAACGTTACTTTTTAATAAAATGTAGATAAGATGTACAACAAAAGAAAACATTTCGGCCAGCATATGCTGGAGAACCACGAAACACTTAAATATGAAGTTGAGATGCTGCAGCCAAAAGGCAAAGTAGTGCTTGAGATCGGAGGAGGGACTGGAAACCTAAGCAGTTTGGTTGCAGAAACCGCAAAGCATCTTATTATTGTTGAGAAAGATTTCAGCTTCGCAGACTCCCTTAAGTTTTTGTTCAAGAAAAAGAAGAACGTTACAGTTATAGAAGCTGACTTCTTGGATTTGAGCGAAAAGGACATTCTAGCACAATCAAAACAAAAGAAGATAGATCTGATAATAAGCAATGTCCCTTATTCCATATCGTCGCCTCTTCTTTTCAACCTTAAGGAATTTAATTTTGAAAAGGCTATCCTTTGCCTGCAGAAAGAGTTCGTGGACAGGATGGTTGCAAAGCCTGGTGAAAAGGATTGGTCAAGATTGAGCGTGATGGCGAACTACTATTTCAAGCCTATATATTTAAAGAAAGTTCCTAAAGGAAGCTTTAAGCCTGTGCCGCAGGTTGATTCTGCGATAGTTATGCTATTCAAAAAAGAAAAGACAGACAATCCTAAATTCGATAAATTCATAGAGAGATTGTTTTCGCACAGAAAAAACACCTTAGGCGCAGCTTCAAAGGCGAAGGAACTGATGGAAGAATATCCGAAATTGACTGAAATAGCTGAAAAACTAGGCATGGAGAAGAGAAGAGTGTTTACATTGACGATAGATGAATTGGAAAGAATCCATTCTATGCTAAAGGAATAGATAAGCACTGAAGATTAAGCGTTCATTACTATATCTGATAATCGCTGGCTCAAAGTCGCAGGATAGGCTTAGCTTACTAGTTCTAGCAGCATTTCCTTTACTTTTCCTGGACCTATTGCATGAATCAGCTTTCCTAATTTAGGACCTCTGTCCTTGCCTATCAATGCAGTGTACAATATCTTGAAGAATTCCTTGGGCTCTATCCCCAAAGACTTAGAGGTGTCAAAAACAAGATTATGTATAACAAGCTGGTCCATTTTATCTTCTAGCCTTTCTGCAAACTCCTTTATTCCTTTGATGTCGGACGGTTTTTTCGGATTCAATGAGAATGAATAGTCGTCTGGCACATATCCGTTTTCTATCCAATACATGATGTATGGCTTTATGTATTCCACTCCTTCTGGATCATCAAAAAGAGACTTTACTTTTTCCCAGTCTCTATATATCTGATAGTAAAGAAGAATATCTAGGAACTTTGCCTTCCATTTCCTTTCGCCGCTTATCTCGTATGCGATTCTCTTCTTTCTGTCTGCCCTGCTAAGCGTTTCCTTTGGCTGTGAAAGAGTGCTTGCGTATTCATAATCTTCAAATATAAGAAGCATGTTCTGACCGGTCGGATCAAAGTTCTTGTCTTCTTGTGAATCTGACCTGTATATGAAATACTTTATCACTTCTGGAGGCATGAGCTTAAGGACAGTGTTTACATCCAGGCCTATTCCTTTTGACTTGGAGTATTTCTTTCCACCTAGAAGGAAGAAACCGAACCTGTAGAAGAATGGCGGCTTTCTGCCAAGTATTTTTTCATGCATTTCCCTTGCAGTATCTGCTGACCCTCCCCTAGTAGCATGGTCCTTGCCGAAACCTTCTATTGTGACATTAAGAAAATCCTGTCTTGAAGGCCACTCCACCCTCCAAACAAGCTTGTACATGTGGTCGCTGATCCTTGCCTTTCCTTCATGGCCGCACCCCTTTGTGTATTCCACATCCTTGTTGCACTTGTAGTAATAATACTCCCCATCAAAGCCAGTAACTGTGCACGTAGAAATCTTCCCGCATTTTTCACATATGGGTGCTATAGGGGACCAGTTTTCCCACTCCTTCCCCTCTTTTTTCCTTAGTGAGGATTCAAAAACCACGTCTCTGACCTTCTCTCGTTCGTTCAGATATTTTATTGCATACTTATCATACAGGCCTTTTGCATAAAGATCGCTGTTCCTGACTATTTCTGGATTGACCTTAAAACTCTTCATCAGATTTGCTGCTTCAGAAAGAAAATGATCACCGTAAGACGCATGGCAGCCGAATGGGTCCGGAACATGTACCAATGGTTTTCCTAAATGCGGCTCTAAAACATCCTTGAACCTTTCCAATGGCTTAGGAATCGAATCAAACGCATCCATTATGTCTCCAATGAATATGAATTGCACGTCATATCCGTTATTCTTGAAGTATGTTACAATCGCATTCGGATATATGAATTCGCTTGCTGTTCCTATATGAGTGGGTCCGCTTGTAGTTATTCCAGATGCTACCACGAATGGTGGCTTAGTGGATGATAGTATTTCTTTCACTAGCACAGAAACCCAATGTTCTGATATCTTGTCCTCTTTTATTTCCTGCATAGAATCACAGATTAACAGCTAAAGTGAATATAATATATATGTAATAAAATTTAAACTTATCTCAATAATTTATAATTGATAGTATGGTAAAATTCATAATGCCTAAAGTGTGCAAAAGATGCTGGAAAAGGAATGGATTCTCTAAAGTTAGTTCTGAATTCTTAGAAAATGAAAAAGAATGCAAACTTTGCAATGGTTGTTTCTTGGACTTAAATGAGACTGCAGACAGGATAATAAAAGAACTGGATTCCATTCCAGGTATAAGGACATTCAGCATAGGAACAAGCATACCAAAGGAATCGGAAGCCATAGAGGAAAAGATATGGGATTTCGCTGACTTCAGAAAATGGAGAAGCATAAAGCCTGAATTAAACACTGAATTAGGAAGGATAATAGAAAAGAAAACTAAATACAGATTCAGCCCTGATCCTGATGTGAGAATTGTATACGATATCAAAAACAAGAAAATATCAAGGAACATATCTTCCGTTTACATATATGGAAGGTACAACAAGCTTCAAAGAGGAATAAGGCAAACGAAAAAGGAGGATGCGAAAGAGGAATCTGTCGAAGGGATTATAGAAAACGTCTTGATAAAGGAGATAGGTACTGAAAAAAGTAAGGCAATCCTGCATGGCAGCGGAAGGGAAGACATAGATGTCTTGATGCTTGGAGATGGAAGGCCTTTTGTAATGGAAGTTACCAATCCGAGCAAAAGAGTTTTGAGCGAAAAAGAGATTAAAAGAATTAACAGCCTTATAAACAAGACAAACGAAGGGAAAATAAAGGTGGAATTTGAGCGAGTGGTGGATAAAGAGTGGGTGGAGATAATAAAGAGAGCTAAGTTTGACAAGGAGTATGAAGCGATAGTGAATCTAGAAACACCTATTGAAAAGAATGAGCTGGCAAAACTCCCTAAAAGCGTTTTGCTTATGCAAAGGACGCCTAAAAGAGTGCTTATAAGAAGGTCTGACCTGATTAGGAAAAGAAGAATAAAGCTTCTTGAGCCAGAGTGGATAGATAGCCATACAATAAAGCTACGCATACTATCTGAATCTGGTACATATATCAAAGAATTCATAAGCGGAGATGAAGGCAGAACGCAGCCTAGCATATCCTCGCTTCTTAAGACAAAAGCTACGTGCAAACAGCTAAACGTGGTTTCAATCCATAGCGAATGGCTCGACAATTTCTGGTAACTCTTCTTTATCTCTAAAAGTTGTCAGTGATAGAATTATTAAAGATTCTACATAAATACTAAATATTGATTCTACAGACCAAGGGTGCAAAAATGTTAGAGACTATTAGAATATTGGTTGCTTTGGCAGGGACCGGGATTGCTGCGTATTATGATATTTTCAACAGAAAGAATGTGCCAGAAATGTTTCTTTACTCGTTTCTTGCAGTTTCATTATTGCTGAATATATTTGATTATTCATTGTTTTTGAAATTCCTTCCAATAGCGATCCCCTTAATACTTGTGCTTTATGTGCTGTATCTGAACGGGCAGATTGGGGGTGCGGATGTAATAGTCTTGGCAGCAATATATTCTGCATTGCCTGCATTTCCCATGGACGAGAATCAATTTGTTCCATCTTCATTGATGATTCTTGCAATCGCCACTGTGCTTGCTTCCATATGGATTATGGTAAAATACTTTCCAAGAATCTTTAGAAGATTCAAAGAAGGAAAGATGAAAATAAATGTATGGCAGGCGGTACAGATCATAGCGCTTCTCTTCTCTTTTGCCCTGTTAATTTACATGTTCATGCTCTTTCCATTCCTGCCCACCTGGCTGCTGTTGGTCTCGGGAATACTTTTCTTTGAATCCATATTCTTCATAATTTCAAAAGAGCAGCTAATGCAAGAAATGGTTGTCATGAAGAAGAAATTGGAGCCGGAAGATGTAATCGCTATAGAAATGCTAGACAGTAAAACCATAGAAAGATACAAAATAAAGCGACTGACTGATGAGAAGCAGGCAAAGACGTTGAGCAAGACAGGTAGGAGATGGCCTGTCCTTGACATGCCAATGTTTCTTCCATTCATATTAATCGGCCTTATAATTTACATATTTGCAGGGTTTTCTCTTATGTAATCAAGCATGGAAATAATGAGATGGGAAAATGCAGATTCTATACTCAAAATCAGATCCAGCAGGGGTTAACATCGCAAGATGTTTGAAATCTCTCATTGAAAAAGGAGATTCTTCTATTTCTGAAAAAGACCTGAACGAGACTAAAGAATCCCTGCTTTATTCAGATGATTTAGTCAGAAAGATAGAGGATGAATTTGTTTTATTTGCAAGCAAGCATAAAAGCGAAAGCGGGAAGCCTTCCTTCACAGTTCATGTCCCCGGCAATTGGGGGAAGGCTGAGATGGGCGGAAAGGACAGGGAAATCTCTTTTAGCGATCCAATAAGGATGAAGGCTTTGGTTATGCTTCTTAATGAGAGAAACGGCAAAATGAAATTAGATATGAATGTGACTATGGAAGTTGACCACCATGGCCCTCTTTGCATGAAGCCGTGCGCTTTCGTTGAGATCGGAAGCAGCGAAAAGGAGTGGAAAAATGAAAAATATGCTGAAGTTGTTGCTGAGATAATAAACGAATTTGAAGAGTTTACAGAAAAAATAGAAGTTAGGGAAATCTCAGTCGGGGTAGGCGGCGGGCATTACTGCCCTGCGTTCAACAAACATGAAATAGAAGGGAAAATAGCGTTTGCGCATATCGTTCCAAATTACGCAGTAGACCAGCTTGAGTATTCAGCATTCACGCAGGCATTCGAAAGAAGCTGCGAAGAAGTTGAAAATGTCTACATAGATTGGAAGGGATTGAAGCAGGACCAAAGGAAAAAAATAATTGAATTCTGCAACGAATACGGAATGGAACATAAAAGGATATGAATAATAAAATATGACGAAAATATGTAGTGATTAGATGATAGAAAGATTCATTCAGGATTACTTTATAAGCCCGATAGTAGAGCATACTGGATACAATGTTGTTAACACCTTAGTTTATGCAGTCATTGCAATAGCAGCTGCTTTTTTGATATATAGGAAATTCAAAAAATACTTTACAAAGGAACTCATTATTTATACTATTCCTTTCATACTTTTAGGGTCTACTGTAAGAGTGATTACAGACGCAACGGAAGCGGGCGTTGATTGGACATCGCATCAATTCTATTGGCTTTTCGGTCCTGTTCTTAACAGCGGAATATATAATTATGGATTCCTTACTGCCACTCCAGGAATATATGTTGTGATAGGATTAATTACAATATTTTCGCTGTATTTAAGCATAAAACTCAAAAAGCCAAAGATCTACCCTGCGATAGGCATCTTATTGTGGCTGCCTCATTTCATTATTGTGCTAAGCATGATCCAAGACCTCACATACTTGATAACTATATTGACTCTTTCCGGAATAGTCATACTTGGAGCTCACTTAATAATGAAAAGATATAGATTGAATCATATACTACCAAGGATAGCGGTTGCAGCCCACACCATTGATGGCGTTTCAAGTTTTGTTGCTATAGAGATTTTCAATAGATTTTCCCCTCTTTGCACAGGGCAGGGAATCTGTTACTTTGGCCAGCATGTAGTGGAAAGATTCTTCAGCGAGATTATGGTTTATGGTACGATAATATACTTATTCATAAAGGTGCTTTTTGCTATTTTCGCCTCTTTGATAATAGAGAAAGAGGCAGACAATGAAAATGAAAGATATTTCCTCTATCTCCTGATAATTATATTTGGTTTAGCGCCAGGCGTAAGGAATCTTTTGAGAGTAACTCTCGGAGTATAATCAGACAAGAATGGCGGATAGATAAAAAAACTAGTGCCACAAGAAACACTATTCTAAATTAATTTTAGAAATGTCTAAAAAGATAGATTTTTAATATTCACAACCATAGAATAAGTAGAGTTATATGGTAGATGAATTCAAATCAATATCAAAAAAGGAAGAATTTGTTGAAAGAAGAAATGAAATAAACATACTTAAGGACAAAATAAAGCTGCTTGAGCTTATAATAGACAGATACAGATCCACAATAGAGCAAAGCGAAACAAAAACTATAGCAGACATAAAGGCAATGGTAAACACTAAGGACGAAGAGGTAAAAAAGATCAGCCAGGAAATAAAATCTAAATTCAAGCCTTACATCTATGAAAGGGATTTTTTAGCGGCAGCCAGGGAAGCCCATGAATTTGTAAGAAAAATAAGAACGATAAGAACCCCCATCGATTTCTGGCTCATGCCTAAGGATATCGTAAGGCTAAAAGGTGGGGATCCGATGGATAAGGCGATTTTCCTCTGCTCAATTTTAATAGCGCTCGACAACTATGACAGCTACGTTGTAGTCGGAATAAATGACGGCACTAAGGTGGCGGTTTCCTTTAAATTCAAAGACGAATGGTATTTTATGGATCCGACTGGAAGTGAGATTATAAACGGAAAAAAAGAAGAATTAATAGAGAAATGGATGTCTGATGAAAAAGATATATATGAATTCAACAACATATATTACAACAAAATAAAAGAGGGAGCTGAATGAAAGAGTTATGCATTTCAAAAGAATATCTGTTTTCGCTTTTGAGCAAAATTTTTGTTGTCCTGGTTGTTTTTTGGGGAGTGGTTTACCTAGTGCTTTCTTTGCTCGAATCCATTAATCTTAATATCGAGCTATCTAAAGGTCAAAGCAATTCTATAGTAGTTCTCACATTATTCATAATAACCTTTGCAATCAGCGGGATAGGTGCATTTTTATTTTACACATTGATCATGAAAAGAAAAAGATTGTTTATGGATGAAAAAGGTGTTAAAATAACCGAAGGGTTGATATTTACCAAGGAAAAGTTCATTCCATATACAGAAATTAAAGATGTGCATTCAGATGAGGATAATTTAGCGATGATAGATAAGTTGTTTAAGATAAGCGTACTGAAAATACACGGAAATGAAACTATTTACTTGCCTGGCATCTTAAATGCAGAAGAAATAACAAAAGAAATAAAACTAAACATTGATGCAAATAAAGAGAAGAAAGTAGATCCCGTATCGCTGCTTACAGAAGAAATAAAGAACTTAAAGAATGAAATAAATGAATTAAAGGCCTCATTTGAAAATTTAAAAAGAGTTTCAAGAGAGAATGAAGCGAAGGAAAAGAAGCAACCTGCAAAAAAGAAATTTGTTTTGGGACCTTTCGATGAGAGAATAGATGAGTGAAAGGGGGATAAAATGGTAATGGAATTGCACAAAGATACAGTAACATTAAAGGCTCACGCAAAAGTAAACCTGTTCTTGCAAGTTGGAAAGAAAGACGAGAAAGGATACCATTTGTTAAAAACTGTTTTTCAGCCGCTTGATTTATATGATGAAGTGATAATGAAAGAAAGAAAAGAGAAAGGAATCAAACTTACAAGCAACGTAGACATACCACTTAATGAGAAAAACAGCGTATATAAAGCAATAATTAAGATATGCGAAAAAACAAAAATGAAAATAGATGAGATAAGATATGAAATACACATAAAAAAGAACATACCTATAGCAAGTGGTTTAGGTGGAAGTGCGGTTGACGCAGCGCCCGTAATTAGATTCCTTAACGAGAAGTTTGGATTTGGACTTAGTAAAGAAGAGATGTTGGAGGTATGTGCTGAAATAGGCGCTGATGTTCCGCAGGCAATGTATGGAAGCGCGACGTATGCGGAAAGATATGGAGACAGAATAATAGATCGATACAATCTTCCTAAAAGGTATGTGTCGATATACATACCTTATGGGTATATGTCCCAATACCCTTCAAAGACTGGAACGCTTTATAAGATGATAGATGAAGAAAAAGAGAAAATTGGCCCCGATTATGACAAGGCGTTGATGGCGAGATTGTGTTTAATGAAAAATGAGCTGAAGAAAGGTGATTGGAAAAAAATCGGAAGTCTGGTATACAATGATTTTGAGCTTGTAGTATTCAAGATGTATCCTATGCTTAAAAACGTAAAGAGATGTTTTAACGAAGCTGGAGCAGAATGTGCATTGTTGTCTGGTTCTGGCGGTGCGGTTTTTGGGATTTACAAAACGCCAGGTGAATCTCTTCGTGCGTCTAATCAAGTAGAAAACCTAGTTGGAAGAAACAGCGGCATATTTATATTGACTGAAACAATGTAATCATATTCAATGTAGTAATCGGCCGAGATGATTAATTCTCTTAGATCTGCTCGAAATTAACTGATGAATAGCTCCTAAATAGTTAAACCATCAAAAAAGATTAAAGAAATTTAAAACAAAAAATTAGAATTTGACTTCTGGCGCCTTCTTCGCTTCTTCTTCAGCCTTGAAGTACTCTTTTTCTTTGAAACCAAGCATTCCAGCTATAATGTTATTTGGAATAGTTTGGATTGTTCTGTTATATACAAGAACATTGTCGTTATATAACTGTCTCGAATATGCTACTTTGTTTTCTGTATCCGAAAGATCCTCTTGCAATCTGAGAAAGTTTTCACTTGCCCTTAGATTTGGATAGTTCTCTGCAACCGCAAACAATGACTTTAATGCACCTGAAAGCATGTTGTCTGCCTGCGCTGCTTCTTTAGGTGTCTTTGCAGACATTAATGCAGCTCTTGCTTTTGTTATGTTTTCAAGGGTTTCTTTCTCGTGTTTCATATATCCTTTTACAGTATTTACCAGGTTAGGAATAAGATCTGCTCTCCTCTTTAACTGGACATCGATCTGTGCCCATGCGTTTTCAACATTGTTTCTCAACACAATCAGATTATTGTATATCAAAACTGCGACGATCACCACAAGGACGATCAAACCTAGTATCAATTCTAACATTTTCAACCACCTAAAGGGCATCTCAAATCAATATTAGCTTTTATCCGATCTGTAAACTGTAAGCGGAATCACGCCTTTCTCAAATTCCAGCTTTGCGATCGCAGAGGGCTCGAATGTATTGTTCGGCAATTCTATCATTGGTGGTGCACCCATGGACAACTGAAGGGCTCTTGCGCCGATTAGTCTTGCGATTTCAAATTTAGTAAATTCAGAATAATCCATACATTCACCTATAGTATAAAGTATAAATTAAAACCAATAAAATAAACACCAAAAAAGGGCAACGTTCCCTTAATAATATCATATAATAAAATATTTAAATTATTAAGGTAGCTATCTCTTTTTCTTGCCTTTTGGTTTTGCAGGTTTGATTAATTTCTTCTGCGCTTTGTGTTTTTTAACGTTTGAATTTGCTAATTTCTTTTTGACATC
>CAZJHL010000028.1:0-10287 GCA_964545865.1 Microcaldota archaeon | reverse complement strand
CCTGTTTTTATTGAACCATAAAAATAGGCAGAGTGCAACAAAAGATACAACCCCTGCAAATGCAAATGTATAAGAAGAATCTATTGTCCACAGGATTCCAGCTATTATCGAAGCTGGGAGATACATTATTCCAGTTATGAAATTATATGTCCCTATTGCGGTTCCTTTCTTTTTCTTTTCAAGATCAGTGACGTAAGCCTTCGTCTGGCCTTCGTCTATGGCATAAAATACTCCATAGAGAATGAACATCAGAATAACGGTTTCTTTATTGCCTGCAAATACGAATCCTATGCTCATTAGCAGATATATCATGTAGCTCAATGCGATTATCTTTTCTCTTCCGATCTCATCTCCCAGTTTTCCAATCGGCACAGATGAGATGACGAATGCAACGTTGAACAATGCGTATAGAAGTATCACATCTGTAAGTGCAAATCCGACATCATAAGCCTTTAGCAGCAAGAAACCGAAGCTGAAATACGCGAGAGAAAAAATTCCCGCCGCAAGAAGATATCTTTTGAAGTTATCATCCAAATTCTTGTATGTTTCTAGTATACCTTCTCTTTTAATCGGTTTTGCAGGCCTGTCCTTAAGAAAGAATAGGATCAAAGTTGCAGCAGCAGCTGGGATTACTGCAAGAATGAAAAGATTTATGAATGCGGAAAGAGTTTGGGGATAGATTGTAAAGAATGCGTATGCGAGAAGTGGACCCAATATGGCTCCAGATTTGTCAAGCGCTTTGTGAACACCAAAAGATAGACCCTTGTTTTTTCCTTGCGCTATTGATGCTATCCAAGCGTCTCTAGGCGGTCCTCTTATAGACTTACCTAACCTTTCCACTACTCGGAATAACGCGGCAGCCGGAACTGTAGTTGCGAATACTAGTAATCCTTTGGCGATTGTTGACAATCCATACCCTACTATTGTTACTTTCTTTCTTTTCCCTAGCCTATCAGAGATTGAGCCCGAGAAGTAATCAAGCGAAGAAGCAGAGAAGTCTGCGGCTCCCTCTATAATGCCAAGCAATGTAGTTGAAGCGCCCAGGATTGTGGTAAAGAATATTGAGAAAACAGAGAATATAGCTTCAGAACTAACATCAGTTAGGAAGCTTACGATTCCAAGAAGGAATACATCTTTTTTTACTCCCAAAATCTTTTTTTCCATACAGATTATTTGGCTAAAAAGATTTATTAATTCCGAGGGCGCCTAAAATTTCTTGCTGCTAACGCAATCATAGGTGCTAGCCTAGATATTATAAGTATCCCCATCATCGAGTTAGTGCAATAAAATAGTGTCGCAGCCTTCAGGCTCTCCGTAATATGCAGGTCCGCTTATTACAAGCTTTACATATCCAAGTATAGGTATCCTGAAGATCACTTTTCCTTTTATGTCCTCTTCCCTTATGATGTCAAAATAAGAGATGTCCATGTAGTTGTTGTTGTCTCCTTTTGTGAGTAGATAATATTTTTCTCCAACCTTTAGCTTCACAAATACTCTATGCACAATGTCCATATTTACGTACGTTTTATTCATATGCGCCGCGTAAACTATAACATCATTTGTCAGGTTTTCTTTTATCTCTGTTCCATTTATTTCCATGCTTCTTACGCATTCAGGAGAGTATCCAATCAATGTTTTAGTTGAAGATGAAATTCTTGGACACATTTTTTGGCAGATGTAATTGATTGTTCCATTTGAGCTTTTTCCGCAGAGGATTTTCGAACCAATGATGTCATTGAATTCCCGTTCCGTAATCTCGATAGTGGGGGCATTTATGTCTTGTGCCTTAATTCCTTGAACTATTACGAAATCTCCTCTTTCATAGGCAGGAAGTAGGGAGCAAGAAACCACGCCGCTGATTGGAACAGAGGTCCCAAGCAGGAGAGATATTCCCGCGAAAATAGCTACTGCAACAATAGCAGCTTTTGCTATTTCTATAATTTCCTGCTTCCAGCTTGTCTCAGATGCCCCAACATATATGTCAAGGATGAAGTATGAGATCAAGGAAAGTCCTGAAAGAAATGCGAACAGCACCGACTTTGTCAATAAGTAAAGCACAAAGGTTATTGCGAAAACAATAAGCAAAAGGTTGCTTTTATGCAGTTTCAGAAGCTTTTCTTTTCTTGTTGTTTTTTCTTCTTCCATGAATTTTATTTATTTGTAAAGTAATTAAAAAAAAAAAAAAAAATATAGTCAACTACAAAAAGGGCAGTATTAAAATAAGAAAAAACATCTCAAAAAATTACAAAGAAATTAAAAAGAAAGGTAAAAAAGAAAAAATTAAGGCGATTGTAATGACAGATCAGTTATGTTACCACATAACTTCCTCTATCATTTCGTATGCCTTGTGCTCCTGTTTCTGTGGTTCAAGGTTACCAAGCAATGATGTGGATGTAACTCCGGTCATGATTGCAGTGACAACAACCTTGTCTCCGAGCTCTGGCATGAGTCTTGCTCCCCAGATGACATTTGCATTGTTGTCAAATGCTGCAGTTATTCCTTCACCAATCTTGGTTGCCTCGCCCAATGTGAGGTTTGCACCACCCGCTATGTGGATAAGCGCTCCCTTTGCGCCCTCGTAGCTGACATCAAGCAATGGGTGCTCGAGAGTGCTCTTTATTGCATCCTCTACCTTGTTTGTTCCCTTTCCTTCTCCGACAGAGAGCATTGCAACTCCACCGTTGCCCATGATTGCTCTTATGTCTGCGAAGTCTATGTTTATAAGGGATGGGGTCATTATGGTGTCTGATATTCCCTTTATTGCTCTTGCAAGGATCTCATCTGCCACATTGAATGCCTCGTCCATTGGAAGGTTTGGCACATATTTGACCAGTCTGTTGTTGTCTATTACAACCACCGTGTCGCATGCCTTTCTTAATTCATCCAATCCCCATCTTGCCTTTTCTGTTCTTGCTCTTTCAAGAGAGAACGGGTATGTGACCATACCAACTACTATTGCACCCTCTCTCTTTGCAACCTCTGCAACCACTGGTGCAGCACCTGTACCTGTTCCTCCTCCCATACCTGCTGTAAGAAATACTAAATCAGCTCCGCTCAATGCCTCTGCGAGCTTGTCCTTTGATGCCTCAGCTGCCTTTCTTGCAACCTCTGGATATCCTCCAGCACCAAGACCTCTTGTTATTGACTGACCGATCAAGAGTCTCTTGTGGGCCTCTGTTATCTTCAGGTGGTTTACGTCAGTGTTTATTGCGATCGTGTCTGCTGTCTTTATTCCAGACCTCATTATTCTTGTGATGCTGTTACATCCTCCTCCACCTACTCCTACTACAGAGATTCTGATTTTGTCAGATCCAAGGTAATCTTTCTCCGGTGCCTTGGCCGCCTTAACTGTGGTTCCAGATGTAAACGAACTTAGGAAGCTTTCCATTTCAACACCCTGCCTCAAATATTATTTTCCACTAAAAAATTAAGTGGACTGGCTGCTTTGCAGCCAGCTAACAAATTCAACCAATTATTTCGATGTCACCATACACTGGTGATTCTGCCTTCTGTTCCTCAAGCGGCACTCCAACAATGCTTGAGCCCTTTACTCCAGTAACGATCGCAACGATTTCGATCTTGCCATCGTATCCTGGGATGAGTCTCGCTCCCCACTTGACGCTTGCTGTTGAGTCCATTCTTTCGGTTATTATTTCTCCTGCCTTGATTGCGTCTCCCAGTGTTAGGTCGTTTCCACCAGAGATGTGGATCAAAGCGCCCTTTGCTCCTTCGAAGTCAACATCAAGAAGTCTGTTCTTCAATACTCCTTCTGCCGCTGCCTGAACCTTGTTTGTTCCTCTTCCTTCACCTACTGCTATGAAACCAACGTCTCCCGCAGACATGATTGCTCTGACATCTGCGAAGTCGATGTTGATTAACGAAGGCTGTGTGATTGTCCAGACAAGACCACCGATTGCTCTTGCAAGGATTTCATCTGCAACTCCGAACGCCTCATTCATTGGAAGGTTTGGAACCAATTGGACTAGCCTGTTGTTGTCAATTATGATAACGCTGTCTGCATGCTTCCTAAGAGCCTGAATTCCTTCGTCTGCCTTTGATCTTCTTGCCTTTTCAAGTGCGAATGGGTAGGTAACCATAGCCACCACTATTGCGCCCTGTTCCTTTGCAATCTCTGCAACAACAGGAGCAGTTCCTGTACCCGTACCTCCTCCCATACCTGCACATATGAATACGAGTTGCGCGTCCTTCAATGCTCTTTCGATTAAAGGCTTGTCAATTTCTGCAGCCTTTCTTCCTACATCAACATATCCTCCAGCACCAAGACCTCTTGTTATGGATTTACCAACAAGAATCTTTTGTATTCTCTCATCCAATGTCAGCAAGTGCTGATTGTCAGTGTTTACTGCAATCAAGTCCGCACCCTTGACACCATATTTGAGAAGTCTCTGAAGGGTATTGTTTCCTCCACCACCGCAGCCCACGACTGCGATCTTTATTCTTTCAACTGGACCAAGATTTGACTCAGCCTCAGTGTGTCCTGTAACAGATTTGATTAAGCTTTCCATTACAATCGCCTCAATATTGCTATTAATATATAATATTTAAATATGTTTCTTTTTTTCTTTTTTGTTCGACGTAAAATTTTGGAAAAAATTTCATTTTTGCAGAGAGAAAATGACATTTTTCAAAAAAATTCATTTTTTTGCCGCCTCAAAAGTAAAACAATAGATTTAAAAATATTGAATTATAATTCAAATTAATATAGATAAATGAGTATTAAATAATTGAATCATAATTCATTAACAATAAGTTTGTGTGCCCGTCACAAAATAAAAAATTCGTGGTTGGATGCCAAAAAATAGAAAATATAGGAAAATAGGTTCTGTTCCAAAGGCCAGGATTTTCAAACCGCTAGGAAACAAGCTTTCCCATTTAGATGAAATTGTGTTGACTCTTGATGAATTCGAAGCGCTGAGGCTTGGGGAGCTTAACAATCTGACTCAAAAGCAAGCAGCAAATAGGATGTGGATCTCACAGCCAACATTCAATCGAGTTCTAACTTCCGCACGAAAAAAAGTTGCTCTCGCAATCATTGCGGGAAAACAGATAAGAATTGAAAAGAGTAAATGATTAAAGTTTAATTTTTCTAATATCTGTTCAGCTAATCTCCTCAATATCCCCATCCGATGCCTTTTCTATTCTTTCCATTATCGCTCTCCCTATCCCAAATTCATATACTCCTTCTATTATTATAACGTCAAAATGTTTTCGATCGGCGTCTCTTAATGCTTTGAACAAAGAGTGCGCCATTTCTATGTTGTTTCTGTATTCTGTTACGCTTCCCAATTTGCAGAATTCTTTCTTCATTTTTTCAGGGATGGGCTCTGAGAATATTATCTTTATCTTTTTGTTTTTATTCGCTAGATTTTCTGCCGCATATACGATATTGATTATCGTTTTCATTCTTCCATCTTTTCTTCTGGCAACAAACACTTTTGCGTCTGGAGAATAGTGCTTGTACTTCATTCCCGGTGAAAGCGGCTTATCGCAGTTCTCCTTGCAGATTTCGATTTTCTTTTTGATCGCTTCTTCGATATCCTCTTTTGTTATATATCCCTCTCTTAATATAGTGTATGGTTCTGAGATTATATTTATTACAGTCGATTCTAAACCGATCTTGCACTGTCCGCCATCAATGATCAAGGGCACTTTACCATTCAGGTCCAAAAAAGCGTCTTGCGCATTTGTTGCACTAGGCTTGCCTGAAAGATTAGCTGACGGTGCAGCTATCGGAATTCCAGATTCCTTTATTATATCTAAAGCAATATCGTTATTGGGCATTCTTATCGCAACTGAATCCAATCCGGCCGTTGTTATTTCCGGGACTATCAGATTCTTTTTCAGTATTATGGTCAAAGGACCGGGCCAAAACTTGTTCACTAATTTTTTCGCATCTTCATTTATCTCATTTGCCAAGAATTTAAGCATGTCTAAAGACGAAATGTGGACAATCAGCGGATTGTCCTTCGGTCTGTTTTTTATCTTGAAAATCTTAGAAACAGCATTGGAATCAAATGCATTTGCGCCTAAACCATAAACTGTCTCGGTTGGAAAAACTATCACTTCCCCATTATTTATTAATGTCGATACGTCGTTAATGAATTTTCTGTATTCTATTGAATACATCTTTCGAACGTCGACTATCTTCGTTTCCATTTTAATGATCGGTTTTTCTTCTTTCGGGGTTTTAAATGTATTCTGGTTGTTCTTTCCTATAAAGTTATCTTTTTTATTTCGTTTGTACTCCATCTTATCCCATTATCGGACATACACATTAAATTAGTTTAAAATCTAACGTATTTCGTGTATTTATATTTAACGATTGTAAGGGTTATTCATATTTGGAATACAGATTAGACTTTGATTTTGCCGACTATTCTTACCTTTGCCTCTGGTTTTAGAAGAAGATATTCGTTCCCAGGAATTAAAGCGATTTCCCTATCCGATCTTAGCTTAATCTTTCCTTCTGAAATGCCTATCAAATCTACTTGCTTATATTGAAGGTGCGCAGCGATAAATATCTTGCTGTTTTCTTTTAGCTCCTCTCCATAGTATTTGTTCTTTGTGAATTCCCCTTCTATGTCCTTTGTAGATTTAATCTCCTGCTTGGAAAATAAATGTCCTCTTTCCACTTCCTCAACGCTGACTCCCTTGAGCGCAAGGCCTACTCTTTCGCCGATCTCGGCAGATTTCACGTCTTTGTCATGGACTTGTATCGAACGGACTGTGACTCTTTTCCCTCCAGGATATATTCCAAACTCGTCATGAACATTTACCTTTCCTCTGGCTACGCCCAATACGACAGTTCCGACGCTTTTCACATCAAAAGCGGCATCTATTACAATGTGCTCTATTTCCGATTTCCTATTCTCGAATTTCGCAATTCTTGGATAGATTTCAGCTGGAACCTTGTCAACAATTATGAACGATTCAAGGACCGTGCCCCTTACAAGATTTACGAATTTGTCCTTTTCAACATAATCGTCGAATATTATCAATCCCTTGTTTATTCCCAGAAGATCAAGCGCTATTATGTACTCACCCAATTCCTTATCTAGTTTTTTGACTACAAGGATCGCAGCGTCAGCCATGGCCAAGCAGTGTGTAAGGGATTGCAGCTTTTCAGGATAGCTTGTAGGAACCATGAAGGTTGCAGTCAATTCCCCTCCCTGCATGTCGCTTCCTTTATAGTTGTATATCGTGAAGTCGGTAGTTGTTCCTTTTTTTCCGAGTTCCTTTGCAAATTCATTGTCTCCAAGGAGTACAATATTTATACTCTTCATAATCACACCGAAATTTTATTCTATCAAATCAGATAATAACATTAGATAAATAATAACTAATATAATATTTATAACCTACATTTAATATAATAACAGAATCAATTATATTTAGCCAGCTAATCTTTCCTGTTGATCAGATGAGCAAATTTGTTAGGTTGAAGAAATTCTCAAGCGTTTCCGTTTCTCAACTTTGGTCGCTAACGATAGCTGCAAGGAAAATGCCAAAAGGCTTCTATCAAATAAATCCGATTTCATTCGTGAAGTCAAACGAGGCAGAGATGTTTGTATTGGGTAAGGATTTAGAGAGTTTTTCATCCTCATCTAGTGATGCATTGGTCCAGGGTTTTTTCAACGAATGGTATACTAACTACCAGTCGGCAAAGATGTCATTGGACGACCTAGACGCTCTTTCCTTTTCTTCGCTTTCAAACGAGGTTCTGTATAAGGTTTATTCGATCGTTACTTTGCAGAGCAGCGAGGTTTCGAGGATGTTTTTCTTTTCGAAAATGCTAGAGGCAACCAACAGCGGTTTGCATTCTAAGCTAAGAAGTCTTTTTTTGGAAAAGTCGGTATCTGAGGAAGGAATAATCCAGCTTTCTTTGAATCTTTTCAAAGAGGGCATCTTCGAAGAGATTGGAAGGCGAATATACAAGAGAAGGCAGGATACTTTGCTAATGTCTCCGGAGGAGTTTCATTCTGCGCTTTATGGAGGGGTTTTTGAAGAGGAGGAGCTGGAAGAAAGGAAATCGAATTACATAGTGGTTTACGATCTTGAAAAGGACGCGCCACATGTATATAGCGGGGAGAAAGCGAGGGCCATGGAAGCGTCGCTTCTGAGGTAATGGTCAGTGTTTTGATTAGATGGATCATGTGTTAATGGAGGGGTTAATATGATGTCTGAAATACCAATAAAGCTGGATAAAGTAAGCAAGAAAGACATAGACATGGAGATCCTGAGAGTGGGGATAATCGCAGAACTGGACGCGATAAATTTATATGAGCAGATGGCGGCAATGGCTCAGGACAAGAACATAAAGAAGATGCTATTAGACATAGCAAAGGAAGAGAAGACGCACGTAGGCGAGTTCCAGAGGCTTCTCCTAAATAGAGACAAGCAGCAGGTAGAGGAACTGGAAAAAGGAAAGGAAGAAGTCAGAAAAGAAGTCGGAGAATGATTTAATTCGTTTATTCTTTAAGCGCTTTTTTAACTTCTTTTATAAGGTCTGTATGGATGGATGTCTTCGGCAGCACCTTTACAGACAGAAATTTGGCTGTGAGCTCTCTTTCAACTTCAAAAGGCATGCCTACCGCAGTGACGACAATTATCGGCTTGTTTAATTTCATTTTTTTAAATTCAGCTAACACTTCCCTTCCAGACATTATAGGCATCATGATGTCCAGGAGAATAAGGTCATAGTTTTTGGCTTTTTTAATCGCTTCCTTAGGGTTTAAAATATAATCCGCTTTGTATTTGTTCATCTCCAACAGCATCTTCATACTTTCCGCAACATCCATTTCGTCTTCTATGATCAATATTTTTTTCATAAAATCACCAGCATTATTCTCTTGGAAGATATATTATGAATGTACTGCCTTTTCCTTTTTGGCTTTGGACTTCAATTCTTCCATTGTGCTTTTCGACTATCTCTTTCACAATAGTTAAGCCGATTCCAGTGCCTGGCGCATTTGGATTTGTTTTATAGAACTTTTCAAATATATGGCTTTTTTCTTCTTCGGTCATTCCTATTCCCGTATCCTTAACAGTAATCATAATCGAATGGTCAATAGGTTTTGCTTCTATTGTTATTTCTCCTTCGTGTGTGAATTTGACAGCATTGCTAACTAAATTGCTAAGCATCATTGATACTAGGTTCCTATCTGCCATTATCACGATCGGCTCTACTTCTTTCTTAAGTTGTATTCCTTTTTTAGCTGCTATAGGTACATACTCTTCATACACCTCATTTATTAAATCAGTTATTATGACTCTTTCTTTGACTGGTTCTACAGTGCTCAGCCTTGTTAAATTCAATATCTGGTCTATAGAATTCTTCAGCCTATCTGCATTTCTTTGCAGCATCTCAATCATCTTCAGCCATTCCTTTTCCTTTCCAATCGGTGCCATCTGCTTAAGCATATCCAAATTAGTAAGTATCACTGAAGTCGGAGTCTTAAGTTCATGCGTCATGTTCATTATAAATTCATCTTTTGTACTCTGCAATTTTTTAATCTGTTCCAATTGTTCAGTTATCTGTTTGGTCTTGGCTTCTACTTCATTTTCCAATTCTTCTCTGTATTTTCTCTCCAATCTCTCTTTTTCTTTTCTTTCAGTTATGTCGTGGAGCATCAAGTATATTTTTTGTAACTTATTATTTTCGGATTCTCCTTGAGCTAGAACCTCAACTATATACTTTTTATTGTCTAATCTTATTTCGACATCTTTGTGATAAATCCTATTGCTTTTGATTTCGGTAATTATTTCATTTATACGTCGTTTATCCCAGTAAACATCAAAAATATTCTTTCCAGTTAATTCGGATGATTTTAATCCATACCTTTCAATAGACGGAGTTACTAATCTGACGTTCAGCTTGTTGTCTAGTTCGATATATATGTCATTTATATTTTCAAATACAGCTCGGTATCTTTTTTCAGACTCCTTTATTAGATCTAGCATTTCTTTTTCTTTTGTTATGTCTTGGTAGACAATAACCACGTCACCCGTTTTGAGTTTAAAAGTGTAATAATCTCGCCACCCTTCTCGTAAAGGATCTTTGTAATATATTCCTTTGGCAAGTATCCTTTTACCTGTTCTGTATGTTTCTTTAAGCTGCTTTAGTAAACCAATCTTTGGAACTCCCGGAAAAACATTTACAATGTCTTTTCCTACGACTTCCTCTTTTTTAACTTTGCTTATCTCGCCAGATCTCGCATTTATCTCCTTGATTATAAATTGCCTTCCATTCTTAATAGGTGTCAAAAC
>CAZJHL010000027.1:7825-10318 GCA_964545865.1 Microcaldota archaeon | reverse complement strand
GAAGGAATTCTATGTCAAGCAGCTGGATCAGAGAGAAAAAATGCTGGAAATGGCAAATAACATGAATTTCTTTTCAGAGGACAGCAGGAAGATAATGGTGGATTGGATAAACAGCCTTTCGATAGACTGGCCGATAAGCAGAAGAAGATACTACGCAACCGAGGTGCCTTTATGGTACTGCAAGGGCTGCAACGAAGTGATTGTTCCGCCAAAAGGAAAATACTACAGGCCATGGAAAGAGAAGCCCCCTATAGAAAAATGCCCGAAGTGCGGCAGCAAGGAGTTCATAGGGGAGACAAGAGTGTTCGATACATGGTTTGATTCTTCAATAACTCCGCTCTACATCCTAGGCTACGGGCGCCATTCAGACTTCTTCAATTCTCATAAGCAGTGCACATTAAGGCCGCAAGGAAAGGAAATCATCAGAACATGGCTTTATTACACCGTGCTTAAATGCTATCTTTTGACTGGACAACAGATATTCAGGGATGTGTGGATAAACTACCACATAGTGGATGAGAAAGGAAACAAGATGTCTAAATCGCTCGGAAATGTTATAGACCCGCAGAAGATTCTTGAGCAGTTTGGTGCGGAGCCGTTCAGGCTGTGGGCAGTATTTGAAGGGAACATAACAGAGCAGGATTTCAGATGCTCGAATGACAGGATACAAGGCGCAGGAAAGACGCTTAACAAGCTCTGGAACATCGCAAAATATGTCTCGATGTTTCCGCAAGTTGAAAAGCCGAAAAACATATCCCCGCTCGACCAGGCCGTATTGAATGAATTCTATTCGATTATCGAAGATGCAAAGATAAGATTCAACAACTATGATTTCCATAATCCAGCTATAAGGATAAGGAATTTCATATGGGAGACATTCGCTTCCCATTACATTGAGCTTTCAAAGAATCGCGCCTACAATAGCGAAGGGAAGTTCACAGAAGAGGAGCAGTCATCAGCCATCTGGACATTGCACGAGATAATGTCAAATCTCCTGAAGCTGCTGGCACCGATCATACCATTCGCAACCTGGAAGATTTACAGAGAGATGTATGGGAAGGAAATACATGAGGAACCATTCCCGACTCCAGGCGAAATGAAGGACGTAGGTTTCTCGTTCGCAGAGCTCGAAGAGATGAACAGCAAGATATGGAAGACAAAGAAGGACAATGGATTGTCGCTTAAAGACCCAACCAAGGTATTGGAAATCTCAGAGAAGTTTAGAATCGTTGAGAACGATATAGTTAATGCGCACAAAGTAAGCGAATTAAGATACGGCGAATTTAATATTGTGGTTGATAAACCCCAACAATAAATATTTCAAAAATAAATACACAAATTGGACCACGCTGCTGGAAGAGAGTTTATACAGGTATAAGAATATTTAAAAACTTTAATTCCATATATGTTATCATCATCGTCTTTTGATGGGACAACATTAGATATCTTAGATGTCTATTGTTATTAAATCGGTGCTTTATATTAAACATTGATTTATGTCGTCAGAAAGAACGACACTATCAAGTGGGTATTATGGCAAGACTACATACGAAGAAAAAAGGAAAGTCTGGTTCGAGGAAATTCAAAGGAAGTTCCTTGCAGACTGAAATGAGTAAAGAAGATATTGAGAAGATCGTAGCAGATCTTTATAGGGCAGGAAATGCACCATCCCTTATTGGTCATATTCTGAGAGACCAGTACGCGATAGGAAGCATAAGAGAAGCATCAGGAAAATCAATTATGCAGATTATTGAAACTGTTTCTGGAAAGAAAGAGTTCCCAGAGAACTTAGCAAACCTCATGAAGAAGGCGGTAAGGCTTAGGGCACATCTTGAAAAGAACAAATCTGATCTCCATAACAAAATCAAGCTTAATTCAATTGAAACAAAGATCAGGAGACTTGGAAAGTACTACATCAAAAAGAAAGTGCTCCCAGCAGATTGGAAGTATGATCCTGCAGTGGCAGCGATTCAATTCAAATGATTCGTATTCATCATAGGATGAACAATTTTAATTGGTGATTATTTGGTAAAGAAAGTTGTTGACACTTGGAAAACAAAGCAATGGTATGAGGTTGTCGCTCCACAGATTTTCGATTCAAAAGTAGTTGGAGAGATAATCTCTTCTGATCCAAAGCTTCTCAAGGATAGAGTTGTTAAGGTTGGGCTTGATGAGCTTACCGGTGATTTCTCTCAAGCATACACAAATGTGAAGCTTAGGGTAGTTGACGTGAAAGGAAAGACTGCAACTACTAAGTTCATCGGCTCAGAGCAGCTGCCCAGTTATATCAGAACATTCGTAAGAAGGAGAAAAACAATAATAGATGACGTAATAGATGTAAAGACAATGGACGGGCAGAGGTTCAGGATAAAGCCGATAGTGTTCGCAGCAGGAAAAATCGCAAGAGATGCAGAAGCAGAAATAAGGGTAAAGTTAAGAGCCCTTCTTACTGAAAAAGCTTCTCAAACCAACAGCGACGACTTGCTTAGAGAA
>CAZJHL010000027.1:3120-7804 GCA_964545865.1 Microcaldota archaeon | reverse complement strand
CAATCCCTAATACCAGCAATAAAGAAGATTGCGCCCATAAAAAGAATAGAAATAAGAAAGATTGAGCTTAAGGAAGTCTTTACTAAATAAGCAAGAAACAAATAAGTTGCGTTTTATTTTTTGTTTTTTGTTCTTTATTTTATTTATTGCACTTTCTCTTTTTTTCATTATTTAGTTTTTTATTGATTGAGGATCTCATTTGCTCTCTTTTCAAAGTCTTGCCTTAGCTCTTTTCCTACAAAATGACCCTTTCCGTATGCGTCAACCTTAGCTGCGATTGCAAGCTTTGATGCCAATGCTCTTGCCAGTTTTCCTCTCTTATCTTTCGGTGCAGAATGTATTAATGTGTGCTGGAATATGATCCCGTGCTTCGGGGGCTTTGTCTTTCTTCTCAAATGTTTGAACAATGCCTTCTCAGCGCCAAGGACCTGGATCGTGCTCGCGGGCAGCTTTGCAAGCTTTTCAAGGCTTCCCACGTGAGAGATTAGTTTTGACGCTATTTTAGGGCCCCCGACTTCGACAAGGTTGGGGCATATCTCTCTTGCAAGACTCTCTTCGTACTGTTGGAGCTGTTCCTTTGCCTCCTCGAGTGTAATTATCTGCTGTGCAAGCAGTTTTATTGCATCAAGGTCTTTTTCCTCCAATTCCGACCCCATGGTTTTTTCCAGCGAATTTATTACTCCAGTCGCTTTTTCTCCGAGAATGCTCTGAATCGACTTCTTAGTCGAATTAATGTTTTTCTTGTCGATCTGCAAGACAAGGTTTGAATATTTTATCCTGTCGTCAACTTTCAACTCTGGAAAATAAACCCCGTACCATTCCGTGAGCCTTTCGAAAAGAAGATTGCTTTGCTTTTCCAAATCTGTAATTGCGTTGTCAGCGAAGACAAGCAGATTGTCCTTTGATAAGTAAGATTTCTTTATCTTAGCCTTCATCTCTTCAAGAATCTTCATCCTTCTTTTGTCCATAAGATCATCTCTTTTTCAATATAACAATTTGATTATTAATATAATTTTAATTATTACTTGATCTGTTTCCAAATATATATTAAGGATGCAATTTATTAATTTTTACTTCTTATTATATTTTACCGATCATTATTTTGTGTTTCTATATGTCTCTTGGAGTGAGAAAATGACATCCACCGAAGTAAGAGAAAAGATAATGCAGATCGCATTAAGAAGAGGAATATTCTTTCCGGCAGCAGAGATATACTCTCCAGTCGCAGGAATTTACGATTTAGGCCCAGTAGGACGGGCTCTTAAATATAAGATAATCAGGCTTTGGCGCTCAATATTCATAGAGAGAAATGGATTCCTAGAGATAGAAACTTCCCTTATACTTCCTGAGCCTGTTTTAAAGGCTTCTGGTCATCTTGATCATTTCAGCGACCCTGTAACAACATGCAAGCTTTGCGGCAACAAGTTCAGGGCGGACCATCTCCTCCAGGAAAACAATGTGAATGTGGAAGGAAAGTCGATAGATGAGATCAATCAGATTCTGAAGGTCGCAGACATCAAATGCCCCACATGCGGGAAGAAAGGTTTTTCAGACGTGGAGTTCTTCAATCTTATGTTCAAGACAAACATAGGCCCTGTTGAAGGAACGTCCGGTTATCTAAGGCCGGAAACAGCACAAGGAATCTATCTCGCATTCCCTCGATTATTTAGGGTTTACGGAAAGCTTCCGCTTGCGATAGGGCAGGTCGGGAAGTCGTTCAGGAACGAGATCTCTCCAAGGCAGGGATTTGTTAGGCTGAGGGAATTCACTCAGATGGAATTGGAATATTTCTTCGACCCTTCAAATGCAAAAATGAAGGAGATTGACAAGATTCTTAACAGAAAAGTTCCTGTTCTGACAAGGGAGAGCCAGGAAGAGGCAAGGAAAAGCGGAACAGAGCCTAAGGTTTCATTCATTACTGTAAAGGAACTCATAGAAAGGAAGATAGCTCCAAACGAGCCAATGGCTTTCTTCCTTGGGCTCGCTTCAGAATTCTATGAGAGATGCGGAATACCTGAAGGAAAGATAAGATTCAGGCATCTTTTCATGGACGAAGTGCCGCATTATTCCGGAGGCAATTTCGATCCAGAGGTGGAGACTTCATACGGGCACATAGAGGTTGCAGGAATTGCATACAGGACAGACTATGATTTGAAATCACATTCCCATCTTTCAGGAAAGGACCTTTCAGTCACTCTTCCGGACGGAAGAAAGATAATCCCGCATGTAGTGGAGCCATCATTGGGAGTCGAGCGTCTTATCTGGGCGATCCTTGAGCATTCGTACAGAGGAAAGGACGATGTCCATGACTGGGAGTGGTTCGATCTGCCGGCCGAGCTTTCGCCATACGATGTTGCAGTATTTCCATTAATGAAGAAGGACGGTCTTGCAGAGAAGGCGAACGAGGTCACTGCGCTCCTCAGAGAGAAAGGCCTTTCTGTCCTTTACGATGAATCCGGAAGCATAGGCAAGAGGTATGCAAGGGCTGACGAGATCGGAATGAAGTGGGCAGTGACAATAGACTACGACACATTGAAAGACAATACAGTCACAATAAGGGACAGGAACACTGCCAAGCAAGTAAGGATAAGGATTGATGAAATCGCGGGTTTCATAAAGACTAGATTAATCAATTTTGGATAACTAATTCAAATTATTTGGTTTATGTGTGGTTGTCATGATTCCAAATTGTAAAGAAAAGTATACTTCTAAATCAGTTATAACCGCTAAAGATACATTAGATTACTTAAAGAAACATGCAGGTTACAAACCAGTAAAACCAGTTCCAACTGCAGCAATACTTTCTTTCACATCTAGCGAAAGAGATGCAGTTCTTTCTGATTTTAATTTTGAGCAAATACAAGGATTATATTCAAACATCTTCTTAGTGAGAAATGGAAAGAAAGAGACATTTGTCGTAGCCGGACTAAACGCAGGCGCGCCGCACGCAGCGATGGGGTTTGAAACCTTAATCGCAATGGGGGTTAGGCGTTTCATTTCAGTTGGAATATGCGGTGCGATATCTAACTTATTGAACCCGGGGGATATCGTTGTTTGCACAAAGGCGATAAGGGATGAGGGAACTTCTTATCATTATTTAAAACCTTCAAAATTTGCATCTCCATCAAAGAGCTTAACTGATGAGTTGGAATCAAATCTGAAACGATACGAATGCAGATACTTTAAGGGACCAACTTGGACCATCGACTCTATTTTTAGAGAAACAGAAGCAGAAGTTAAAAAATACAAGAAAGAAGGGATCCTTACTGTTGAGATGGAGGCATCTGCGCTGTTCTCAGTTGCGAAATTTTGGAATGTTGACATCGCTGCTGTTTTTGTTGTCTCCGACCATTTAGAAGAAGACTGGGAACCACATTTCCATAATGAGATTGTATCAAAGAATCTTGAGTTGGTTCACAAAGTTGCATTTGAGACCCTAACGATTAAATGAAAACATTTATAAACAAAGACTACATATACTAATTACAAATATTAAATTAAAGACTTTTTTAAGATTGTTTTACAACGTGCCGATCTTAAGGTCTTATTTTCAAATAAATATTTGGTACGTTTATGTGCATTATGTGAATCTAAAACATTAGGCTTAAACAGATTAGAGTTAAGCCTAAAGATTTAAACGCACATTTATTAAAGGTGAAAAAATGTCAGAAGAAATTAAAGACAAAAAAGAAATAAACGAAATAAAAAATACAAACGAGATAAAAGAAACGAAGGAAATTAGATCGAGAAATCCAAGATCCATGATCAAGGAAGACAAATTCGATCTGAAAGGAAAAAGAATCGTGGTCCCAGATACTTCAGTCATAATAGACGGAAGGCTGAGCGAGATTCTTAAGGAAAAGAACATCCATCAGATTAGAGTTGTCATACACAAGGCTTCAGTCGGAGAGCTGGAGCACCAGGCAAACTCTGGCAAAGAGATAGGTTTCAGCGGTCTTGCTGAGATAAAGCTTCTTAGGGAGTTCTCTCAGGCAGGGCAGATAGAACTTGAATTTGGCGGGGAGAGAAGCACTGAGCTCATGGTCAGGGCAGCAAAGCTCGGAGAAGTTGATGCGGCAATAAGAGAGCTTGCAAAACAACTCAATGCGATGCTAATAACGTCAGATAAGGTTCAGTCGGAAGTTGCAAGAGCAGAAGGTATCGATGTAATCTATCTCGAACCGAGAAGATATTTGAGGGAGCTTTCATTCAAGCAGTATTTGACTCCCGATACTGTCTCTTTGCATTTCAAAGAGGACACAGTGCCGCTTGCAAAAAGAGGAAAGCCCGGAAACATCCAGCTGGTCAAAGTAAGGCAAGAACCTACAACAAAAGATGAGCTGGAGCTGATGATCAAAGAAATAATAGATACCGCAAGAGCTGACAGCAAATCATATTTTGAGCTGGATGCGAAGGGAGCGACAGTCATACAATTGAGGGAATTCAGGATAGCAATCGCAAGGCAGCCGTTTTCAGATGGGATAGAGATAACCATTGTAAGACCGATAATGAAAGCATCCTTGGACGATTATACTTTATCGGATAAATTAAGGCAAAGGTTATTAGATAGAGCTGAAGGAATAATCATATGCGGTTCTCCAGGAAGCGGAAAATCAACATTCGCTGCCGCGCTTGCAGAGATGTACATGAAAAACAAGAAAATAGTGAAGACATTGGAATCTCC
>CAZJHL010000027.1:0-3099 GCA_964545865.1 Microcaldota archaeon | reverse complement strand
GTTCCAGAAGAGATCACCCAATACGCGCCGCTTTATGGAAGCTTTGAGAAGACAGGTGACATCCTTCTTCTAGTAAGGCCAGATTACAGCATATATGATGAGATGAGAAAAACTAACGATTTCAAGGTTTTCTCGGATCTGAGGCTTTCAGGTATCGGGATGGTCGGCATAGTGCATGCGACAAGACCAATAGAATCGATACAAAGATTCATCGGAAGAGTGGATCTTGGAATGATCCCACAGATAGTTGACACAGTCATCTTCATAAAGGAAGGGAAAATCAAAAAAGTTCTTGAATTGAAGATGAAGGTTAAGATTCCATACGGAATGAGAGACAGGGACCTTGCAAGGCCAGTAGTCCAAGTCAGCGATTTTGAAACAGGAAAAGTAGAATGGGAGATATACAAATTCGGAGATGAGACTGTAAGTATACAGATAGAGTCTGAAGATAAAAACAAATGGGATAAACGCAATAGAAGGAGGTAAATAGAAAATAGGAAAAGAATGCGATAGAATAGGTTAAGGGCTAACTTAATCTTAACATTTATTCAAAGTCGCCTGCAGATATATCTTCATCTTTTGCGCTTATTATCCTTCTGAACTCTCTTTCAATTTTTTTCAACTCTTCTTCAGAAGGAGCGCCATCTTCAAATTCTTCGTTCTCATCAGTCCTTTTATTCTTTTTTTCCTTTATTTTTTTAATCCGTGCGTTTGTTGCAGAGATTTTCTTTTCTATTTCTGTTTTTATTTTTTCCATGTCTTCGTCTTTTATTTCATAACTGTCCTGTCCAGAAAGAGTTTCAGTAACCTTTTCAAGAAGTTTAACAGATTTCGAACCGTTCATTATCTTTTGTATGCCGGCCGCGAGTTTTCTTACGCTTGAAGGATGCCCATTATTGATTCTCATTACATGGCAGTTGTGAAGCATGTTTAAGGCAACTTCCGGCTCTTCAAATTGGACCGCCAATTTTATAATCGGCATTAATTCAGAGTCACTTTTGTAGATTGGAGATTTGGTTATCCTCATTATGGTCTCTTCCATAAGTGAGGGTCCCGTCATCCTGGATTTGCTTTTACTTTTCTTATTCTTTTTTTCCAGCTTTGCCTCTAAATTCTCCAATTCATTATAATCTTCATCCGATTCTTCAAAATTGTTATAATTGTTTATCATGCATTTTTCACACCAAACAGGTATATAAATATTTTGCTTACACCCTTACTAATTTACAGCATTAGATTAATTGTTTGTCTGGTGTTGCGTGCATCCTCTTTTATTTGTTTTTGCTTTTGTTCATCTAAAATAGTCATCCAATTTCTGCTGGATTGTGTTTTTGTTTTCCTTAATTTCATTTGCGTATTTGTTCTTTTCGATATCATTTATGTAACCACGTGTCTTTCCTTTTTCATTCATCATTCCTCTGATTATCTTTTTCATCTTCCTTTCCTTGGCTGCAGAGATGTATTTGAAGATCTCATCCCTTGTTCCCTTTGCAATCAGTATGATGACTTCCCCTTCCTTTGTCCTTCCCACTCTTCCCCTTCTTTGTATCATCCTTATCTCGCTTGGGACTGGTTCATAGAAGATTGCAGTATCGGCGGACGGTAAATCTATTCCCTCCTCACCGATTGAAGACGCAACTAACACCTGGATCTTTCCTTCCGAGAATTCAGATATTGTCTCCTTCTGTTTTTTATGTCCCGCGCTTCCTTCCTTTCCTTTTCCAAGGAATTCCTTTGCAGCTATCCCATTTTCTCTCAATTTTTCAACTATGTGGTGCACCTGGTCCCTGTATTGCGCGAACACTATGATTTTTTTCCCTTCCCTCTCCCTTATCAATTCGATCATCTTTGCAATCTTCGGATGCTCTATTCCTTTAACCTTGTTCGCTGCCTGATTGAATCTCCAGTCAACCCTCTTCTTCCTCTCCTTCAACCTTTCAAGGAATTTCAAATACGCAGCCGGGCTTTCGCTTTCGAGAAGCTCCACTCCGTGAAACGCATTGTAGAAAATAGCGAAATGCCCTAGGGCCGCCATGTATCTGTTTTCAACCAGATTCTTGTATACCTGTGAAAGCCTTCCGCGAGGCGTCTTTTTTGAGACAGTAATGTTCAGCTCATTCAAAGTCTTTGCCTTTTCATCCATTAGTTCATTCAGCAGAGAAACCGCATCCTTTATCTCCTGAGGAAGCTCCACCTCGATCCATTCTATCTCTGTCTTAGGGATGTACTTTTGCAGATCCCTGTCCCTCTCTGTCCTTATCTCTATGTTTTCTACCCGCAGCGCCTCCATTATCTCCTTTATCCTTTCCTGCTTCCCTCCGGGCGACGCTGTCAATCCGATTATCGTCTTCTCTGTACCTCTCAAAGATTCCTTTTCAATCCTTTCCTGCTCGAAAAATGCATTCGCAACGAACGTATACGCATAATTCCCTACGGCCCTGTGGCATTCATCCACTATGAGACAGGAGAACTGGGAGAGTATCCCTCCTGGCTCGCTTTCACTCGCTGTTTTTTCTATGTCGTTCTTAACTGTTTGCGGCGTGGCCACTATCACGTCGTTTTCTTGATATGTCTGAATCCTTTCACTCCTGTTGCTCTGCCCAGTTATTTGCGCAATCTTGTATTGGGGGCCATAAAAGAATTCCTTCAGCTTCTTCTCGTGCTGGTTGACAAGCGGTTTTGTCGGAGCAAGAAACAGGCATTTCTCTCCTTTTTTTAGAAAATGCTCTATTATAAGCGCGCCTATTACTGTTTTTCCAGTTCCTGTAGGGAGAACAATGAGCGTGTTCTTTTTTTCAATAGCGCTCTTCGCTATCTTTTCTTGATATTCCCTGGGCATTATCTGCATATTCTAAATCAATTATAAAAAAATATTTGATTTTATAGATAATCCAATTATCAAAACTGATAAAAATGACAATGTTGAATTTATCAATAGTCAATTTGAATCCTTAACTGGATATAAGAAAAAGAGTATTATTGGTAAATATATAGAATCTATTTTTTTAAATGAAAAAAATATTAGTTTGAAAGATATTAATAAGCCTGTTGAAATAATTATTATTAATAATATAACTAAAGAACATATTTTTATTTTAT
>CAZJHL010000026.1:9486-10339 GCA_964545865.1 Microcaldota archaeon | reverse complement strand
CAAAGAAGCCAAAAGGTAAGAAGTCGTCTCTTCCGCCATGGTATGAAAGTGCAAAGAAAGAAATAGGAAAGCAAGAAGAAGTGGAGACAGTCGACGGAAAAGAGATAAAGAGGGTAAAAGAGCCAAAGATGCCACCGGGCGAAAGAGAGTACTTTAAGGAATTGATTGATTTAATTGAAAGTAGGAATCAACCGCACAATAAATTCTTGCTTTGGCTGTGGAGAAAGATTGCAATCTATCAAGACTACTTAACCCCTATTGCGATTGCAGCGATAGTCTATCTTCTTTATGTTGCGTTCCAGTCTTCTTTAGGCTTCTGATCTTCCATTTATCTGTTTATGGTGGTTAGATGGTACATATAAATAAATTAGAATCCACTCCGATTGATCTGAGGGATTTTGAGATAGTAGAAAGAAAAGGGTTAGGTCATCCAGACACGCTTACAGATGGAATAATAGAAGAGATAAGCAGACAGCTTTCAATTGAATATTTAAACAACTTCGGCAAGATAATCCACCACAATGTTGATAAAGCCATGATAACTGGCGGGGCTACGCATGTTGAGTTTGGCGGGGGCCACTTCTTAAAACCAATCGACATCACCCTAAGCGGAAGGGCTACTTCGCAGATAGGCGAAAAGATAATCCCAGTTACCCAGATAGCAATAAAAGCAACCCATCAATACTTAAAAAAGGTTGCAAGAAATCTTGGAGAATACGATTTTACTGTAGAATCAAAGATCTCACAGGGTTCCAGATCCTTAACTTCATTGATCGGGCCGAAGATACCAAGGTGCAACGACACTTCAATCTGCGTCGGTTATGCGCCTCTTTCAGTATTGGAAAGAACCGTC
>CAZJHL010000026.1:2954-9438 GCA_964545865.1 Microcaldota archaeon | reverse complement strand
GGAGAGGACATTAAAATAATGGGGTGCAGGACTAGGATGAAGTCAGGTAAGGGAAAGGATATCATCGAGTTGACGATTGCAGTAGCATTCGTTTCAAAACATGTCTCCTCGTTGGGCGATTACAACTCAAAGAAAGAAAGGCTTAAAGAAAACGCAAAGAAAATCGCAGAACGAATCGCCGGAAGCAATTATGAAGTCATAGTAAACGTCAATACTGCAGACAAGGGAGACAATGTTTACCTCACAGTTTCAGGCTTAAGCTGCGAGATGGGTGATGATGGAAGTGCAGGAAGGGGAAACAGAGCGAATGGGCTGATCTCTCCGACTAGAATAATGACTATGGAGGCGGTTGCAGGAAAGAATCCAGTGGGCCACATAGGGAAGATTTATTCGGTTATCGCAAACAGGATCGCAAGCGACATATGCGAGCTGGGCGCAACAGAATGCAATGTATATCTGCAATCAAAGATAGGCCACCCAATAAACAAGCCTGCGGCAGCAATCGCAGACATTATTTGGGACAAAGAAAGGATAAAGAAAAACGAAGGCAAGATAAATTCCATATTCCGTCAGCATCTTGACTCGATTCCAGAGCTTACGCTAGAATTTGTTAAGGGAGACGTGTTCGAACTTTGATTTTTAAATCAAGACACTCAAGCTCACAAAAAGGAAACATTTATATATCTCATTTGTTTTAGAAATGCATGCACAGAAAAGAATATTCGATAAAAATAGAGCCAGTAGGCCATGCACCATATCACTTCCATATCAGTGAGCCAAAGAAAGAAGAGGTAATGCTGCTCCCGATTGGAAAATTCATAAAAATAGAAGACGACGCAACTTTGTTCATGATTAAAAGTGAGCAATATAAAATATTTTTAGATGGAAAGCACATGTTCAAAGGCCACATATCTCTGGCCCCAAAGACAATGAACATAGTCCAGCATGCAGAAATTTCATGCCACAACTGCGAAAAAGGCAAAAAAATCAAATATGTGCTGAAATCCGGAACAAATCAAAAAGTGGAGAAGGAATTTAATAATTACGTATCTCTCCATACTGTTTCCTATGGAATAACATTGTTTCCAATAGGGTATGTAATAAATAAGAAGTCAGACTCCTCTTCGTCCAGTCTTCTTTTTACAAAATTAGAGTCAGACGTAATTCCGTTGTCTGCCATCGGTTTCAATAATCTAATAAAAGAAGACAGGCTGAAATACATAAAAATGGCGGCCGAGCTTCTCGCTTTGCTGCATTATAACGGATATACGCATAACGACCCTAAATTAAAGAACTTTCTACTAAAGAAAAGCAATGACAAATTATTAATCATCGATTTAGTCAAAATGAATTACAGTAAGACAAAACTTATACTTAACCTAGAGAATAGGTTAAGCTCTTCAAGAATGCAGTCATTAAGATACGACTTTCTTAATATACTCGGTAACGCAGCATACGTAGAAATGATAAAAGAACCAGAGGATATCACGTTCTTTATAAAGAGCTACGTTAAAAAGCAATACGAGCTTTCCCAAGGCTCTGTAAGCAAGCTTAAGCCCCATGAGTCAAATTATTTCCTTTCGGATCTCATGACCGCAATTTCTTTGCATAAGACAGATAAGAACATTGCAAATATCATAAAAGTATTAAAGAATGGGGGGGATAAAGAAGACAGCGTCAATCCCAATTGGTCTGACCAGCCAGTATTCGATTTTCTTTCCGAAGCAAATAAAAATAACGAAGATGAAGCCGAGTCTAATCCAATCGAAGAGGTGAAACCGAATGGAGGAACAGTATAGGGATAAAAAAATCCAGAACAATTTCGATGAAGACAATTCAATGAGATGTAATCCGAAATTCAAAGGTTTGATAGAAGGAATGCTTTCCGGTTCCTCTCACGACAGAGTAGTAAATTCGTTTGTAGAGATGTTCGATTATAAAGACGAAACGAGACTAAATGCGTTTGACAGGATAAAATCTACGGGCAGATTGGCGCTTCCAACATTATACGGTGTGTTACTGGATGACGAGGTTTTAACATACATCTCCGCAAAATCCATGAATTTCAAGCGCAAAGAAATAGAGGAAAAACTGAAAGATAAGGAAATAAAAGAAAAGATTGAAAACCGAAAAATAGTCATAAAAATGAATTCTTTAGTTTTAATATCAAAGATAGTCGCAAATTTAGATTACGAAGAGAAGAATAAGGCAATTTCTGTTTTTCAGCATGTTCTTCTGACAGAAAAGAATTCAGATGTTCTTTATTCCGCCTTATTATCCCTTGAGAAGCTCGGGGATGCGTCTGCAACTCTCTTGTATTCTATAAATCAATTAGCAAAGGATCAAAATCAAAGTTTGAGAGTTAGGAATCAAGCCATAACTCTGATTGCAAAAGCGTCTGAATTCAGTAAAAATTCTGTAAATCTGCTTTTGAATATTTTATCAAATCCAAAAGAGGATGCAACAGTTAAGGCAAATGCGGTTATCTCTTTGGAAGAATATACAGATTCAGTATCGAAAGAGCAGGCAGCAGAGATATTCAAAATCTTATCCAAAGAATTAGAATCGAGCGAAGATACGGAATTTATTAACCGATGTACCAATCTGTTCGCATCATTAGGCAGCAAAATTCTCGAGCACCTGATTCCTTTGATAAAAGACAGAACAAAAAAACTGAAATCAAGGGAAGTTGCATGTTTCGCATGTTTTGGTGCAGTAAAGAAGGATTACAATCTTGAGAGCTATGTTTTAACCGAATTTGACAATGCGATAAGGGAATTGAAGCCAGACCCTTACCCGTTCAACGTCACAAATGACGATATCAGAATATACGAAATCTTGGTAGACTTGGCTAAAAAATTAAGTTACTAGTTTGAATTACTGAGATACACATCAGTAAATGGAATGGTGATACATATGAATAAAAGAAAAAGAAAGGAAGTGCTTGGAATTATAATTTCAAGCGAGGATAAACGAGACATAGGGCGAATAGTCAAATTCAGTCCTAAGAAACTAGAGGTTATCGAGGAAAAGAACAGCAAAAGAAGGAAAAGGCAGGATTTTCTCAATCCAGCGCACGAAGAAATAATGAAAGTGTACAACAAGTTCTACTCAAAGAAAAATGTTAGGTGATTTTATGAAGTCAAAGATTATGCAGACTAAGGCAGATAAGGAAGCAGAAAAGGCGATATTGGAAAAATGCATCAACAATATCGAATTGACCCCTAAAGAAGAGAGCGCGATTATTAAGTCGTTCAGCAGAAGTCTTGATAAGTGTGCAAAGCAAATGAAGGGGAAAAGGAATTAATTTTCTATTCTTTCTTATTCAAACCAGCTGTCAAGCTTGGTTTGGCTTTTTCCTTCTTCTTTTTTCATCACTCGGTCAAGAGCACTCTCCACTCTCTCCATCATGAATTCATGCTCGCCGCAAAGGAAATCAACGATTTCGTCCCTTTTTGGATCTTTAAACTGAATCGTAGGTTCATGTTTCGGCTTTGGAGGTTCCAAAAAGAATCTTTCAATGTCTTCAAGGTCTGATTTATTAGCCTCGTAAATATCGAGGGCCTTGGCCTTTTCAAAGCAATCCTTAAGCGAAGAGGATTCCTTTGCGATTGCAATTCCTTTTTTCGGGCCGATGCCTTTGATTCCAACAAAGTAGTCAGTGCCCATCATTATTGCGGCCCAAATGAGTTGTTTTCTTTCTATTCCTATTTGAGAAAGAGATTCCTCTGCATCGATCATCTCAGGTTCAACTTCAACCCATACGCCCTTTCCAGGAAGTTTCCTTCTTCCACTTAGAGTAATATTTCTTACAATTCTATTCGCCCCGAATAATATGGAATCATAGTCCTGTGACCCTACTGCATAGGCCATTCCTTCGCTTACCAAACGGGCAGCTTCAGCCTCTCCTTCGCTAGGAGCCATAACAACAGGAACACCCATGAGTTCCAGCATTCTTTTCGATTCTTCGATAATCTCAGCCGTCATCTTAACTGTAGCCTGTGCATAAACCTTTAATTCAGTTTCTCCCCTGGCTGCGGCTTCCTCCAACTTCCTCTGAGCCTGTGCTTTCATCTCTTGTCTCTTTTCTATAGTTTTCATTTTAAATTTCGGAGGTTCGCCATCGAATACAAATATAGGCTGTACGTTCATTTCGAGAAGTTTCGAGACCCTGTAAAGCAATCCAGACAGATGGCTTGTTATTCTTCCTTTGCTGTCCATTAAAGGTGTTCCGTCTTTTTGCCTTATCGTGGACAAGAACTGATATATCATGTTATACGAGTCGATTGCAATTCTTCTTCCAGCGAGATTCTCAAGCCTGATCGTCCGTTTTACCAGTACATTTCCTAAATCTACTCCCATATGATCATCTTTTAGCTATATCTCTTATTTTTTCCTTTTTATTTCAATTACATCTCCAAGAGTTAAAGCTTCATCAGCTGTTTTTTCTTTGCTTTCTTTTGAGACAACTACTTCTTCAAGTAGTTTTATGTTGAAGAACTTCTCCAGTTTTCTTGCAACTTTTTCGCTAGGTATAACTTCGTCTTTTTCTATTCTGTCGATATATGATTCTTTTTCCGCGATTGCCGCAGCAAGCTGTTTCAACGTCATTCCTCTCCTTTCCCTTTCCTTTCTTATTATCTCAGCAAAATCATCCACAACTTCAAGTTCAACTTCCGCTTTTTCTGTTTTTATACTTTTAGCGGTTTCTTTTTCTTCCGTAATTACTCTTATTATCTTTCCATGTTTTGAACATTTCTCACATACATTCATTTCCACTCCTTCTACTAAAGCAATAATCTTTGCATCTGGTCTCCCACATAATTCACAATCCATTCTAACACCGAAACATGTGTTTATCATTTCTAAATTTATAAGTAGTTTTTATAAATGTAATTATAAAATATAATTTATGCGATTTGATAGCATTTGTAAAAACGAATCCTGCAAACTTGCAGGAATTGTAATGATCTCATTTCTTATCTTTTTTCTTATAGTTACTAGTGATATTTCTGCTTTCCTTAAAGGAATGCTTTCAATTGTTATTCTGCTGATATCTGGAATCTCCATTAGAAAAATAACTGGCGCGGAGGGTTGGAGCGGCTTCTTAATGTTTAAGATTAAAGAAGGATTAGATTTTATTAAGTGGTCAAACAGGGTTTTCGGAAAGTGGATGGACCAGATATCTGATTTCGGGCTTGTATTCGGATTTGGGCTTTCAAGTATCAAGCTTTTCAAGCATATCGAGACAAAAACAATTGCATCCAGTTTGATCGTGCTTGTACTCTTCTCTTTATTCATATCACCATTCATAACTGTAATCGCGCTCTCTGCGATAGACCTTCCGCAGACAGACATTCCAGATTCCAGCTCAAGCCAGTTTTCAATTCTGTCTGCTCTCTCTTTCGCAGTTCTTTTGGTGTTCGGATTTGCGGGGTTTGTCGCTTTCGGTCTAATTGCAAAAGCAGCATCGGTAATATATTCTATAATATCGTTTCTCCTAGGAATTGCACCAAAAATTGATTCCTCTCCAGGTGTTTCCTTCATTATTCCAGGAATAACCATACCTCTTTTCGAAGGTATAATAGCGCTTCTTGCACTATTAGTGATACACGAGGGAGCGCACGGCATAGAGGCAATCCGCTCAAAGGTCAGGTTGAAATCTTCAGGCCTTCTTCTTTTTGGTTTCATTCCAGTAGGCGCATTCGTGGACATCGATGACAGCCAGCTTTCAAAAAAGCAAACGAAGGATAAGTTGAGGGTTGCAGCTGCAGGAGCAGCATCCAATATAGTTGCAACAATCATTTTCTTCATCCCAACTGCATTGTTGCTCTTCTCATTGCCTGCATTCTATTCGAACCATCTTACAGTAATCGGAGTAAGTAAAAATGCTGCAAATATAACTGTAGGCACCGAGATTTATTCAATAAACAATATACAAATTACATCCCTAAATGATTTTAATAACTTGAAAAAAACATTCGAGCCGAACTCAACCATGATCTTGGAAACAAATACTGGCACGCTCAATGTGAAAACAGATGAAAAAGGCACGATAGGAATCTTGGTTTCGCCAACGATAATGCCAGAATACTGGTGGATAAAATCGATTTATCTTATCTTCGCGCTACTTACAGTCCTTAATTTCTTTGTGGGAGTCATCAACCTGCTGCCAGTACAGGCATTTGATGGCCACAGGATTCTCCAGGATTCAGTTAAGGATAAACGAATCGTTGATGCTGTTGCGTATCTAGTTCTGGCTGCGCTGATAATGAATTTGGTTCCATGGATATGGAGTTAAAAGGTGAATCTATGTATCGAAGTTGGTCTCTATTCAAAAAAATTAATTTGATAATAATCGCATTTATTTTATCTATGTTCTTTTCTTTTTCAGCCGCAATAAATTGTGGTGACACAATAACATCAAATACAGTTTTAGATTCTGATTTAATTTGTAGTGGAACAGCACTCATAATCGCAGCAA
>CAZJHL010000026.1:0-2920 GCA_964545865.1 Microcaldota archaeon | reverse complement strand
ATGTAGTAAATTATGCAAATGATGAATTGGGATACGGTGTAAATATTACTAATTTTAATGGAACAATAATTAAGAACTGTAATTTTATACAAAATTCGAGCGTTCAAGATTCACATGCGATGTTTTTTGAAAATTCAACTGGGGGACTCGTGTATAACAGTAACATCTCAACATCCTCATATAATAGCTATGCAGTATTGGCTTTATTTTCTTCCGATTTAAATCTTAGTTATAATGTAATTAACACCACCCACTTAGCTATCTATCTCAACTACGTAAATAATACAAAGTTACATTATAATAATATTTCAACGTATAATTCCGATGGTATTCATATAGATCACGGTTTTGGGACTGATGTGATAGGGAATAACGTATACAGTGATCAAAATAAAGCATTTTATTTAGATTACTCTTCTGATACAAACATTTCATCTAATGAGTTTATAAGTTCAAATTCAGAGGTTGTTTATTTGTACTATGATACAAATACTATATTAGTAAATAATTCCATATACAGTGGAAATTCAGATGGACTAATAATTAACGGTGAGGAAAATTTAGTTGTATCGAATAATCTAATTAATGCATCAAATAATGGTAATGGGATCGGATTAAGTAATTGCCAATATTGTAATTTTTCATATAATTCAATTTACGCATATTCAAGAGGGTTTTATCTCCAGTACGGGAATTCTATCACTGTAGAAGAAAACAATATAACTTCTACAAATAGCTACGGCGTTACATTTTATTCAATAAGCAGTTCAGATATTTTAAGAAACAATATTTTTAGTTATCTCGGTGGAGGGGTTGAAATACATCAATGCACATCTGGTGACATTAACATTTTAAATAACACAATCAATGTATCGTATTATGGGATTTATCTTTATGGATCTACTAATACAAATGTTTCAATGAATAATATCACAAGCATAAATAGTTTTGGTGTTAGATCTGCTTCTTCAAATAATATTTGGTTTTACCAAAATGTTGTGAATTCTGGGTATTACGGTGGATTTTATTTTTTAGATTCGGATCAAAGTTACATTTTCAATAATAATATATCAAGTAATAGTTATGGAATCTCTTTAGATTCTACGGATGAATCAACCATATTTAACAATAGCATGTATACCAATGAATATGGTATTATATTAAGTGGTTGTAATTTCAATAATATTTCTTATAATAATATTTCGGTGTTTGGAAATCTAACATATGGGATTTATATTCAGGGAACAACAGCTGATAATAACATATCCGCAAACCATATAAACAAATTAAGTAGTAAGTCTCAGGGCATCTATATCGCTAAAGAAAGCACTATGAATTATATTGATTCGCTGAATACTATAGATGGAGTTCCAGTTTACTTTGCGAATTCAATATACAGTAACTGTCCAGATAATTCTGAGATAGACGCAACTGCTTATTCTTGGATAGGTTTGATCGGCTGCATTGGCATAAATATTACCGGTTCGATGTCACATACGTTAGATCACATACATTTAGAGGTTAATGATGTTAATGTAAGAAATGTAAATATCTCTAATTCAATAAATGGGATATATGTGCACGATTCACTAAATGTGAGCATATCGGATTCATTTTTTAATGTGAGCAAACCAATCTTATTTGATTCTTCCACAGATATGGATATAACTAACAACACACTTATTTCTTTTGAAGGTCAAGGAATAAATTTATATTCAAATATAAACGATTTCCGTATTATTAACAATACTATCTCATTAATGGATGGGGATGCAGGCATAATTGGGAGTGGCATATCAAACGGTTTGATCTCAAATAATAACATCTCAGTAAGTGTAGAATTAGGTAGTATGAATAATGAGGGAATTGAGCTTTCAAATGTGGATCTTGTTAATATAACCAATAATATAGTTAATTCAAGTAGTTATTCACTTTATCTTAACGGAAATCCCGTTTCAAATCTATTGATTAACAATAATGAATTCATATCTCGTGATAATTATGTTATTTATATTTTTGACATAATATCCTCTAACATTATAAACAATACCTTTATATCTGAAGAAAACTCGTACTATGAGGTTTTAAGATTCGAGATATCCATGACTGAATCCTATGACATAAACTTTTCAAATAATGTAATTATTAATGGTGGTTACGGCAATTTATTCTTTTCTCAAGGGGGGTATAACTGGGTAATCCAAAATAACTCTTTTAATAGCAATTTGTATAACGGGGCCGGTGGAATTATTATCAATAATCTGTATACTGGCATAAATTTCACAATCACAAATAATGATATCACTACAGATTGTGAAGGCATCTATCTTTATTATATCCATGATAGCAATATTTCATTTAATAATATTAATACAAACAGTTCAACTTGTGGAAATGGAGGCATATACCTAGATAGCTCAAACAGTAACCATCTTGAAGGAAACAATGTAACCTCTTTATTTTCAAATGGAATCTATTTATACGGAAATAACAATGATTTGATCTCAAATAATCTTTCATCTCATGCACCAGATAAATATGGATTATACGTGGCTGGGGGCACATTCGGATACATATATAACAATATATTTAATGGATCACAATCAGTAAGCTCAACCTCTGATGTTAACTATTGGAATACAACAAATCAAACGGGCCCAAACATCTTAGGCGGTCCGAATATTGGAGGAAACGCATATTTAACGCCAACTGGTGATGGATTCTCTCAGATATGCAACGATACTAATTTTGATGGATTCTGCGATGAAATTTATGATATTCTTAGTGATGGTTCAAATGTAGATTATTTGCCTCTAAAATTATATGTCACCGCATCAGACACAACACCACCATCAGTCCAAATCCTCTCTCCATCAAACAACACTTGGCATAAAACAAATGTCACAATTTCCTTTATTGC
>CAZJHL010000025.1:3383-10743 GCA_964545865.1 Microcaldota archaeon | reverse complement strand
TTTCTGCCTGCGTGCGCGCTCAGCGGCTCGTAGAAAACATTCAGATTTATTGGAACCTCCTTTGTTTTCTTTCCTTCTTTCCTTGGCTTTATCTTTGCCATCTGCTTATTCTGCAGCAACCAGCCCCCAGTTCCCTCAACGCAATATCCTGTGAATACCACTGATGAGTCTATGTCTTCTCGCTTTTTCATCTCGTTGAGAGCAAGCAAATAGCTTATGGCAGGCCCTCCTTCGAGCATGCCAGAAGTGGCTATTATCACCGAAGGTTCCTTAAGCACTTCGTTTTTATTTTTTCCAACCGGTTTGAGATTTTCAAGCGCGTTCTTTAATTTGCCTGGATTCTTGACATATCTTGGGTAGCTCATAGTTATCTCAGATGCAGTTTTGCCCATTCCATCTATGAATATCGGGGCGTTTATTTGGTAATCTGCCAACACCATTGCGAGCTCTTGGGTCCTTCCAACCGCAAACGTCGGAAACAGAACATTACCTCCGTCATGCAACGTCTTTTTAACTACATCTATTATCTTTCTTTCGGTTTCTTTTCTTGGAGGATGGTGTCTTTTCGCGTACGTGCTTTCAATAATTAGTGCATCAAATTTGCCCTCCGGAACTGTTGCTCCAGAAAGAAGCCTTGTCTCATCCAACTTGAAGTCGCTGGTATAAAACAACCTTTTTCTTTCGGTTTTTATCTCCATCATTGCGCTGCCAGGGATGTGGCCTGCGTCATAGTAAGTGAATTTCACATTTCCTATCGAGTGCTCCATTCCATAAGGAACGCCGACTGTCTTGTTAAATGTACCGTCTATGTCGCTTCTTTCATATGGAAGCTGGGGATCTATCTTCTTAGCATCCTTTATTAGAAGGTCAGCCAATCCTTGGGTAGGGAGGGTCATGAAAAATGGGGTATTGTATCTCCTATACAGTTCTGGAGAGAATCCAGAATGGTCCAGATGTGCATGCCCGATCAATGCAGCATCAACTTTTATGTTAGTTGAAAGTTTCGGAAGGCCGGTCACTTCCATATCCTGGTCTTTCACTTTTATTCCTGCGTCCAATGCAATCTTCTTCCCTTCTGTCTCCACAAGCATCATCGATCTTCCGACTTCTTTTCCTGCTCCAAGAACATGTATTTTCAAACACTCACTTCCATTTCAACACATACATCTCTTTGCCATATGTGCTAACCTGGCTTATTTCCCTAAATAGAATTTAAGAGTAGATTTTTTAAATCATTAGATACAAGTTTTATTAGAATAATATATGCAGTAATCAAGAGTGGATTATATGGAAATGCCGAAAGATTTGACAATACTTGATCTGATTGTGCTTGAGAAGATAGAGAAGGATTCTCTAATGGAGAGCTTCAGCGGTAAGCTCTATTCGTCTTTTTTTGACACTGCTTCTATTCTCGGAACTTTGCAGGTGAAGCAGCTTGTTTCAATCTCCTCTGCGATCGGAAGGAGCGTAGTCAACAGGAGCGAGCTCGGGGAGAAAGTTCTCATGTATGCGGAGGAGAAGGCAACAGAACCTTTGGATGGATTGGACCATGTGATATTGAAATCAATAGCGTCTGGAAACAAGACTTTTGAGAGTGTAAAGAATGACTTGAACATAAGGAGCGACGATCTTTCTATTCATCTTTATAAAGTGATCAAGCAAGGATATGCTGATTATGAGATAAGGGCAGGAAAGCTAACGCTCAACATAACGGAGAAAGGATTCAAACTCACTGGCTATGTTCCAAAGAAGCAGCCAGTCCAGGCAGAGCAGAAGCCGGCCCCACAGGCTCAAACAAGGCAGGTAGAGGTAAAGCCAACAAAGCAGCTTGACATAAAGTCTGTTCTTTCCTCTGCGGACGCGACTCCGGTCGGAAGCGAGGAAGAGGCAAGAAAATTGGGGGCGCTTGACAAGTTCCTTGGAAAGCTTTCTTTCTTCATAGGCAAATACGCTCCGTTCATAATAATTGCAATCTTGATAATACTGCTTGCCGCTCTCTATGTAAGCGGATACATATCTGTATAACTGCGGTAGGATACAAATTTGTCGTGAAAGATAGTTATGAAGCAATTTGAATTGCTGTCGAAATACGGCATACCAGTGGTAGAGTATGCGATAGCGAAAAGTCCGGAAGAGGCTCAAAGGATAGCGGACAGCATAGGCTATCCTGTCGCAATGAAGATAGCTTCCTCTCAGCCTTTGCATAAGACAGAGATAGGTGGAGTCAGGCTGAATATCCCTCCGGATGCCGTGCAGCAGACCTTTACTGATCTCTTAAGAAGCTCCGTCTCTGCCGGAATTGAATTCGAAGGCGTAATAGTGCAGCAGATGGCAGCGCCAGGAATAGAGATGATAATAGGTCTGAAGCATGATCCTACATTCGGCCCAGTAATACTGGTGGGGGCAGGAGGCATATACGCAGAGATAATGAAAGACGTCTCCATAAGGGTCTGTCCTGTCGAAACTGACGATGTGAAGGAAATGCTCTCTGAGCTTAAGTCATATCCGATATTCAATGCAAGGGGAAAGGAATACGATATTGATTCGTTGATTGATGTGATAATGAAAGTGAATTCCATAGCGCTCGCAGAGAGAATAAAAGAATTAGATCTGAATCCCGTAATTGTGCACTCAAAAGACAGGGGCGGCGGTTGCGAAGTGGTGGATGTAAGGGTAGTCGAGTGATATCATGAGATTTGACCTTAAGAAAATGTTTGAGCCAGATTCAATAGCAGTGATAGGCGCATCAAAAGAGCCAAACAAGATAGGTCATGTGATACTCAAGAATCTCGTAGAGGGCGGTTTTTCAGGTCCCGTCTATCCAGTGAACCCTTCGGCAGACGTGATTCTATATCAGCATGCATTCGCTTCTGTAAAGGACATCCCAAGCCCTGTTGATCTCGCTATAATAGTTGTGCCTCAGAAAGCAGTTCTTAAAGTTCTTGACGAATGTGGGCAGAAAGGGATAAAGAATATAGTGATAATAACAAGCGGGTTCGCAGAGGTCGGAAACGTAGAAGATGAAAGAAGAGTAAAAGAGACAGCGGAGAAATACGGAATGGCAGTGATAGGTGTCAACTGCATGGGATTCATCAATCCATATTCAAGAGTTGACTCTGTTTTCAATCCAGTATACAAATTGGGAAGGCCAAAGGCCGGAGAAATCGCATTCATAAGCCAGAGCGGAGCAGTAGGGGCCGCAGTGATGGACCTAGCTGCAAAAATGGGAGTTGGGATATCATTGTTTGTTTCGTATGGCAATGCAACAGTGGTTGACGAGACTGATCTTATCGAATATCTTGGAGAAGATAAAAGAACCAAGGTAATTGCGATGTACATAGAGGCAGTAAAGGACGGAAGAAGGTTCCTTGAGGTTGCGAGAAAAGTGACAAAAAGAAAGCCAATCATACTCATAAAGGCAGGAAAGACTCAGGCAGGCGTGAAGGCGGCCGCTTCCCATACAGCTGCATTGGCTGGCGATTATGCAGTTTATTCTTCCGCTTTTAGGCAGGCAGGAATAATAGAAGTTGAATCCTTGACTGATTTGTTCGATTTCTCAAAGATATTTCTCCAGCCGTTTCCAAAGGGAAACAGGGTTGGGCTAATAACAAACGGAGGAGGGATAGGGGTTCTCACCTCTGATCAGATTATTTTGAACGGGCTTAACATGGCTGAGCTGAGCACAGAGACTAAGGCAAGGCTTCGCGAATCAATGCCTATGCACGTGAATATAACAAACCCTCTCGACCTTGCTGGCGACGCAGATGTTGCAAGATTCAGAATCGCGCTGGAAGCGATGTTCAACGAGAAAAACGTAGATATACTGGTGCTTACCCCTCTGATGCAGACAGCGAGCCTGGATGCAAGCATAATCGACCTCATTGTCTCCTATTCTCAGAAGATGGAGAAGCCGATGGCAGTGGTCACAATAGGGGGAGATTACACAGAACAGAACAGAGTGCTCTTGGAGAACGGAGGGGTTCCAACCTACACCTCGCCCTATGTCGCAGCTAAGGCACTTTCCAAACTAGCATGGTATTCAAAGAAATATTCTAAGATCTGATCCTGTCACAATTTATCAGGTCAAGTCATTTTATTTGCTTCTTTTTAATCATCTCTTCGAGAACGAATTCTATGTTGTCTTCGTCCTGTAGCATGCTCATCAAGAATTCCGCATCAATCTCTTTTGCGCTGGTATTCTGAAGCCTTTCTTTTATTGATTGGATTCCGATCTCCCTCACAGACATCTTCTGCTTGTACATGTTTCTCAACGATTCGAGCTTTTCCTTCAGTCCTTGCTCGTCCATCTCATTGTCTATCTGAAGCATGCATTTCTCCTCGTACTCAAGGTATATGTCTTGGAGGCCTAAGTTCTCTCTTTTAATCCCCTGCTTGAGAGTTCCGGATACAACCACTCTGATTATTGGAAGCTTGTCTTTTTCCTTGTTTTCTTTCGCTTTCACCATCAGCTCATCGATCTTCTTTCTTATTCCGTCAGTGACATCCTTCAGGTCAGCGTCCTTGAACTCTATCTCTCCATAAAGGAACGGCCTGCTTTTGATGTCAACGAACCTGATTTCATTTGCTTCTGTGTCAAGAATCACGTACGCTCTCGGTTCTTCCTCCTCTTTTTTCAGCTGGGTCATCACCGTGCTTCCTGGAATCAGCAGCCTCTTTCCGTTTTTCTCCATCACCACTCTTTTATGTATGTGGCCGCACAAGTAGAGGTCAAACCCTTCAGGAAGCTCGTCCAAAGAGATTCCTTCAGCCATAGGTATGACTTCCTTGATTGTCTGATGCAGCATGAGTATGTTGTACGCCCCTGGAATAGGCTTGAAATTGAGCTTGTTGATCGTTTCCTTTATTGCGTCTTCAGTGGTGCCGCCTATTCCGTGTATGGCGATCCTTTCCACCTTTCCGTCTTTGTTTTTCTTTTCAAAAACAACAACCCTGTCGCTTGCATTTGTTATGATTCCGGCTCTTTCAAGAAGCTCAACAGGATTGACCATTCCTTTTGACCTTCGGTCGTGAGTTCCGTGTATCGCCACCACAGGGAGATGGCCTTCTTTGCTTTCGATTCCTTTTTCTTTCCAGTTTACTTTTTTCCCATAGGAAAAGATTTCCATCGCCTTTGCGATCACTTCGAACTTTGGGGTTTTTGTATCAAATATGTCTCCAGCTACCAGAACAATGTCTGAACTGTCGCATGCCTCCTTAAACGCCCCCTCTGCCTGCTCTACTGAATCATCATAGAACCTTGGATATCCGATGTGCGTGTCAGAAAGAATTCCCACTTTCATTTTTTTCACTTTCGTGTTTTAAGACAGGATGTGAATATATCTTTAAAACATATTTATAATTATTTCTGTCTAATAATTATTCTGGATCAAATGCGTTGATTCGGATAGCAACTGGTGTATCTGGATGGCTTTGCAAAAGGGAAAGAAGGCAACCAAGAAAATTAAGAAGCACAAAATAACCAAGAGAGCCGTATCTCTTAAGGTGAAGCAGCACAAGAAAAAATCTCGAATTGCGAGCAAGAAAACAATTAAGAAGGCAAAACCTGTGAAGCGAATCTTTTTCACCACCGGAAGCAAGTCACTTGACAGGCTGCTTGGAAAAGGGATAGTCGAAGGCACTTCCGTATTGATACTTGGAACTCCCCATTCTGGCAAGAAGCCAATATTGATGAGGATGGTAAAGGATAATTGCTGTGAACACGGCATTTCCCCAATAATCATACTTACAGATTTAGGTGTCAGCAACTGGATTGCCATGGCTGAGAAGAATGGTTGGTTATGCGCTAAAAAGGCATGCAACATATTCTATGTAGACAGCTATTCACAGCAGTTCAACGTATGTCCAGCCTCTGAAAATGTGAAATGCCTTGAAGTTCCGTTTACATTGAGCTCTCTTTCCATATCTGTTTCTGACCACTTAGATAAGATAAGAAAGGAAGGAAAGAAGCCGTTAGTTGTTCTTCATTCCATTTCCACCCTGATAGAGACATTCGGCGCCAACGAAGTGTTTTCATTTTTGCAGTTCTTTTTAGGCAAATTAAGAACAGAAGGAGTTACGATCGTTTCCACAATGCAGCTCGGCGTCCATGGAGAGAATTTAGAGACATCAATATCTTCTTTGAATGAGTGCGTAATAAAGCTGAAAGATAACAAGCTGAACGCTTCAGGATATATAACTATAAAGGACAATAACTGGCACAACTACAAATTTGTAAGGAACCAATTAGGCTGACTAAGGTGTTATTATGATCAATCAACCTCCAAGAGGAATGAGAGACTTCTATCCGATCGAGGCTAGCATGCGAAGAAGAATAGTGTCAACAGTTGAAAAGGTTTACATGTCTTACGGCTTCGATCCTTATGATACCCCTGCCCTGGAATATCTCGAGGTCCTTGGAAGAAAGTCCGGAGAAGAGGTAAGGAAGCAGATATACCAGATAGACGACATGGGGCTTAGGTTTGATTTTACAGTGGGTCTCGCAAGGTTCACTTCCAACACCTCTCTTCCAAAGCCGATAAAGGTATTCAGGTCTGGCCCTGTCTGGAGGAGAGACGAGCCGCAGAAGGGAAGATTCAGGGAGTTCTGGCAGTCTGACGTTGACATAATTGGTTCAAGCAGCATGAAATGCGAAGCAGAGCTCATAGCATGCGCGAACGATGCACTGAATGCGCTAGGCTTCAAAGACATTAGATTCAAACTGAACAACAGGGAATGCTTGTTTGACATGATGGAAAAGGCGGGAGTGGAAAAGGCAAACGTGCCGGCAGCAATAAGAATACTTGACAAGCTTGACAAGAAGGGTGAAGGCGGAGTGAAGAAAGAGATGATGGATGCAGGCATATCGGAAGAGTCCATAAAACTAATATTCAAATCAATCATTTCTAAAAAGCAGGAGTTTGTGGGAAGCGACAAGCTTGCGGAGATAGTCGAGATCGCAAAAGAGTACGGAGTTGACAACATAGAAATCGACTACTCTTTGGCCAGAGGGCTTGATTACTATACAGGCCCGATTTTCGAGATAAAATCAGGACCGCAGCAATTAAGCATAGGCGGAGGGGGAAGATACGATGACCTTCTAGGTCTTTACGGTTCGCCTTCGCCCGCGGTAGGCATATCATTGGGAATAGACAGGATTGCTGAGATAATAAAAGAGAGGGAAGGAATGAAAACAGACTCTCCATTTTCACAGGCGAATGTTTATGTCGCAAACATCAAGGATGAATCATACAAATACTCGATAAAAGTCGCGTCAGTGATGAGAAAGTCAGGGTTAAACGTCTCCCTAAATGTGACTGAGAGGGATCTTAGGAAGCAATTGGAATACGCGAATTCAATGAAA
>CAZJHL010000025.1:0-3353 GCA_964545865.1 Microcaldota archaeon | reverse complement strand
ACTAAAGGAAGCAGAGCTCCAGAAAGTAACGCTGAGAAATCTCCAGTCAGGAGAAGAGAAGCAGCTTCCGATAAAGGATGCAATCGCAATAATAAAGGAATTGTGAGCAAAACCTTGCCATATAGTTAATAGGACGCAGTTAAGCACATAAGACAAGATTTATTATACTTTGACAACCAATAATATTGTTAACGTTTAAAATATTAAATTTGATAGAGATAATGAATAGGTGTTATGATGTCGAATGAGAAGAAAGAGATCAAAAACATAAAGCAATTGACAGAAAAAACAATAGAGGAAGGTGGCGTGCTTTCTATTTTGTACTTTGATGCCATAGGCAAGGACAAAGAAAAGATAGAGCAGCTCCTTGTCGAGCTAGTGGGAAGGCTGAATTCAGAGAAGGACGTTGTCTACTGCGTAGGCGACATAGAGCGGGCGATACCTCTTGAGGGGGGGGATTTCTCAGCCGCAGCAAAGGTCACAATTCTTACAAAGAATTTTACATCTCTTGCAAAGATATGCGACAACTACGGCCCGATAGGTGTTGAGATAATAAAGCCGAACGAGATCATTATAAAGCAGCATGAGGCGCAGGCACTGATACTGGATCATGTTCACACGATTTCAAACCTTCTCAAAGAGATAGTTGAAAAAACAATGACTCCCGAGGAGAGAAAGAAGTTGGCGAAGATATTGGACGCAAGGGCTGAAAGAGGAAAGGAGCTTTTGCAAAAAGGAGAGAAAAAGGAGTGAATCTGTGATTTTTTCATCTTGCTTAGCATAGATGAGTGGACAAAGGTGAAGAGGATGGCAATCAAGGCAGGAATTGCGCCGGTTGGAATAGACGGATTAGACCATATGCTTGGTGGAGGATTGCCTAAGGGCAGCGTGGTTCTCGTGTCCGGTGGCACCGGCTCTGGCAAGTCTATTCTCGCTTCACAATTTCTTTACAAAGGTATAACTGATTTCAAGGAAAGCGGATTCTACATCTCTTTTGATGAGAGAAAGAGGTCGATGTACAGGAACCTTGCGAAATTCGGCTGGAATTTTTCAGCCTACGAGGCGCAGAAGAAATTCATATTTATCGAATACCCAATCCACGAGGCGAAGGAGTTCCTTTCCCAGGAAAACACTCTTTTCAACCTCATAGTAGAGCTTGAAATAGAGAGGCTTGTGATAGACCCCATCACTCCTTTGACAATGCTCTATGAGGAAGAGCAGAAGAGAAGGCAGGAAATGATGAAGCTGATTGACACATTAAGGAGCTGGGGCACCACCACTCTATTGATATCAGAAGCGAAATCAGGAGCAGAGGAGATAGGTATAGAGCCGCTTTGTGACGGAGTGATAAGACTTACCGACATCCAGAACAAAGGATATACTGTAAAAATACTTGAAGTGGTAAAGATGAGGGGCAGCGACTTCATAAAGAAGCCTGTGCCTTACAAGATAGACAAGGACGGGATAAAGGTTTATCCAAACCAATATCTTTACCTCTAGTTGCTGAAGTGATTATATGCAGCATATTGATCCATTCGATGTTTCAGACGAAGCGATAAACTACCAGAAGCTTATAGAGGAATTCGGAACTCAGCCTATTTCGACAATCAAAAAGCTTCCAAACTACAAGGCGTTCAGGAGGGGATTTGTTTTCTCGCATAGGGATTTTGACAAATTCCTTTCCGCAATAGAGAGAGGGAACAAAGCTTCAATAATAACTGGAGTAAACGCCTCTGGTTCCTTGCATCTTGGGCATAAATGGACAATGGATCTTGTGGTCGCTTTGCAAAAAGAGTACAACCTTCCAGTTCTTCTCACTATTTCAGACGACGAGGCGTATGTGACAGGCAAGGCTAAAGACCAGAATGAGTCTCTTCAAAATGCAAAGCTGATAGCTGCCCAACTTCTCGCGTTGGGGTTTGATCCTAAGAAGACAAGAATTCTGATACACCAGCAGTACACCAAGATTTACAATCTCGCAATAAAGCTCTCAACTCACTGCACAATGAATGAGATAAAGGCAATATACGGATTCGACATGTCAAAGAATCCAGGCCAATGGTTCTATCCAGTTGTGCAGGCCGCAGACATCCTACTTCCGCAGGAGCTCGACGGTCCGCACCATGTGCTTGTTCCGATTGCTATAGACCAAGACCCACATCTCAGGCTTGCAAGAGACATAGCTGACAGGGTAGGATATGTTAAGCCTGCTACAGTGCATATGCGTTTTCTTAGGGGTCTCAAGGGCGGAAGCAAGATGTCAAAAAGCAAGCCCGGAAGCGCGATTTTCTTGGACGAGGATCCAAAGAAAGCAGCAAAGCTTTGCATGCAGGCATTGACTGGAGGACAGCCTACTGTTGAAGAGCAGAGGAAATACGGTGGAGATCCCGAGAAGTCCGTAGTCATCGAGTATTTGGGCGCGCATTTCATTGAGAGCGATTCCGAGTTCCAAAAACTTAAGGACGACTACAGGGCAGGAAAGATACTTGATGGGGAAACAAAGCAGCTTCTTGCGTCCCATGTGGAGAAGTATCTGAATGAATTCCAGCCGAAGGCAAAGAAGTATCTTGAGAATATTGACGATTATCTAATGAAAGACTAATCAACGCGATCAGAACTTTAAATTAGCTATTAGGTGTAATAAGTTAAGCTCAAAAACGAGGTGGTTATATGTTGAGCATGAGCATATGGGTCTTTCTTCTTTTCACTGCCATAGGTATATGGGGCACTTTATATTATTTGATAAAAGATAGGACGCCTAAATCAAAATTGAAGGAGCTGAATTCCCGCGCAATCAAATTGGGCGCGTTCCTTCTTATATTTGATTTTGTATTCGAAAACCTTGGTCTTTTGCTTGGATACTGGTATACTTCTGGTAGCATATTGCAATTAGGCGCAGTTCCAATAGAAGTCATGGGAATCGCGTTTTGCGCAGGCTTTACATATGCAGTTCTTTTCGCAAGGAAATTTGATATGAAACTAGGCTTCTTCAGCAGCGTATGGATCGCAGCAGCTGGAACAGCGATAGAAGCTATTTTAGTCAGCCAAGGTGTGCTTACATACGCGGGCGGATGGACATCGCTCCATGCGTTCGTAGCTTACTTTGCTGCATTCATGATAATGCACAAGGTAAACTCAATTCTGTACTAAAAAATCAGATTTTTTTGTTGCCTTTTTTGTCATTTTATTTCTTTTATTTTGTTTATTTCTCATTTTTATTAATCAATTCATTCCATATATATCTCTTCGTTTTCTATTTTTATTCTGTATACCTTGATTGGATTTTTTGTTGGACCACCCATCGCCTGACCCGTCTCTAGGTCGAAAACAGCTCCATGCCAAGGGCATTGGAT
>CAZJHL010000024.1:8869-11254 GCA_964545865.1 Microcaldota archaeon | reverse complement strand
TTCATTGAGCGAATCAGATTCTGATTCTCTTGAAATGATGAAACTAGGTCATGTAAATTTTCAATAAAGGGTGTTTGATTGAAACTTCCTAACATATACGAAGGAAATTACAGCTTGCTTATAATCTTTCCACTTATATTAATACTCATAAGTCTGTTTTTGATACCTAATTTAAGGTATGGAATAGACCTTAAGGGAGGAATGCTTATAACAGTCCAAACGCAGGAACAGATAAGCAATCAGCAGATAAAAGAAATCCTCTCCCAGAACAACATTTATGACGCAGAAGTAAGGTTGTATCAGACTCCAAACGGAAACGTTGTTGAGATCGAGATACCCACAGACATGAGGATAATGGAAATAGACGACAGGCTTATTGAGATGGAGTCGTTTCTTAAGGATTCAAGCACGATTGAGAGCGAGCTTGCAAGATTAAGATCCGAGCAACAAACAACAGGAAAGGATCTTTCTTCCAAGATAGCAGAAGACGAAGCAAAGCTTAGCTCTTTATCAGCCAAGGCAAAGGAGCTTCAATCCCAGATATTCTCGCTTTCAGAGGAATTGATGGGAAGGAAAGCAGCGACGCAACAGGAAAGTTCAGACGAAATATCCAAGATAATGAAGGCATCCAACGCTGTTTTTTCAGAGGCAAAGGTTGTTTACAAGGACAAATTGATTTCTTCCTTGTCATCATCCATTTCCAATTCAGATATGAAATTGGAGGAAGTGAGCCCTGCGTTAAGCAGACTTTTCGTAAGCAAGGTTCTTAACATAGCGTTGATCTCTGCTCTCTTGGCGATTGTAGTCGTATTCCTCATATTCAGGACTTTCATCCCATCCTTCGCAGTCCTTGTGGGAGCAACCTCCGACATTATCATGGCTTTGGGAGCAATGGCATTTTTCGGAATCCCGCTGACCCTTGCGTCTTTCGTGACCTTGATGACATTGGCAGCTCTCTCATTGGACACAGACATGATGCTTACAATCAAGACAGTGAAGAGACGGGAAGGTACCCCGAGAGAAAGGGCATACGATGCATTCAGGACAGGGTTCGCAATGACTACAACTGTCATAGTGGCATTTGCGATATTGATGTTTTTAGGGATGTATACGCACATTCCAACTTACTACCAGATTGGTTCTGTAGCGGTTGCAGGTCTGATTGGAGACCTCATTGCTACATGGTGCCTTAACTCAGTTTTAGTGCTCTGGTATTTGGAGGGCAAATATGAAAATCTCGCTCGCCTGGTTAAACGATAAGCGTGTAATATTCATAATGCTGCTTGCAGCAGCAATGCTTATGCTTCTCTACTTTAAGGGAGCTAACTTTGGATTGGAATTTACTGGAGGAACAAGAATCCCAATCACTCTCGAGAAAGCAGTTTCAAAAGCAACAATGGATGATGTTGTAAATACAATAAAGCTAAGAGTAAGCAAGTTCGGATTAAGCCAGGTCCAGGTGCGTTCAGTAGGTGACCAGCAGGTTTATGTAGAGCTTCCTGCTTCATCTGACCAGACATACATACAACAGGTTAAGGACATCCTAAGTTCTGAAGGAAAGTTTGAAGCGATAATCGATGGAACAACCGCGATAACCGGAGAGAATATAATCAGTGGAAGCATCAGGGACATGCCTTCAGTGAGCGGCAGCACTATAAGATGGGGAGTTGGGTTCGTTGTAAATCAAGAGGGTGCGAAGAAATTCGCTAATGCCGCATACGGAAAAGCAAACTATCCAGTCTATCTGTTTCTTGATAAGGCAGAGGATTCAGTAATAGTAATGAGAGAAATTTATCTTGAAAACATCACTGTTCCAATCGAAGATGTAAAGAAGCAGCTTTCAACTGTTGCATCATATGGCCATAATTCCGTTGTTTTCGTGGATTCAAATGATGACCCAGATACTCAGCTCAATGCCATCTTATCACAAAACAAAACAAAGATAATAATCTCACAGGATGAATCGGTTTTAATCTCTAAAATCAACCAGTCATACAAAGTTATTACAAAGCCAAGATCAGAATTCGTTCCAGAAGTAATAAGCATGGGTCTTGAGGGAATAACTGTCAATCAGTGGAGCGCGATAGGTCTTCTTTCAGCTCCAACGCTAAGTCCTGCACTTGCAACAGGGCAGACCTCGCAGCAGTTCAGCATAGAGGGAACAGCAAAGGGCGACACATATCAGGAAAGGCAGGAATATGCAACAGCAGAGATGAAGAAGATAAAGAGCATTCTAAGCGGAGGGGCGCTTCCAGTTTCAATAGAATTGGGAAGTATAATCTATGTGCCACCTTCGTTAGGTAATGAATTCCTTAACTACAGTATCATAGGAATGATTGCGGCAGGGGTAATAGTACTTTTGTTCATTGCGTTCAGATACAGACA
>CAZJHL010000024.1:5440-8859 GCA_964545865.1 Microcaldota archaeon | reverse complement strand
CCTGAACACATATTCCCGCTTGTCTTTGTTGCAACAACTCAGATGATCATACTTATTTCATTTATGGCTGCAGTTGGAACACTTGACCTTTCAACAATCGCAGGATTATTTGGAACATTAGGAACCTCTGTGGATTACCAGATAGTTATAACAGATGAGATCCTTGGAAGAAGTGCAGGTGGAAGAGACGAAGCAAAGAGAAGACTTGAAAAAGCAAAGTACATCATTAGCAGAGATGTAGGTGTGCTTACAGTGGTGATGCTTCCTCTCATGTTCTCAAACATAGTAGAGATCATAGGTTTTGCAACTGCAACCTTACTTGGTTCATTGCTCGGACTTGCAATCACAACATTGGTATACAATGCAGTCATTGAAAAAACATACAACGAATAAGATGAGAATAAGATGTTATATAGATTGATAGTATGTATGATATCAGATAGTTATATTTATTTAATTTTACTCAGATTGAATAATCAGAATGGAAATTCGTCTGAATAAGATTCTCAGTAGGTGATATAATGATAGAAGAAGGAATGGTTTGTATTAAAAAAACAGGAAGAGACGCTGGTGAAAAATGCGTGGTAATAAATGTATTGGATAATCAGTTTGTAGAGATCGTCTCTAAAAAAAGAAAACAGGCAAGAAAAACAAACATCTTACATCTCTCGCCGTTGGGGAAGAAGGTAAATCCCAAGTCTGAAGAAGAGATAAAGGCTGCACTTAGCGAGTAAGCTAATAAGCTTTAGTTCATTTATTTTATGCTTTAATTTTTTATTTCTTTTTATTCTTATTTTATGTAGTGCGATTGTCTTAATTCTGGTGCGCGTATGGATGAATTAGTTTATATAAAAAGAGACGCTAAATCAAATCCTAATTACGGAATGCCACCCAGAAGAAGAACGATAGATCAGCTTTTAAATACTGGTTTTATAAACCTTGACAAGCCAAAAGGTCCCACGAGCCATCAGGTTGTCGCACAGGTAAGAAAAATCCTGGGTGTTAAGAAAGCAGGACATACTGGAACTCTGGATCCAGAAGTATCAGGCGTTCTTCCAATCTTGCTTGGTTCATCTGTTTATGCTGCTTCTTATCTGAACAAAGATAAAGAATATGTTGGCGTTATGCTCTTGCACAAAAATCTAGAGGAGAGCAAAATAAGAGATTCATTCGAAAAGTTCGAAGGAGAGATAACTCAGCTTCCACCTGTAAAATCAGCAGTCGCAAGAAAACCAAGAAAGAGAAAGGTAAATGAATTGGAAATAATTGAAATAGATGGGAGAAACATTCTTTTCCGTGCCAATGTTGAGGCTGGCACCTACATAAGGAAATTGGTGCACGACATTGGAGAGTATCTCGGCGTTGGGGCAAATATGATTGACCTAAGAAGGATTTCTGTTATGGATTTGACGGAGAAAGATTCGATAACTTTGCATGAGCTTGCAGAAGCAGAATGGCTTTTCAAGCATGAGAATGACGACAGGCTTTTAAGAGAATACATATTGCCTATAGAAGATGTAATTGATAAATTCGGAATCAAATTCATCTGGGTTTCAGATAATGCAGTAGACTCTCTATGTTCGGGAGCACAGCTCATGGAACCTGGCGTAGTTGCATTCAATCAAAGCATAGTAGAAGGGGAAACAGTAGCGCTTATGACGCTTAAGGATGAGCTTATAGGTTTCGCATCTTCATTGTACTCTTCCGAAGAAATGATAGATATCGAGAGAAAACAGGTCACAAAAACTCTAAGAATAATAATGCAGAGAGGAACATATCCGAAGTGGCAGAAGGAAAATAAACAATGATTTAAAATTAAGTTTGTAATATGGGAAAGCAGGTTAATAATAACATATCGTCAATGCTATCAAGGTATAAAAATTTTATCTTGTAATTATATTAAGTTTATATGCGGAGATCGCATAACCTGGTAGTGCGCAAGCCTGGAAATGGATTAGGTCTTTCAGACACGACTCTTAATGAGTTTGCCGGGCAGCTTGTGGTCCGAAAGGGCCTTGTGGGTTCAAATCCCACTCTCCGCGCTTAAAAAATGTATGAAGTAGCTATAGGAATAGGCCTATAGTAATATTTAAAAAGTTGTTTATGATAATATATTATACTTCTACATTTAACTTACATGTAAGTACAGAAGATGCATAAGGACAGTCTTAGGCATCTCGTTCTTCTTACAGTATCAGATACTAATAATCGCTTATACTTAATAAGCGTTAAACGGTGTAATATTCAATCCGTATAAAGAGTGAATAGAATGGCGAAAGATAATGTTCAAAATCCGAAATCAACTCCGAAGGAATCTGAGGATTTTAGAGGGATAGTGCACATCCTTGGAAAGGATGTAAAGGGAAACGTCACGCTTAGCAATGCACTTAGACAAGTCAAGGGAGTAGGACAGAATTTGTCTAATGTTTTTGCAAATGTGATCTCCAAAGAGATGAAGATATCTAAGGACGTTCAGATAGGAAAGCTTAGCGAGGAACAGGTTGAAAAGATAGAGGAGATGATCAAGAATCCTGGAAGATACAAGATCCCATCCTATCTTTACAATAGAAGAAAAGACCTCGAAACTGGAAAGGACGTCCATATAGCAGGTCCAGATGTAACATTCACTACAAGAAATGATGTAGAGAGACACAAGACATTGTACACTTGGAGAGGATACCGACACGCGTACGGACAGAAAGTAAGAGGCCAGGGAACAAGAACATCAGGAAGAAAAGGCCTTACCATGGGAGTTATAAGATCAAAGGTGGCTCCAGGTGCTGCAGCCAAGCCAGCTGAGTCAAAGGCAGCTCCAGCAAAGAAGTGATTCATGTTTAATTGAGTTTGATTGTAGAAGTGATATTTATGGGAGATCCAAGAAAATTAAGAAAGAAATTTGAAGTGCCGCAGCAATTGTGGGATTCTGCAAGAATTGAGGAAGAAGGATCCATGGTAGAGGAATATGGATTGAAAAATATACGAGAGACATGGGTTGCAAAATCATTGCTTAGGAAGATAAGAAACGAATACAAGGTTTTACTCGCTCTCGGTGAGGCAGGAAACCAGGCAAAGCAAGAACTTCTTCAAAGAGTCATAAAGGCAGGCTACTGTAAGCCAACCGCAGTCCCTGATGACATTCTTTCTCTTACAACAAGAGACATACTTGAGAGAAGGCTTCAGACCATAGTTGTAAGGAATGGTCTGGCAAAGTCAATGAGGCAGGCAAGACAATTGATAACTCACGGATATATTTCAGTCAATGGAAGGAAAGTAAGATCCCCAAGCTACCAAGTATCTGTTGACATGCAGTCCAAAGTCGGATATTACAAACCAATAAAATTAGATCTGACTGAAAAGGCTGAAATGAAGTCTCAAAAGCCAGAGGGCGAGGCTCAATAATAATTATGTTTTTGTATAGG
>CAZJHL010000024.1:0-5415 GCA_964545865.1 Microcaldota archaeon | reverse complement strand
AGAAAAATTAGTTCTGAAAGAAAAAGAGCAGGTTAAATCAATAGAAGAGGAAGAGAAGAAAGCAGAGAAAAGCGAAGAGGAAGAGAAAAAAGAAGGATTTAGATTCAGGAAGCAGAGAGGCGGAGGAAGATTTAGATCGAGGTCCGTCTTGCCATCCGGTCAAGGAAAGGTCGGAATCGCTCATGTTTATTCATCTAGAAACAACACAATAATCACAATAACTGATCTCAGCGGCGCAGAGATAATCGCAAGAGGAAGCGGTGGAATGGTGGTAGACGCAGACAGAGAAGAGGGTTCGCCATTCGCTGCAATGAGAGCAACCGCCAAGGCTGCAGAAATCGCCCTGAGAAAAGGAATAACAAGAATCAGAGTCAAGATCAGGGCTCCAGGAGGACACAATGAAAAGACACCTGGCCCGGGAGCACAGGCAGTGGTAAGAGCACTTGCACGTTCAGGTTTAAGGATAGAAAGAATCGAGGACGTCACACCTGTTCCTACAGACACGACAAAGAGACCAGGTGGAAGAAGAGGAAGAAGAGTATAAACAATGTTTATCGTTCTCATATTGCTTAGTCTATCGAGAGGGAATTGAATGAAAATCACTATAGAATCAAACAATCCGGATGAAATGACATTCACACTGAGTGACGCACCCGTTTCTTTTGCAAATCTGGTAAGAAGATACGCTATCAACTCAGTGCCGGTATTTGCGATTTCAGAGGTCTCAATATACGAGAACAATTCGTCTTTCTTTGATGAATACATAACACACAGGCTCGGTTTGATTCCCCTCTCAGTTCCTCAAAAAGCGAAAGAGGGAGAAGAAGTAACTTTAATGTTGGATGTGACAGGACCTGGAATAATATACGCAGAAAGCTTAAAGTCGACAGACAAAAATGTAGTTCCCGTCTATCCAAAGATGCCGATAATAAAGTTGTTGGATGATCAAAATGTAAGGATGGAGTGCAAGGCAGTTCTTGCACCAGGTCGAGTGCACGCAAGGCACCAGCCAGGAATGGTCGCTTATGAAAAAAATGGAGATAGTTTCAAGTTCAAGATAGAATCATACGGCCAGATGACAGCAGAGATGATTCTCAAGAAGGCGCTCGCCAATATAAAGGAGTCCGCAGAAAATGTGGAATCCTCTTTGGAGGAATGAGAAGGCTTATGCCTCTGAGTTTATGTTAATCTGCAGGGGTGGCAGAGCCAGGTCAAATGCGCCAGCTTGAGGGGTTGGTGCCGTAGTGGCTGCGTGGGTTCAAATGAAACTTCTTTAGGAAAGAAGTTTCATCAAGAAAGAGATTCTTTGATGAAACTTTCTCAATAAGAAAGTTTCTGGAAATCCCACCCCCTGCATGATGACTTGGATCCATTCAGATCAGATGCAGGAAATAAAATAAATTCAAATAAATCGTGATGTTTATTAGGTGTTGATTATGATGAAAGGACCAGAGAAAATAGAAACGATTAGGGCTTTAAAAACTCTTTCGAAAGGAAAGGGGGCATTATTCAAGGTTATCTCCAAGTCTTTGAAGATGCCAAGAAGAAAGCAAGTATGCGTCAATCTAAGCAAGATATCGCAGTTCTCAAAACCAAATTCTGTAGTGGTGGTTCCAGGAAAGGTTCTTGCAAGCGGAGAATTGAAGCACAAGGTTGATTTGGTTGCATTGTCATTCAGCGAAGTCGCTTCGAAGAAGGTCAAGGCAAGCGGAGGCCAAATCCATGATTTCGATTGGCTTGTCAAAAGAGGAGCCAAAGAGGTAATATTAATAAAGTAATGATTAGAGGTATGTTTTCTGAGTCTAATCAATTATCGGGTGTTGAATATGATAATAAACGGCGAAGGAGCGATTCTTGGAAGAATGGCAGCTGTCGCAGCAAAATCCGCATTGAAGGGAGAGCAGGTGACGGTTGTTAATGCTGAAAAAATAATTATATCTGGAAGTCCAAGGCAGATTGTGGAGAAATACAAAGTAAGAAGGAGCCTTAAGAACAAGGCAGATCCAGAGAAATCTCCAAAATGGCCAAGAAGACCAGACATGCTTGTAAGGAGAATAATAAGGGGAATGCTTCCATACGACAAATCGACAGGAAGGCAGGCATTCAAAAGAATAAAAGTGTACATGGGGGTTCCAAATGAATTCGCGTCAAAACTTGGAGAGGCAGTGGAAGTGAAGAAAAACACTCCAAGGAATTATATTTCTATAAGTCAATTATCAAGAGAGTTGGGTTGGTATGGCAAAGCGTAAAACTACTAAAACCGCGGAAGCGGCTGATGTTGAAAAGATCGAATCTTCTGAGAAAGTAGAGAAAGAAGAGGTCATGGTGCAGAAGCAAGAGGAAGAAAAAGAGCAAAAGCAAGAAAAAGCAAAGAAACGATCTTCAAGGAAGCAGGTAGTGGTATCTGCAAGAAGAAAAATGGCTATCGCAAGATCTTCAATAAGGCCAGGGAAGGGAGTTGTAAGGATAAACAAGATAAACTTGAATGCAATAGACAATCCTTATGTCAAGACATTGGTCTCAGAGCCACTTAAGATTGCAAACGATTATGTTTCGCAAGTAGACATAGATGTTGATGTATACGGCGGAGGCCAGATGGGACAGGCCCAGGCAGCAAGGTCCGCAATAGCAAAGGCGCTTGTCGCATATACTAAAGATTCGCAACTTAAGAAAGACATGCTCGCTTACGACAGGTTCATGCTTGTTGACGACGTAAGGCAGGTAGAGCCGAAGAAATTCAAGGGAAGAAAAGCGAGAGCAAGATTCCAGAAGTCATACAGATGATTTCTACTTAAAATATATTTTGTTTCTTGGAAACAAGGTGGAGAAATGTCATCACACAAAGAAAAAAAAGAAAAGCACAATGTGATATTCTCGCTTGCAGACACTACAAAGAAGCATTGGAGCGAGATGAGGATATTCACATCCACCAGTTTTGGTAACTTCGAGATACTTCTCGAGTCCAAGATGGAATCGATAAAAATCAAGAAGATCGAGTCGATACATGAACCAAGCAATGAGATGTATATAAAAGTAAACAGCTTCGCTAGTCTTAATGAAATTCTGAGCGCCATAAACAACACGCTCAACAAACCCAAGATAAACATCGCGAATGCAATAGAGATACAATTGCTTCTCAATGACGACACAACGAAAGGATTGGCAAAAGACTTTGCTAACCACATAGTTCAAAACAAGGATAAATTCAGATGAAACAGGTATTTGATACGTTTGTATTCAAACCATTAAAAGAAGAAAAGAGGTAATATAATGTTGCCACCGATAAGATGCTTCTCATGCGGGAAGCCGATAGGTCATTTGTTCGAGGCCTACAAAGAAAAGACATCGCAAGGTAAGGACACAGCGGCAGTACTAGACGAACTTGGAGTAAAGAAATACTGCTGCAGAAGAATGTTCATCTCATATGTTGATTTAAGCGATGAAGTCATACATTACAAAGGTCACTAGATTCAAGTGGTTTTGAAAATAGACATAGGATATGATAAGTTTAGATGAATGGTCGCTTGAGAGCGGGGCTGTCTGCTAGCCTGGTTAGGCTTCCACCTTGGGGTGGTGGCGACCCGAGTTCAAGAAACTCCAGGCGCAAGATATCGCCTGGCGGTTGAACAAATCTCGGCGGCCCCATTATCTCAATCATGCAGATATTAAAATTCAGATAAAAATTTCAAGTAAATTGCAAACGTATCAAATATGCATTCATGTTAATCATATTAGAAGGTTGATCAGATGGTTGAAAATGAAAATCCTCAAGAACAATATCTTGAAGCCGGTGTTCACATCGGAACAAGAGTGTCCAGTAAATGGATGAAGAAATTCGTATACAAATTTAGAAAAGATAAGCTTGTGATGCTTAATGTTGAGATGATAGACAGCAGGATAAAGAACATGGCGAAGATCCTAAGCAAGTACGACATGTCCAAGGTTGCCGTTGTCGCATCTCGTGTATATGCGGTTCCTGCTGCAAAGAAATTTGCAGAAATATTCGGAGCCAAACCATTCTTAGGGAGATTCATCCCAGGCTCGTTTACAAATCCTTCAAACGAAAATTTCTTTGAGCCTCAAGTTATATTCGTCTGCGACCCAAGAGTAGAGAAGCAAGCATTGATCGAAGGAAATTTCAGCGGCGCATTGAATGTGGGATTGGCGGATACAGACAACTCAATAAAGAATCTCGACTATTTCATACCCTGCAACAACAAAGGAAAGAAATCAGTCCCATTCGTTTTCTATCTCCTTGCAAAGGAGCTCATGAAGGCAAAGGGAATGATAAAGGACGACTCAGAATTTAAGTACAAGCCTGAGGACTTCGAGCTCACCTCGCCGACAGCAGAGGAAAAGAAGGAGGTCGAAGAGTCAGAGAAGGAAGCGCAGGAAATTGAGCAGAGCGAGGAAGAGCCTGAAGAATAAATCGAGTATTGTATTTATCCAGAATAGGCAATTCTTTTAGTGCTTTATTGTTTTTATTTCTTATTTTCTTGTTTTTATTCATGCATGCTGTTTCATTTCTTTTTTATTTCATGCATTCGCTCCTTAAAGAATTGTCAAGTATGTATGCGCAGTAATCTGTCGCTAACTGCTCTCTCTTTATCGCCATGTAGATACATTGATCCTTGTAATATCCATCATTCATTTTTATACAGTTATCAAATGAAACCTGGCTTCCAGCTATTACTTGGATATAGCAGTCAGAAACATCTTTCTTTGTCAGACTTGTAGTATTCAACAGTATTTGACATTCGGAAGGCATTGCATTTGCCTTTGCTACATTCTGGGCGCACGCCTTTTTCAGCATTATCGTCTTTATCCTGTCACATCCATTTACATCCTTGCTTGACATTGCATAATCCCAATAGCATGAGTCTCTTTTCTGCTCAGTTGAAATTTCCTTGCAGAAATTCATGTCTCCGGCTTTTACCACACATTTCTGGTAGCAGTCATCTTTGTAGGTTATTGCAGATATGACGCCGCACCACGAACATGAAGATGTGTAGACTGAATAGTATTGATAGCAGTAATCCTTTATTTGGCTGTTCTCTATAGTTCCGCATTGTACATTCTTAGAAATTATACTTTCGCATGCAGTCTTTATGCCAAGATTCGATATCTGGTCGCATCTGTTGTCAGAAAGGCTAATTGAATAATTCAGGTAGCATTCATCCTTCTGGAGCTGAGTTGTCATTTTTTCGCATAGTGAAGCGTTGCCTTTCGCTATTGCGTTGCATATGTTAAGCATGTATGTGTCGTTCAATTTCTTGCATTCCTCAGCATAGTCTCTTAAAAGGCAGTCATTTCTTAGGGTTGCATTCTGTATCATGTTGCATGATGAATCCCCGAATTTGCCTGCCGCGTTTCTAAAGCAGGAGTCTCTTTCGCTTCCACTCAGTTTACTGCAGT
>CAZJHL010000023.1:0-11744 GCA_964545865.1 Microcaldota archaeon | reverse complement strand
AGATCTTTGAAGTCGCAAAAGAAGCATAATCTCTTTTTTTTAATTTATTTTTTGTTTCTTTTTCTCTTATTTATCATTACTATCTCTTTTATCAGAAAACTGCTACGTGAATTGGCTTGTCTGATATCTTAACCGTAACTATTTTTTCCTTCGGAAGTTTATATTCCTTGAACGAGTCAATCGCAACTATTCCATCTCTCATCTCTGATTTTATGATTAATTTTTCTCCATTCTTTATTATCCCGCTTATGGTTCTCCCGCAAACCAAATGACCGCAATAAGGCTCTCTTACTATGAATCTGGCCTCCTTTTCTGTTTTGCTGAAAGGTCTTCCGCCTGCGGATTGGTACCATGCAGTCGATCCGCATCCAGTTGAAATCAGAATGCCTGAGCTTTTCTGCTTTTCCCATTTCCCATTGACGTATAGGCTATACCTTGATGTGTTATAAATATGCGAAGCACCAACATATACTTCATTTAAGGCGTATGCCTTTTTTCCCGATCCGTTAATTATTACTTCCAGTCTTGTCCATTTTTCTACTGAAAAATCTCCGTTTATTATCTGCAAGATTCTTTTTTCAAAATCCTTTCTTGTAACATTCGTATGCACTCCTTCGCTTGACATCGGATCGGAGTTAACCCCCAATATCAAGGTGTCATCTTTTATCAGATGGGAAGCGTCCATGAACGTTCCGTCTCCACCGACACTAATGACTAGATCAGTGTTCTTCGACAATTTTTTCTTTTGCTCCTCCTTCCTGACAAAGACTGAATTTATTTTGTACTTTGCGAGCACTCTCTTGACTTCCTTCATTGTTTTCTTGTGCTCTTTTGACTTGCTGTCGCTGTAAACAACCAACACATTTTTCAGTTCCATCTTTCCACTCTTTGCTTAATACTTGAAACTTAGCTTGAAAACCTTCATAAATGTTTTTGCTCATCATTCATTCCATATATGATTGTCGGTTAGCAAGTGGAATCATGATAGTTGAGAAATACAGGCCTAGAAAATTATCAGACATCATCGGTCAGGATGCAGTGGTAGATAGACTGACAGTCTGGGCCAGGAACTGGGAGGATGGAATCCCACAGAAGCCTATTTTACTCTATGGCGGGCCAGGCTGCGGCAAAACCTCAATCGCACATGCCTTAGCAAACGATATGGATTGGGAGATATTCGAGATGAATGCAAGCGATACAAGAAACAAAAGCGCAATAGACTCCATACTCTCAAACACTGCCACGCAATCTACGCTTACTGGCAAATTGAAGCTTATAGTCATAGATGAAATAGATGGATTGGCAGGCCAGGAGGACAGAGGCGGGGTCGGGGCAGTTATAAGCGTAATCGAGCAATCAAAGCAACCAACTATTCTGATTGCAAATCAGGTTTACATCCAGAAACTCAGGTCCCTTCTTCCGGAGACAGAAATGATAGAGATGAAGGGAGTGGATAAGAGAATACTAAAGAAATACTTGAGAGAAATCGCAGACAAAGAGGGCATATTGATTTCAGATTCACAAATCGATGAGATCGCTGACCGCTCTAATGGAGATGTTAGGTCAGCACTTATCGATCTGACGGCAACAATCACATACCGGGATAGGGAAAAGGATGTTTACAAGGCAGTTGCGCTCGTTTTCAAGACGCAAGATTATCTTGCTGCAAGATCTGCTTTTTGGGATGTTGATGTAGATCCAGACATGCAGGTCTTATGGCTGGAGGAGAACATACCTAATGAATATCAAAATCCACGGGAGATAAAAACAGCTTACGAGCACCTCTCCAGAGCAGATGTTTTCAATGGAAGAATAACGAACAGGCAGAGCTGGAACCTTTTGAAGTACGTGACAGAGCTTTCAAGCGCAGGCATCGCTTCCGCGAAAAAATCAAGCGCAAACAGATTCGTGAAATACAGGTTCCCAACCTATCTGCAAAAGATGTCTTATTCGATCGCGTCTCGTGCTATTCTAAATTCGGCATGCAAAAAAATAGGTGAGAGGATGCATATGTCTTCAAGAGAGGTTATATCACAGCTACAATTCGTAAGAAACTTCGTCCTTAGGAATCCAGAATATTATAAATTAGAGGATTCAGAGATAAAGGCGATTCAGAATTATAGAAAATATTAAGCACGTAAAATCGAGACGTAATGTACTTAGTTTATTAGATTAAAAGAAAGATATATAAATCCCAAATGTTTTTCAATTTTAATGTTGGAAGACATCGGATTGAAAAAATTTAAGGCAATAGACAATCTTTCTAGATTTAATTACAATCATTCAGATCTAAATCCCCTGCACCCTATTTTTGATGATACCTTTTTATTTTTATTGCTTAAATTATATCTAGTACCCTTACATCTAATGCTAATTAGATATACGTTCTTCAATAGTGTGATACGATGACCTGTAAAAACACATCTAAGAATTGTTTATATGCAGATTTTGGAAAATGGCTGAGTGTCATTTATGTAATCCTTGCTTTCGTAGGATTTGTATTCGCGCAGACTCCTATTTCTTCGTGCCAGATCATAACGTCTAGCGGTAGCTATATACTTACACAAGACATATACGCTTCAGACACATGTTTAAGAATTGGAGCAGACAATGTTACATTAGATTGTGATGGACACAAGGTAATCGGTCCTGGAGTTGAATCTAATAAAATTGGAATTGCGGGAGGCTGGGGAGTACCAGGTTCTGCAGTCAATTCAGTGGTAAAGAACTGCATCGTTCAAAACTTCACAAGAGGAATCTCATTTGATGGTGGAACGGGTGCAAATTCAAATTTAATTAACAATACATTGTTATCAAACAAATACGGAACATTCTTCGGTAATATATTCGGTTCAGCATATAATAATTCATATATAAACAATACAGAAGTAGGATTCTACGGATCTTCAGGTGGAATCTCTAAAGGAAACAAATTCTTAGGAAACAAATACGAAATTGCAGGATCATTGATCAATTCTTCAGATGATGTCCTTCTAGACAGCTGCAAGATTCCGTACCAAGGACTAAATGTATACAGATTGCATTCAAACGTTCCATTATGCCCTGGTGAATATGTTTACACAGATCATGCATTAAGATTGTTCCAGGACAACATCACAATAGACTGCAACGGTGCCAAACTAATCGGTCCAGGACTAGAATCAAATAGAAATGGAATTACTGGCGGTTGGGGAGTACCTGGCTCTGCAGCCAATTCAGTGGTAAAGAACTGTATCGTTCAAAACTTCACAATTGGAATTGGATTCTACGGAGGAACTGGAGGAAATCCAACGTTAATTAATAATACGTTAATTAATGATAAGTACGGCGTATTTTATTCAAACATAGGCAGCTCATCAGTATTAATAAACTTAATAACTAACTGTACATTCGCAAATAATGTAAATGGAGTCTATGTCCAATCCTCCTTCCCAAGATTTTATCAGAACAATATTTACAATAACACACTAAACATCGTTTCAGATCAGGGGGGAGAGCTTTCTTACCAAGGTAAAGGAAACTGGTGGGGAAGGACATCCTCTCCATATTTCGTTGCAGGAGTGGATACAAATAGATTAGACTTAATTGACAGCTATCCTTATTCAAACATGAACGGATGGGCAGTATTGGATACAGATAACGACGGAGTTCCAGATGATATTGATAATTGTCCAACTATTGCAAATCCAAACCAAGCTGACTTTGACGGAGATGGACTAGGGAACGTTTGTGACCCAGATGCAGATGGAGATGGAATAGCAAACGAAATCGACAAAAACAGAATCACCGCACAGGATCTCAGCCTAGTTCCATCGAATGATTTCAATGATCTTACAACCTTCGGTTACATCGCAGAAAAAGGAACATGGAATGTTTCAATAACTGATTTGTCAGCTCCTAATGGAGTAAGAGTTTCAATTTCAGGAAATGGAACAGATAAAGTTAGAATAATATCGTGCAATAATGAGGTTGAAACAACTCTTGACCAAGAGGGCGAAACTGCAGACATCACATGCGGAAGCACCACTGTGGTTGCATTTAACGCGAAACCATTCATAGATGTCAGAAAGCCAGATTCCTCAAACAAAGGAAAAGCAGTAAAGGTTAAATTAAATTCAAACGAAAAAGTGACTTTAGGAAGTCCGGTTTATGCTGCAGAAACAAACACAGAACCCATTGATGTTCAGATCGTAGATGAGAATAATTCAGTATATGCGTATATACTACTTGAACCAGGCCAGGGAGTAGACATAGTTCCAGAAGACCAAATAAGCAAGGAACCAGTGATATTGAACCTTGCAGAAACCCCAATTGCAGTTTATTTCGTAGGATATGGAATCAACGTGACAATACAACCTGGACAAACATTCACAGATTCTCAATCTCCAAATACGATTGCATCGTACCAAGGAATTGAGGGGGTCAACAACTGGTTCACTTCAGATGTCCTTGTTTCATTGTCGGCGACAGATGACGCGTCAGGAGTAAAGGAAACATACATCTGCGTAGATAGAGACAATGTTTGCGACCCATTGCCAGGAAATTCAGCATCAATAAATGAAGAGGGGATATGGTATGTGAGATACTACTCAATAGACAATGCTGGAAGAGTAGAGGCAATACATTCCGAAGTAGTGAAGATAGATAAGACAACACCAACAATCTCAATAGCAGAATTGCCTACATATGATGCAGACGGAATTTATGTTGTAAGCTGGAACGCATCAGACAACCTTGCAAAGACATTTATATTTAATGTATACAGGGATGGAGAATTGTATCTGACAACAAACAACAATTCAATGTCAGAGATTGTTTCAACAGATGGGGAGCACCATCAATATTTTGTTGAAGCAATCGATTGGGCTGGATTGAAGTCAATATCAAGCACAGTCTCTACAACCGTCGACCTTTCAGGTCCGTCAACACCAGTCCCATATCAATTGCCTGTCTTTACAACAGTTCCATACGTAATTCTCAAGTGGAATTCATCCCAAGATATTGTAAGTGGTGTGAAATCTTACAACATCTATAGGGATGCTCAGATGATAGCATCTGTATTGTTCACTTCCCTTAGCTACACAGACAGCTTTGTGACTGAAGGATCAACATATAGCTATCAAATATCTGCAGTTGATTGGACAGCTCATGAATCACAACTATCTGAGCAGGTTTCAACAACAATAGACACACAATCCCCATCTACATCACTCTCAATCTCAGGAGTGAATGGATTGAACGGATGGTACACAAGCGAGGTCGGAGTAACACTATCTGCGATAGATGAGACTTCCGGCGTTTCAAAAATACTTTACAGGATAGACAACGGAGAATGGAATGTTTATTCAGGAACTTTCTCTGTTGAGGAGGGAATCCATATACTAGATTACTATTCAGTGGACAATGCAGGAAACAGAGAGCAAGGAAAGAGCGAGAAGATAAAGATCGATAAACGAGCTCCGGTAAGCAACGATAACATTCCTGCAGGCTGGATAAACACAGATCTCAATGTCCAGATTTCAGCTTCTGATGATTCTTCAGGAGTATCATCGATATATGGCTGCTACGACGAATCAGGAGTTTGTGATCCGATTGCAGGCAAGTCTTCCTTCTTCTTGGGAGAAGGAATATACTTTGTAAAGTATTATTCAACTGACAATGCAGGAAATAAAGAAACAACGCATACTTCTGTAGCAAAGATAGACAGGACTGCGCCAGTTACAACTCCTCTTGAAACTGGGCAAAAAGAATCAGAGCCTTTCAGCAACGTCTACAAAGACAAGGTGACAGTATCATTCACTGCACAGGACTCACTTTCAAAGATAAATGCAGTGTACTACTGCACAGATTCCGCCAACACATGCCAGCCAGATAAACTGGCATACAAATGCGATTCAGTGAATGGAGACTGTCCATCTGAAGCAAGAGGATTCGTTGAGATCTCAAACAAAGGAATCAATTATGTCAGATTCTTCTCTGAAGACAAGGCAGGGAATAAGGAAGCAGTTCAAAGTATAAACTTCACGATAGATAAGGATTCAGATTCAGATGGAGTTTATGACAACTTTGATGCATGCCCATCAACACCTGGAGTCAGTTCATGGCAGGGATGCAACTATGCAGACCTCACGAAGGTTAAGCTCGATATAATCGACCAGACTGAATCTGGAGTATGTGTCGACAAGAAAGGGAAAGTATCTCAGAACTGCAACGTAAATGTCCAGGGAGCGGCAGTAAAGATTTATGATAGGAACGACCCAGCATTCCAAGCAGCATACGGAAAGAATCCAAAGGGAACAGACTATGATAAGATATTCGAGTCTTCTGTAGGCTGGATAGGAAAGGATGTTCCGCTCTATAAGGCACAGGGCGCAAGCTGCTTCACAAACTCATCAGGAAGATGCATTGCTGGTGAGGATAAGGCTGGAGAATATCTTGTGCTAGTCAAATTCACTGATCCAGTGAATGGTAAGACAGTATACGCAGGAAAGAACAAGGATCAGGATGACTTCAAGAGAGTGCTCGTGGACGACTACGAAGACGACGATGAGCCGTATGAACGAGCAACAACAAGGCTTGCAACCAAATCCATACATATACTTGAGCACATAGACAAGAAAGGAAGCGTGACATACAACCCTGCAAAGAAGCTTGTGGTTCTTGGATCTCAGCTAAACGTTATAACTCCAGATTATACTATCTGGGAAGGAAATGAATTCGTCTATCCATTCGTATTCAGTTCTGAGGATGAATGGTCGGTAGACGTCTGTATGTATGTCCCAGAAGGTTATAAGATTGCTGAGGGATACAACTGCACACAAACCTTTGTTGCAAACGAGAGCAAGGTTGTTGCATTCACAATAAAAGAAGTGAGCAGCCCAGAGCCAGATATTAACGTCCAGCTCACTGCACAGCACAAGGGAGTGGTAAAGACAATAAGCGTTCAGATACCTGGCCAGAGAGTAAGAGGATTCGAGTGGATGACGGTCTTGCCGTTCGCGTTGCTCTTAGTAATAGCAGCAATAGTGGCCTATGCAATAAAGAGAAGGCAGTGATCGCGTAAGCGATTTTATTCTATTTTTTTATTTTTTATTTATTCTATTTATTTTTCTTTTATCGTTAAAACATTAGCGAATTTTAAAGTTTTTAAACCTTTATTGACATAATTTCTTATGCAAGAAAAAGAAAAGCAGGAATTGTCAAAAGAGAAGGACAAAAACAAAAATTCAAATGTAAAAAACGGCGATGGGACAGAACTTAAGTTCCAGCTTGCAAGAATGAAGGCAATAGGTATAAAGATAGCTCAAAATCCTCAATTCTGGCAGGGCCTTCTAATTGCAGGTGGATTCATCTCGTTTGCTTTGTTTTTCCCATTCTACGGAATACTTCTTCCTCTGATCGCAATTGCACTTTTCATAATAGGCTATCACCATCCGATTTTCGGAACCGTGGCATCATTCCTTTGCATCCTTCCAGCGGTATCCTATCAGGTTCCCGTCTTTTCTTGGCTTTTCCTTCTTGCAATAGGCCTAGTATTCTTCCTCGTATTCAACAATTGGTACATAATAGCAGCATTGCTATTCATGATCTCAGCGCCATTCGCACCAGAGCCATATAATCTCCTCCTCGGTCCGCTTACAGTGTTGGTTTTCGCAGTCACATCTCTCTACCTAGGATCAAAGAAGACGCTTTATGTTCTTCCAGTCACATTCTACCTCATACTTCTCCTCAGCGCGTTCTGGAATGTGCAGAATTCGGCTTTTCTTACGACTTCATCAAGTTCGTTCGTAACCAATCGCGCCTTGATTCCTTCGAAGTATGAGCCAGATACCTTGGTTCTCGCCGGAGAGATTCCAAAGGCACTAGGCAATATGTTTTCACCCGAGGTCATGAGGGAGGTCAATACATTGATTTCAATATGGGGTCAGGTAACAATGGATTTATTCTTCGCAGATGCAGGCTTGCTTCAAATATTCGCGTGGTCTATTGTATTCTTTCTTCTCGCCTATCTCCCAATCATACTCTATGGAAAATGGTCACAGTTCGTTCCCTCTTTAGTTCTTCTCGCCTTGATACCTATCCATTTCATTTCCTCTGAATTGTCTGGAGTGGAATTCAACCTTATGATAATTCCTTCTGTATTGCTTACAATAGGTGTGATGTGGGTTCTTGACAGCTACAACATAAAACTGACAAAGGAAGAGGAGATAGTAGCAGAGCAGAAGAAAGGATTATTTGGAATTCCCGGATTGACTGATCTGAGTGTTTCAAAGTCAGGTCCGAAAAGCCTGAATGATGTAGGAAATTATGATTCCACAAAGGCAGAAATCAAGGAATCTATTCTAATGCCTTTGCAGCACGGGGAGCTTTCTGTCTTATACGGAATAAAGCCTCCGAAAGGAATACTTCTATTCGGTCCGCCAGGTACAGGTAAGACCCTCTTGATGTCTGCGTTGGCGAAGGAATTAAGAATGCATTTCTATTATGTGAAAACCTCCGACATTCTTGGCCAATACCTTGGCGAATCAGAGAAAAACATATCCAAGCTATTCGACGTAGCGAGAAAGAATGCACCAGTTGTGCTTTTCTTTGATGAAATAGATTCGATTGGAAAGAAAAGAGACTTCTCAGGTTATGGGGAATCAGATCAAACAGTAGCAAGGGCATTGAGCATGCTTCTCGCAGAGATGGATGGAATGAAAGAGAAAGAGCAGGTGATAGTTGTCGCAGCCACTAACGTGCCCCATCAGCTTGATCCTGCTCTCCTCAGGCCTGGAAGATTTGACAAGATAATTTACATGCCACCTCCAGATGCAAAAGGAAGAGAAGCAATCTTCAAGACAGTCACAAAGAATCTTCCATTGGCAGATGACGTTGATTTCTCGAAGCTTGCGAAGATGACAGAGAGATTCACCGGAGCAGACATTGCAAATGTTTGCTTGGAGGCTGCAAGGAAAGCAGCGCCGAATGCAATGGAAAAAGGAAAGATCGTTCCAATTACTATGGATGATTTCGTTTCAGTGATCAAATCAGTTAAGCCTTCAACCACATTCGAGATGCTTGACGATTACCAGAAATTCAGGAACGATTTCGAGAGAAGGATGATGAGAGAGGACATAAAGCCAGTGGAGGAGCGAGTCGTAACTTGGAACGACGTCATAGGAATGGAGGACATAAAGAAGGCATTGACAGAGGCAATAGAATTACCATTACTTCATGAGGACGAGCTTAAGAAATACAACATCCAGCCAGTAAAGGGAATCCTACTTTTCGGTCCCCCTGGAACTGGAAAGACATATGTGGTGAAAGCAGCTTCGCACGAACTGAATGCCCAGTTCGTAAGCCTTACGCCTTCTGATCTCTCAAGATACGGATATGAGAACGCAGTCAAGCTTATAAGAGAGACATTCAGCAGAGCGAGAGAGAACGCGCCAGCAGTCATATTCATAGACGAATTAGAATCCATAGCCCCTTCCCGTGATCTTTATTCCTCGAAGATAACAGAGGACATAGTCGCGGAAATACTTCAGCAGATGGACGGACTAAAGAATTTAAAGAACGTGATTCTCGTCGGCGCGACAAACAAACCTTCAATGATCGATTCCGCCCTCTTAAGGCCTGGAAGATTGGACAAGATATTCTTCGTAGGTCCTCCTGACGATGCTTCTAGGGCGAAGCACTTCCAATACCACCTTAAAGGCGTGCCGGGCGCGGAATCAATAGATTACGAAGAGCTCGCAAAAGAAACACAAGGTTTCACGCCTGCAGACATCGCGAGCGTATGCCAAGAGGCAAAGATGCAGGTTGTCAAAAGCAAGATATCTGGTGGGGGCGAGACGCCAGTCACAACTGAAATTCTTCTAGACATCATCTCTCAAAGAACCCCTTCAGTCACAGTTTCGATGCTTAAGGAATACATTCAGTTCGTAAAGGAATATGGTGAAAGGAGATAATAAAATAATTTTATACCGATTAGTCCTATTCCTAATTTTTATTCCATATTTGTATTAAATTGTATAATTATATTAATATACGACCATAAACGATAAGGTTTTACGTTGATTGCCTATATGTGGTGAATCATATATTAACAAAAGTTAATAAAAAAAGCAAAGGTTTTTAAATAATTTAACTAAACTATGGTTAGATCCTTACTCAAGGGTCTAAGTAATTTGCGCATATAAATGCCGTAAGGCACGCGCAAATGACGATATACATTGAGGTGATATCGTGAAGAGTATAAACGCAAAGAAATTGGCGGCTGTAACTCTTGGAGCAGCATTATTAGGCGCTTCATTCGTAGCAGCAGCACCAATTATGTATAAGAACACACAGATAATTAACGAACAGGGTAAGCCTGTAGTTAAGGTTGTAGTAGGTGCAAATGCAAAGGCATCCGATGGTGTTGCAGCAGCAAACATCGCAGCTGTCATTGGTAGCTTGGCATACAAGACACAAACTGTTTCTGCACAGTTAACAGGAACTCCAACATGTTCTGTAACTGGAACAGGTTCTGGTTCATGTCCAGTATCTGACAAGAAGGTTACATTGGAGATTACAACACCTGGAACTGCAACAGTATCAGGAGGTTATGGATTCAAGACATACGGATATGGTTTCATAGACAATGTCGGAACAACAGAAGACGACCAGGTTGCAAACTCCTCAGTTCCAAAGAAGGTATCAGGAGACAACATGGCAGCACTTGCTGACTACAAGTCTTCAATATCCTCAGTTTCTGGTTCATTCACAGAAACACAGGAGATGTACATTGAACAGACATCCAACCCAGCACTTTGGGACACAGACATGCAGAAGTATTCAATACAACCAGATCTTATCAAGTATGTAATCAAATTCGACCATGATACATTCGGAGGAGTTCCAATATGTATCAAGGAGACAGAATTGACATCTGGAAACTGCTCTAGCGACAACAAGATCGACAGACAGAGATTGAAGATAAAGTACCTTGGTGAGGAATGGATAATTTCTGACATGACAAACGGTTCATCTGTGAAGATTGCAAAGGAAGCAACTCCATCACAAATCGTATATGCAGGTCAGGAAATATCTGCAGGCGCATACAAGGTTAAACTTGCTGATTTGACCATACCATATGGTTCAACAGATTCACAGGCAATCGTACAAATATACGATGCAAACAACAACCTTGTAAAGGAAGACACTGCAGCATCTGGCGCAACAAAGGAAATCACATTGCCAAACGGAGACAAGATTTCCTTGCACATCTACAAGACTGCACCAGGTCTCACAACTGCAAAGTGGGCAGAGATGGCAGTTTACACACAAGAGCTCGAGTTAAAGAACGGTAAGACAGTTGATGATGACAAGAACAAGAACTGGACTGTTTCCTTGACTTGGGATACAACAGGCACATATGCAAACAAGGGTGTTCTCAAGAACATAACTCTTTCAAGAACATCATTCGATGATGTCTACGAGGGAGGATCTGTCAACATAATAGAATCACCTGCGCCATTCCAATTCAAGTTTGCAGGATGGACATTGACAGATGCAAACAGAGACAACCTTAAGGTAGAGTGGAAGAGAATATCCAGCTACTACTACCCATCAACAAACACAACTGCCTCCTCAATAGATGACTCTGATTCCAGAGACTTCATCTGTTTCACATCAGACAAGAAGGCATTTGGATCATCATTCACCTTTACGAATGTGTCCAACTCCTCACAAGGTCTGACAGGAAGCTTAGAGGATGA
>CAZJHL010000022.1:9014-12086 GCA_964545865.1 Microcaldota archaeon | reverse complement strand
CATAAATGTTGATACTTGCTTGAACGAAAGGCAGAAAAAAAGAAAAACAGGAGAAGCGCTGGATTACGACTATTGGGGAAGATTAATAACTGAGTACAGAGAGGATTTTCGAAAGCTTTCAGAGAAAATTCCCACAATATGGATAGACGCAAACACTGATTTCCTTAAGAATGAGAACTATGTAAGGAATGTTACAAAGAAGGCGAACAATCTTCTCAAAAAAATAATAGAAAAAAGAAAGAGAGAGGAGAGCGTAATACAAGAGAAACTGCCATTGGAGGTCAAAAAGCCTATTTCTACAGCGATTCAGAAACCGCTAATCTAAAATTACAAAACAAATTTTACAAAAGATTTTACAAAACATGTGCTATAAGAAGATACGCTAGAAGCAACAATGTTGCAAGCAGTGAATATTTAAGTGTCTTTTTGCCCACTTCTTTGTTAAGTAAGAACGCAGTCACTGTAGAAGTTGTGAAGCTTCCGATCACTGCAGTTGCTATCGAGAGAAGAAGTTCCTTTTGAGTTATTCCCGTGTATACACTTCCTAATGAAAGCATAGTATAACCACTGCTTATTGTAGATGCTATAAATGAGACTATAGGCAGGAATTGAGGAAAGTTCTTTGCGCTTAACTGGAATAAAACCAGTGCAGCTATTAAGAAAATAGTTGCATAAGCGCTGTTGATTACAGTTATCGGCTTCTCTATGCTGTATTTCTTCTTTTTAGAAGTCCTTTCTTTCAAAACAAGTAAAATAAACATACCTGCGATCAGCGCGAACAAAGGAAGAATCTTGTTGATCATGTCGTTCATTACGATTACCACAAGGAGACTGTTTCTAAGTATGCTTCCAAGCATCGCAGAGATCACTCCCTCGCTGTTTATCCCTTGCTTTGTCTTATTCAGTTGATATATCGAATAGGTTGAGTTTATTATACCTCCGATGAAACTGGTCACACTAACATTCTCTCTTCTGAAAACTCTGTATGCTATAAATGCAAAAAAATTCAACAAGGTTACAATCAGAAAGAAGGCAAATACTAGAAATAGATCTAAGCTTATACCATAAATTTCAATAGGCTTTTGCGGCAAGATTGGAAACAGGATAAAGAGTATTATCCCTATCTGGATTAATTCGCTTATTTCTTCGTCTGATAGAAGCTCTACTGTTTTTTCTAATTTTTTACCTATGGCAAGCGTTCCAACAATCAAAAATGCAGATGCGGTAGCTTCCCATACGAGTCCGCTTCCCACCATTAGCCCAGAAAGGAAAAGAACAGGCATCAGGTAAGAGCTAATTTTGTCTGAACTTTTCTTTTTTTCTGCGTTTCTCAATAAATCGTATGTAAGTGCTAGCACCATTATGAATCCAAGCATTGGGAAGAATTCAGAGAACGGAATCTCGAATAGAATGGACATTGCGGTTATACAGCCAAATATAGTGGAAAAGGAGAATGTCTTTATGTCTATATAGTTTGTAGTTGTCCTCTTTCTTTCTAATCCAATCAGAGTGCCGATTGCAGCTGCAATGATTAATCTTGCTATTGCTTCATAAGTAGTTATAAGCATCTAATCTGCCCCTCATGACAATCTATTTCTTTATCTCAAGCTATCTTCTGACACATCTCCCTATTTTTTATTTATTCTTTTGACTATCTCCTGGCAAAGCTTCTTTGGATCCTCGCTTTTTTCCAACAACGTTCCAACTTGTATGATATCTGCGCCTGCCTTTACAACGTTCTCAGCCTCTTCAGGAGTTTTTATTCCACCTGCGATTATAAGAGGAATGTCTATCGTCTTCTTTACCATGGAGATCATCTCAAGAGGAACATGTCCTACTTTTGAGGCTGATCCCACATCCATGAGTATGAATTTCGATCCGAGATATTCTCCAGCCAATGCAAGCGCAGCACCTATCTTAGGTCTGTCTCGCGGTACAAGATTTACATCCCCTACCCAGCCTACAGAACCTCCGGGCTCAACAACAATGTACCCTATTGATAACGGCTCTATTTCCATCTGCTTTATAACTGGCGATGCAAGCATCTGCGCCTGGCTTATCCAGTAAGGATTTCTGGAGTTCAGGAGAGACATGAAATACACTGCATCTGCATATTTAGTAAGGGTTGCAATGTTTCCTGGGAAAAGAACGACAGGAACCTTCACCTTTTCCTTAATTTTCTTCACAACCATGTCAAGAAGCTCTCCCTGGACTCCTATTGAACCGCCAACGAGTATAACTGCCGCTCCTCCTTCTGCTGCAGCGATGGCTGTCTTTATCGCATGTTCTATGTCCTTATAATCTAATGGATCTATCAATGCAAACAAAAGCTTCTCCTTTTTGCTTAGTCTTTCTTTGATGTATTTTTCAACCTCATATTTCATGTAAATTACCTCCCTACTCTTTATAATTTTCTTTTCCTACTTCACTGTTTTCATTTTTTTCTATCTTATTAGTATTTTTAGATTTATAAATCTCTACTATCTCCCTGATTCCCCGCATCAAAGGTATCGCAGGTGTCCAGCCCAACGCCTTGCCTGCTCTTTCCGTGTCAAAGACCCTGTGGGAAGACAATACGTTTATGTCTTCGCTGCTTATGGAAGAGCCGATTGCTAAGACCTTTCCAATTACTGGAGGGATTTTAAGCGGAGAATATTTCTTTCCAAGCAATTCTGCGACATAGGAATATATCCTTTCCTGCGTCATTGTTCTATTCTCCACTATGTTGAACGTTGCATTGCTTATGTTCGATCTGGATGCAAGTATTATGGCTTCAGCGACGTCTTCTGCATGTACGAATGGAATCACGTTCTTTCCGTCTCCGAAAACAGGCATGATTCCTTTGTCTATCATTTTTACTACTCTTGCATATGTCTTGTAATATGTCCTTCCATACATGACTCCGATTCTTAGGATTATGTAAGGGAATGAGCCATAATATGAATTGATCACCCTTTCAGCCTCAAGCTTTGATTTCGCATATAAGTCAGTGGGGTTCGTAGGTGTTTTCTCAGTTACTGGGTTCTCTAAAGGTTTCTTCCCGTATACTCCGGTCGTGCTTGCCAATATAAG
>CAZJHL010000022.1:7301-8997 GCA_964545865.1 Microcaldota archaeon | reverse complement strand
AAGTTTTTTCTTGAATTTCGCGCATGCCTCAGCAACTGTTTTCGTTCCTTTTATGTTTACTTTTTCAAGGATTTCCCAATTTCCGCTATAGTCTATAATACCAGCAAGATGTACGACCACATCTGCCTTTGAGACTCCTTTCTCTATCGCACTTATGTCGTTTACATCTCCAATTATAATTTCTACATCTTTCAGAGGCGGGAGCTTTCTTTTCTCTTCTTCGTTTGCCACCAACAGGATAAGGTTTTGGTGTCTTTCATATAGCTTAGTTGTCAAAACAATCCCAAGCCTTCCGCTTGCTCCAGTTATGAAATAATACATTTAATCACTCGATCATATATCTCTAATAAGAAATGTTATTTATTGGATACTTAGGTTTAATATCTTTTTCCTTCTATAATTCTAATATTAAAAGACAGATACTTATCTATTTCAATATCTAAAGATGATTTTATGCAGCTTAGACAGCCAATAGTTTCAGTTTTAGGTCATGTAGATCACGGTAAAACGTCAATTCTTGACTGTGTACGTTCATCTACAATGGCATCAAGGGAAGCTGGCGCAATCACCCAACACATAGGCGCAAGCGAGGTTCCAGTTTCTGTTATAAATGAAAGGTGCAGCCCTCTTTCAAAATTTATGAAAATCAATCTTACAATTCCAGGCTTGCTTTTCGTGGATACGCCAGGCCACGCTGCATTTACAAACTTAAGAAAAAGAGGAGGGAGCATAGCTGACATTGCAATACTTGTTGTTGACGTAGCTCAGGGATTCCAGCCTCAGACAATAGAAGCGCTTGAAATATTAAAGGAATACAAAACTCCATTCATAGTTGCCGCAAATAAGATAGATCTGATAACAGGTTGGAGAAGCAAAGAAAAATCATGTTTTCTTGAATCTCTGCCATCACAGAGGCAGGAAGTGCAGAATGAACTAGATTCAAAGATTTATGGGTTAGTGGGAGAGCTTTCCAAATACAATATTCAATCCGATAGATTTGATCGAGTCACTGATTTCACCAAGACAGTAGCGATAGTCCCGGTCAGCGCAAAAACGCAGGAAGGAATTCCAGAGCTTCTCATGATGATTTCAGGTCTTGCACAGAGATTTCTTGAATCGCAACTTGAATCAAAGCTAGGGCCAGGAAAGTGCAGCATAATGGAAGTAAAATTCGAGAAAGGACTAGGAGTTACAGCAGACGTCATTCTTTACGAAGGAGTTATAAGGAAAGGGGATGAGATAATATTCGCAACTAAGGGCGGAATAAAGACAACAAAAATAAGGGGCCTTCTTAAGCCGAAGCCGTTGGTGGAGATGAGAGACATAAAAGAGGCGTCTGACAGATTTACTTATGTTGATGAGGTTTATGCCGCTTCCGGAATAAAGATCTTCGCGCCTGATCTTGAAGACGCATTGCCGGGCTCGTCCCTTTATGTGGTGGGAAAGGATTCAGACTTAAGCAAGATAAAGTCAGAGTTAGAAGAGGAGCTGAAAGAGATTCTCATCAAGACTGAAAACGTCGGAATGATAATAAGGGCAGACACGCTCGGCTCTCTCGAAGCGATAATAAAGCTTCTTGAGTCTGACAAATCAATAGAGGCAAGGATAAGAAAAGCAGATGTAGGTCCAGTCACAAAGGCAGATGTTCTTGAGGCATATTCCGTGAGACAGCAGGATAGGTATTCGGGAGTGATTT
>CAZJHL010000022.1:0-7238 GCA_964545865.1 Microcaldota archaeon | reverse complement strand
GGAATAGGAATTATAAAGTCAAACATAATCTATTCCCTCCTTGACCAGCTCAAGCTTTGGAAGGAAGAAGAAAGGAAGAGGGAGCAGGAGGAGGCGGTTGCGCAATATACATTTCCTGCAAAGATCAGGTTCATGCAGGGTTATGCATTCAGGTCAAACAAGCCTGCGATATTTGGAGTGGAGGTTCTGATCGGAAGAATAAAGCAGGGAGATACATTAATCAAAGAAGATGGAACAGAGATAGGCACTATAAAGAGCATCCAAGTGGAAAAGCAGAGCAGGACAGAGCTCAAAGAGAAAGAGCAGGCAGCCATATCAATGGACGAGCCTACCATAGGAAGACACATATTCGAAGGCGAGATTTACTATACAAAAGTTCCTCTCAAGGACGCGCTGATTCTCAGAGACAAGTACAAGTCAATACTTACAGGCCAGGAGCTAGATCTTTTGGATTTGATAATGAGGCTTACGAGGAAGTAATCTTTTAACGAAAGAATGAAACGACATAAACAAAAAAAATAAATAACAAAACCCAGACTATTCCACTACAAACGCAACTTTGCATACAACCCTGTATTCCTCTATTTCTCCTTTTTTGTTGCAGTGAACTTTTTGATCCACGATGTGGATTCCAGTTATGTTTCTTATCGTCTTAGCTGCCCTTTTAGCAACCTGCCTTAATGCGTCATCAAACGACTTTTCAGACGTCCCAATCAATTCCACAACCTTCAAAACAGTCATCTGTTCACCCCAATCCTGCTGCAAACACCATATTGCAATACATTACAATGCAACATATCACAACAGTATTGCTTAAACGCTCAGTTATAAAAGTTTTGCGCATAAATATAATTATGCCAAATAAGGCTAGTTTAAATAAACTAGATTCAAAGATCCATCTTCTTTCAGAGAGAATTTCAGATCTGCCCCATTCTATATTTTCTAAGTTCATCGGGCTTAAAGGAAAGAACATAATCTCTTTAGGTCCTGGGGAGCCAGACTTTCAAACACCAAAACACATAAAGGAAGCAGCAAAAAAAGCTTTGGATGACAACTATACACACTATGCACCTACAGCAGGGTATCCTGATCTTTTAGAAGAGATCGGAAAGAAATTGAGGAAAAAGAACAATATAAAGCTAGACGATCCAACAAAGCAGATATGCGTAACTGCGGGCTCAACAGAATCCCTGCTTCTTTCTATGCTGTGCTCATTCGACCCCACTGAAAAAGTCTTGATACCTAATCCTGGGTTTGCGACATATGGCCCGACTTTAGAAACTGTCGACGCAGTTCCTGTGCCGTATTATCTTTTTGAGGACGATGGATTTGAATTGAACTTGGATGAGATCAAAAAGAAGATAACACCAAAGACCAAAGGCATAATAATAAACTCCCCATCCAATCCAACAGGTTCAGTATTCTCAAAGTCAAAGCTTGAGGAACTTGCGGACATAGCAGTTGAGCACAATCTAATGGTAATAAGTGATGAAGCATATGAAGATTTGGTCTTCAATGGAAAAGAGCATTTCTCAATAGGCTCTCTTAACGGTATGGAAGAGTACGTTCTTTCAAACTTTACATTTTCAAAATCATACGCGATGGCAGGGTTTAGGATTGGATATGTCGTAGGGCATGAAAAGCTAATATCACAGATGTCTAAAATTCATCTTTACACCTCAGTTTCTGCATCTTCCATCTCACAACGCGCTGCATTAGCAGCGCTTAAAGGTTCACAAAGCTGCGTAAGAGAAATGGCAAGAGAGTATGACAGGAGAAGGAGATTCATAACTAAAAGAATAAATGAGATAAGAGGTTTCGAGCTTAAGAAAATTCCAGAAGGCGCATTCTACATATTTCCAAAGATAAGATTCGACGAACTGCAAAACTATCCATACAAAGACAACTCTTCAGAAAAATTCTCTCTCTGGCTGCTTGACAAAGTAAAAGTGATTACTATACCTGGAGTTGAATTCGGCTATAAGGGAGAGGGATTTGTAAGGATGAGCTATGCAACAAACCTTGGGCTTATAGAGGGGGCCATGGATAGATTTGAGAAGTTGTTGGGGCCAAAGTAGTTTCAATCATATCTTCATGTTTAATCAATGTTTAGGTACGACGTCCTTCGTAGGATGTTGGCAATGGGATGGTAGGGTGAAATAATGGTGAAAAATGTTTTAAATAAGCTTAAGTTAGGCAAGAAGGATAAGAATTCGAAGAAGAAGCACCACAAGATAAAGCACATCATAAAGAAGATAAAGGCAAAGATCTCTTCAAAGATGCCTAAGATAAAGAATCTGAAAGAAAAAAAGATTTTGGCTGAAATAAAGCTGACGCAGAACATATCCCCAAAGCAATTCGAAGTGATAACTCCAGACGGAGTGGACATAAAGCTAAACTTCTACGACACCCCAAATACTGACAAGGGAATAATACTTCTTCCAGTTTTAGGAAAAACCAAGGAGTCGATGGACAATCTGGCGCAATTCGTGTGCAGGCTTGGATACAAGGCAGTGGCAGTCGACTACAGGGGCCACGGAGGCAGCGCATTGAACTGGCAGTCTTTCAGATCCAAGGATTTCGCAAACATGGTTTATGATGCAAAGGCAGCAAAGGAATTCCTTGCAGCCCACAAGACAAAAGCAATAGGTATAATCGGGGCAAGCATAGGCGCAAATGTCGCATTGAACTATTTGGCAATGGACCCACAGATAAAGACAGCCATACTTCTCTCTCCAGGTATAGACTACAGAGGAGTTAAGATAGACTATTCCATCCCAGAAATCAAAGTGCCCATTTTCATTTTCGCCAGCAAAGGAGACCAATACTCTTTTGTAAGCACCCAGCACATCCAGAAGCTATGCGGATCTCCAAACATATGCGTTGACTTTTTGGACGGAGAGATGCACGGCATGGAATTGCTCTCGGATAGAAAGGTAAGGAACCACATCTTGAACAAGATGGAGACCTGGATAAAGCAATATGTAAGATAATTTGTAAGACACTACACTGCAAAAAAACGCAGTGAAAGTAACCCAATCAAAAGTAAGAGATAGACATCATCTTATCTTGTGCCTTCTTGCGTACATGTAAAGGAACTGTTGTGCCATTCCTGCATTGCCGTCCCACTTGTGTATTGCAAATTCACGAATATCTTTATTTCTTATCTTGGTCGGATCCCTTCCGTTTTTTTCAAGATATTCCCTTATCTCTTTGCCATACAGCCTTATCATAATTCTGCCTATCCATACGTCTATCGGAAATGCTTCCCCTTTTCCATATCCGAACAGCAAAATACAGTCTGCAACCTTCTCTCCGACACCCGGCAATCCAATCAATTTTTCTTTTTCCGCCCCATATCCTTCCTTTCCGATTTCTCTAAACCATGTTTCTGAAGTTCTTTTCGCTATCTCATGCAAGTACTTGTCCCTGAATCCAAGTCCGCATTTTCTAAGCACATGCAAGTCAGAGTCTCTTATCTGCTTTATGGAAGGGAACAGATAGAGCTTCTGCTCTCTGCTTATCTCAGTCCCGTGCGATTCCTTTATTCTTTGTATTGTTTTTTCTATCCTAGGTATATTAGAAAAACTGCTGCATACGAATGTGGCAGTGCAATACCAAGGCTCCTGCCTGATTATTCTGAGTCCCTTGAATTCTTTAATCGCCTTCTTAAGTATCCTGTCTTTAGAGAGTTTGCCGTAAATCTCTTTTATCTTCTTTGTAGGTATGTCCAAAGTGAAATATCTCTTTATTTCTTTCTTTATACCCTTAGCTTTGCCATATAATAGCTCGTATTCCAATCTGTTTCTTTTCTGCCTTATCTTTACGATATTGCCATAAATCTCTCCAACCCACCATTCACCCATTCTTCTCCATCCGAAAACCTGGCCGCTATCCAATGTCACATCTAAATCGAATAGATAAACAGGAATGCTACCTTTATCCAAATCCCGAGTTTTAGTAAGCATGTGTACACCAAATTATTAGATATTCTTATAACTTAAGACAGAGGAACATATAAAATCATTTACCTAGATATATGTGCATGCTTAGTTATATACTTTCCGCTAAAAAAGTGGAAAAGAGCGTATTCCATTTTGCTATAACTTCAAAAGGCAACGCAGTGATAAAGGCAAGCAAGGAACTGACCCCAGGATCTTGGTTTGACATAACAGGAGAGATAAGAAAGATAGACGAAGACACTATTGAGATCCAGCCGAACAAGATAGAGATTATACAAAAGCCGGACAAGAACGAGATGAAAATAATATCGGGCTTCATCAAAGAAAGATCAAAGTCGAAAAACACTAAATTATTTTTCAACAACCAAGATATGGAGATGCTGTCATCTTCAATCTTTGATGCTGCAAAATACATAAAGGAGGCTTGCGTGCTTAAAAGGCCGATAATCGTGAGATACGATAGCGATCAGGATGGACTTAGCGGGGCAGTTTCACTTTTCTATGCATTAAAAGACTACTATAACATAAAATTCATATCCCAAACATTTCCTTTCTATAGCAGGCTGGATTTCGAAGATGACAAAAGATACATAGAGAATTTAGAGGCAAAGCATCTCCCGCCGGTATTGGTGACCGTTGATTTCGGATTCAATCCTGAAAGCGAAGAGGCCTACAGGCTTGCAAAAGACTACGGGTTTTCCATTCTAGTAATAGACCATCATCCTCCGCAAAAGCCAGCTATAAAAGAATTATTGGAAGTAGTAGTTTCACCGTGGCTTTTCAATGTAACGAACCCGTCTTCTTATACTGCAGGACTATTGGCTACTGAAGTGGCAAAAAAGATCGGAAACATTAACGAGAAAACAGCTGATAGATTGATTAGGATATCCTTAACTGCAGACAGAAGCAAGATATACAATCCAACAAAAAACGATCTGAAAGATGCGGAAGCAGTCGGATATTTTATTGGCACATCTGCTTATGAGAACAACATTGCGCAATATGCCAAGGCAATAGAAGACGAAGAAATGCTGGATTTCGCTTATGCTCAATCCCAGGAAAAGATCCAGACTTTCCTAGAGAAGGCAAGAAATACCACCAAGTCAAAGACAATGAATGGAATAACGTTTTTCTTTGTAGATGTAACAAAGCACATAAAGAAAGGTTCATATCCGAATAAGGGACTTGCTGCAAACATAATGGCAGACTTGCTAGGGAACAAGAAGACTCCGACCGTTACAATAGTATATACAGGCAGAAACATTAGTTTCAGACTAAATCCAGCTGCGCTTGAATTTGGCTTAGACCTATCAAAAGCAATTTCAAAACTAAAGAGCGAAATGCTGCATGGAATGGAGTCTGGCGGAGGCCACAAGGCAGCCGCAGCACTTAGGGTAAAGCAAGGCTATCTTAAAGAAGTATTGGATAAAGTTGTACATTATATCGCAGAACAAACTCCAAAGCAAACAAGTAATCCAAAAAGATAAATTAAAAACTTTATTTAGCTTATATTTATTGAAGGGGATATTGCGTAACCAGGCAGCGCGGCAGGCTCCAGTTTTTGGGAATGCCTCTTGCCTGTACTGCTTTCTAGGAGACATCTCCTTGGCAGTCAGCAGGTATTCTGACTCGGGTCAAACCGGGGATGATCTGCAACGGGAGCGATGATGCAGCGAATAACTGCGATGATAGCTCCAAAAGAAGATACCTGCAAGTCGGGGTTCAAATCCCCGTGTCCCCATCTTTTTCCAATTCATCCAATATATCTTTAATTTTAGCTATGGACTTTGCTTTCATTATGTTTTCTCTAAATTTGGCAGCATTCCTTATTCCCTTAAAAATCTGAGAATATACTAATTTTATGTTATTTAAGTCCATCAGATCTAATTCTTTGCAAATCTCATAGTACTCCATCGCTATCTCAATTCTTTCCTTTTCTGTAAGTTCATTCTTTCCTTCGAATACTCTTGGATTTTGAAGCGCGGCCCGTCCGATCATTACTCCATTGCAGAACCCGTTCCTTTTCTTTTCTCTCCCTTCTTCAAGGGTTTTTATGTCACCGTTTCCAATCACAGGTATGCTTATCTCTTCATGCGCTCTTTTTATAATCCCCCAATCAGCATTCCCAGAATATCCCTGCTTTACAGTCCTCCCATGGATGATAAGGAAATCAGCACCCGCATATTCTATCTTTTTATAAAATTCAATGGTTTTTTCATTTTCAGTAAAAACCCTTGTTTTAACCGAAATAGGAAGAGAAGTCTCTTTCTTGCAACTATTAATTATCTTGACAAAAGTGTCCTGATTCTTCATAAGGGCGCTTCCAGCCCCTGTTTTCATCGTAGTGTGCGAAGGGCAGCCAGCGTTTATATTGAATCCCCTTATAAACGGATGCTTCTTTTCTATCGCTTTAATGGCTTCTTTGAATTCATCAGGTTTTGACCCTGAAAGCTGGACCGTCGTGTTTTTCTCTTCTTCGCTGATGAACGGAACGAATTTTCCTTTTGAGACAGCGGTAACGTTCACCAACGGAACAAATGTCATTTTGCATTTATGCCTCTCGCTGAATAGCCTAAACGCAGCATTCGTGTATTCATGTATTGGCGCAAGAGAGTACCTAGCAATCTTCATTCGCTCACTGTATCTGACTATAGTAATCACAATTGTTTTAAATATATTTCTCAAATTATATTTGTGATTCTTATGGCAAAGGATGAAGAATTTGACTGGGAGAAATGGGGCAAGGCATGGGACAAGAGCTGGAGAAGGAGAAAGAACGAGAGTCTTGTCTGGACAGGATTGATTGTTCTTTTGATAGGAGTTCTCTGGTACGCAGTTACAGTTGGAATCATAGATTTAGGTCTTGTATGCCCAGGATTTTTGATAATAATTGGAGCCATGTTTATTCTGAAAGGCTTACTTGATCAGATATTCCATCTCTAATTTTTCTGCTTTTTCATCTTGGTGTATGCATGAGGTTCAAAATTAAGGTTATTCCTAATTCTAAGAAAGAAGAGATAACAGAAGACAGAGAAAAAGGCATAATAAATGTAAGAGTGAAAGAGAAGCCGGAGAAAGGAAAGGCAACTCTAAAAGTAATAAAAATGCTTGAGGAACACTTCAAAAGGCCTGTGAAGCTTTTGAAAGGAGCGTTCTCAAGAGAAAAGACTATTGAAGTTGAACAATAGAGATTCGCACTCCAGATATTTTATGCAGATAGCATGGAGTTGAATATGAAATAAGTAACGACTATTGATAAAACAGATCCAGCTATCA
>CAZJHL010000021.1:5681-12115 GCA_964545865.1 Microcaldota archaeon | reverse complement strand
AGCTTGACTTGTCTTTCCTTCAAGCTGCCTGCGAAGCCTGGGATCCAACCCATGAAGGCAAATATCACCAGTGCGATGATTATCGCAACTGCGAGCAATACTAAATACTCGATAGTTGCTTGACCTTTTTTCTTTCCAAACATTTTTCCACCTCACCATTCTACCATTCTTAGTAGAACGATATTAACGTTATTTTATATTGCTAAATAATGTTTATAAACATTAATATTGCAACATCTCCTTGTTTGATATTGGGCTTCCAATTTTAAATTCCAAATGACGCTATCAAGGAAGACATCGCAGTTCTGAATATGAAAAATGATATTATTGACAATGGCAACAAGATCAATACATATCTGAATCCTTGCTTAACCTCACCATGCCAAAGTACTCCAAGCATGAGTGAAGCTGAAATTGAGCCTATTGATATAAGGATAATAAAGATCAGCAAGACAGAAGAAGGTTCTAAAGTTGTAGCTGCCCCTACGTTCGATATTGGAATCACGCTTATCAATCCACCGAACCCCCCTGTGAATTGCTGGCTTTGCTTTGCTGTTGCTTGAATAAAAACTGAAGAAACTGAAAGCAGTAAAGGAATTCCAAGTATTGTCAGGAATGAAATAAAGTAAACATATCCTCTTGTAGACGTCTCCAATTCTTTCTGTACTCTATTCGTGTCTCTTAAGTCATCAGCTACAGAAAGAAGCAATCTTCCCAGTTCTCCACCAGATCTTGATGCACGGTCTATAACTGCAACTGTTCTTTTAAGCGCATTTGACTGTATACGAGAAGTAAGATAGGATAATTGTTCAAGTATTGACTTAGAACCTATCGCGAGAGATCTTATCTTTAGCATTTCAGAGGTTATTGGCTCAAAATCTGGCCTTAAAGAGACATAAAGCGCTGAAATGGGCTCCATGCCTGCTCTTATGTTCATTGCAACATTAGAAAGGAAATCTGGAAGTATGTTTTCAGTTTTCCTTTTTCTGTATTCGATTTTAAGGAACAATGCAGAAAATACAAAAATCCAATATATTATAAATGCAGTCAACCCAATTGTGAATGAAAATAATACGAATCTTGTCTCTGTTTGAAGAACTGCGATAAGCTCTGGAACATAATTGTAAAATACAGTAGGTCCAAGCATGAATGAAAGCCCAAATAGTAATGAAATTATAGAGTTCTTAACGAACCAGGATTGCGGCTCCTCTTCTTCTCCTGCATAAAGCAGTAGCTGCTGGATTTTGTTTGAAATCTCTGAAGGAACTCTATCTTCTAAACTTTTTATTATGTTGCCAAATAACATTGTATCAACTTTATATGTTTGGTCTTCCTGCTCTCATGAGACCTATAAGCATGATTTGGAATAATGAAGACAGTATTACCAAGGAGAATAATAAATTAAAGGTTATGGGGAATATGCCAAATGCTGAAAGTATCGCAAAGAAAGTTATTACTATCGAAGGAATCACTGCTGCGAATAAGAGATACAGCAGCAGGTAAAAGTTGAGAGAAGCGCCGTATTCCCTTATTTTTCTTATCTGCTCTGAGGAAAGCATGTTTATTAAATTTTCTAATGCCAAAGTAAGGCCCACTCCTGTCCTCATTGAAGAGGAAAGATGCCATAGGATTCTTTTAAAGCTCTCCGAGTTTGTTTTCTGAGCAATTTTCTCCAATGCGTTAACATCTCTTTCCCCAGTGTTTATCTCCCTAACTGCAGAATCTATGTCTTTAGATATCGGACCATAATCCGCTCTTGCGATATTAACTAAAATATTGTAAAGAGGAACGCCGGAAGTGGAATCTATCCACATCTCTCTAAGAACATACAAAAGCTCGAATTCAGTGGTTTCTGCGAATTTTCTTGCCAGAATACCTGGGTATATATAATGAAGATAGAAGAAAAATAGGAATGAAAATACAAATGTTAAAATGGAAAGCGGCGCTGCAGATTCGGGAGTTGCAAATGAGATTAGAATCTGCAAAGTGAAAACGATTAATGAAAGAATGACTGCCCACAAAAGTGAAGACAAAATGAATGAGACAATTATATAGTCTGGATCTCCTTTAAGATATGCTTTTTCTATCTCGCTTCGTTTTGAAGGAGTAAGCAATGCCCTTGCGATTGGAAGCAAGAATCTTCCATATTTTGCCTTGTCTACGGAAACTATTTGTATCGGAATGAACGCTTCTGAATTATTATTCAAATTACTCATCATATTGGATTGTATTTTTTGCACTGGATTTTCATTAACTTCTGGCTTCTTTTTTTGTTTTATGCTTTTCGTGAACATTCCTCTATCCCTCTATAATCCCAGTTACTTCTTCTTGCGCTTCGGCTTTTTGCTCTTTTTGGCTTTTTCTATTTCTTCAGTGAGTGTTTTAAGCACTTCAGAAGCTGTAAATTCTACTTCCGGTATTTTAGCTGGTGAAATTGGCTTTACTGGTTCTTTTAATTCCGGTTCTATTTCATCATTTTCTACTACCTTAAATCCGCCAAATGAAGATGCTGAAAATTGATACTTTGGCTTGGGAACTCCTTCTAGCTCCTTATCTTTTTCAACTGCATTGTACAACACATCTGGAGTGCTGTAGTACGCCTTTGCTACTTCGCTTATTTGGGAGATGTCGAAATACTTTTGCCTTACCATCCAGTTCAATATCTGCTTTCTTTCTTCAAGGTCATCATATATCTCTTTTTCAGTCATTCCAGTATATACGTTAATATCCTCGATGTATCTTCTTGGCTTGTTTATCTCCTCGAACTTGTCTGTCCTTGGCCTCCATATGTACAGCCTGTTTGTGGAAATCGAACCCTCTAAACCTGGAGACAGCTCAGAGATTTCAAACGTCCTTCTCAGATTCCTTCTCCTATCCCTGTGTTGAACCGCAATCAAGTGGATTGACTCAACCTCTGTAGCATGGATTGAAAATGGAGGCTCGAGCATACGTTTTAGAAGCTGGTTCGCAGAATCCGCATGGAATGTGGTTGAAACGCTGTGACCAGTATGCATCGCATCGAAAAGAACCTTTGCCTCATCTGGAGACCTTACTTCACCCAAAACAATTCTATCTGGCCTCATCCTTAATGAAGTTATGAGAAGATCCGCCATGGTTATCTTAACCTTCTCCATCTCTAATGAAGGGCCCACATCTCTAACTAACAGCGGAACCCAATTCCATATGTGGTTTGGAAGCGCGATTTCTCTTGTCTCTTCTATAGAAACTATTCTCTGATATGGAGGTGTGAGCTGCATCATGATGTTAAGAAGACTAGTCTTACCGCTTGCAGTTCCACCTGTTGCGATTACATTCATTTCATAATGGACCGCCTGCCAAAGCAATGCGGCCATGTCAACTGAAAGAGTGTGATTTGCGATGAATTTGGTCACTGTCCATGGCTCCTTTGCAAACTTTCTGATTGTAATCGTATTTCCTTTTGTAGATGCAGGGAATAACGTTGCGGTTGCTCTGTCACCGGTGGTCAAGAACGCATCCAATATCGGATTTGCGATTGTAATTTGCTGCCCTACTCTTCTTGCGATCTGAGAAGCAATATTCGCGATCTCTTCCTCGTCTTTGAATTTGAGATTTGTCTTCATCCACCCATAGTTCCTGTGATAAACCGCAATTGGAATGTTTGAAGTATTTACAGAAATCTCTTCTAGATTTTCATCTCCCATCAGAATCTCTAACTCCCTCATTCCATACATATTTATGAACGTATAACCTGCAAGCTGGTCTAAATTCTCTCCGAAATAAACAGACAGCTTATCCTTTATCTTGTTGTATATCTTAGGAAGATATGCCTGCATTTTTTCAGGTGTTAAGAAATAACTTGTATCTAATGGAATGTCTCTTGAAATCTCGCTCTCAAGCGACTTAAGGAATTCCAATGTATATGATGCAGGCTGGCTATAAATAACATTATAGAACGGCCTTCTTTCTTCATCTCTGTATATGTAAATTGTGACATCCAATCCGTTAACATTAAATGAATACTTTTCGTCAAAATAAGAAGGCACTTTTTCCTCCTTCTCTTCCAATTGTTTCAGAAGTGAGAGAGTCGGAGAGCCGACAGCTGGATAATCTAATTTGAACACCCCTCTTGCCTCAAGGTTTCTCCCTACAAGCTCAACAATCTCTTGAGCCACATCAAGCTGAGATGAAATCTCTTTTATAGAATGCGGTTTCTCTCTTATAAGCGACGCGATCTTATCTATTTTCGTCTTTATCATAAAATATCATTAGAGTAATTGTATTTTTAAGCATTTCTAATAATATTTAAATCATGTGCATCTATCGTGGAATACAAAACAGAGTAGCAGTAATGGACTCTATAGCAAGTCCATACGAATTGTTTAGTCCTGATTGCATCAACAGCCAGCTTAAGCAATTGGCGCTAGTAACTGACGTTGAATTTGACAGGATCAGATACGAAGAGGAAATGATAATTGAATTTGACGAACAGAAGACACAGGTGATTAAGGAGTACGTATCGCTGATAAGGCAAGTGGAATTAATAACTCTAAATCCAGACTCGTTTGGAAGAAAAGAAGACGACTACTATCCTGTAAGAAAGAAAGCGCTTAAAGAGGTGCTCGATTCGCTTTACCAAAATCCATTGATTGCCGAGCAAAAGATAATGGAATACAAGGAGCCTGAGCCTACAAGAGGTGTTTTTCTTGAAGGCTACAGAAGATTCGGAACCATACTCCTCAACACTTTGGATGCATTAAGAAAGACGAAAATGTATTCGCTTACAAAGCAGCTTGGAGACATGAGAAGCGTTTTCCTTCAATTCGCTGAGATGAGAAGCGCTGCTTTCGTTGAGACAATTGCACTCGAGCTTCCGCAAAACGCAAAGCTGATCGAGGCTAAAACTGCAAAGTATGATTTGCCGTACAGCTGGAAGGTTGAGATTTACGAGCTTCCCGGAAAGGAGGCGAACATGTACGTGCAAAAAAACGATGTTCTTCAAAACCTTCCTGATCCGCTCAAAAAATTGATGAGGCAGTATATAGCTGCTAACATGCAGCAGGTGACTGGAGTTCTTGATTATGCTGCGTTATACGATAAAAAACTTCTCGAATACAGGCAATACTATCTTGATACTGCGGCCATGAACAAGATACCGATAACTCAGGAGCAGGCATTAGTAATGGCTAAGGAAACAGTAAACTGGACACTCGGTTTGGGAGCCCCGCTTGAAAACCTTGCGCTTGATCAGAACAATATAACAGACATATACATTGACGCAGAGAATTCTCCTCTTTATCTTGAGCATGTATACCACGGAACGTGCCACACTCAATACAGATACAACAGGCAGCTTCTTGAATATGCGTTTCTTAATGCCACGCTTAGCACTAAGCTCGGAAAGAAGCTTGATGAAAGAAACCCACTGATCGATTTGATGCTTAATAGAATCAATATGAGATGCCACCTGCAGGGTCCGCCTGCGACATTCGGCGAGCTTCAAGGCGCATTCAGAATAATGAAGCCTACTCCATTCACTTATTCCCAATATCTGCACTACAACTCAATGTCTGCATTTTTCTGCGGATATGACGACGTAATGGTTTCTTTAGGGACATCAGAGGGAGTGATGGGAATAAAGGGATGTGGTAAGACCTCTTTCACTGCGGCGAAGATAACCGCTATAGGAACAAAGAAAAGAATAATTCCTGTGCAGGATATAGAGGAAATTCCAACTAGGGCTTATAGAAAATATGGTTTCCATATTGGTTCTGCAAAAGTTGCTGAGGAGGAAGAGGAAAGGACTGCATTATCCATTGTTAAAATGACCTCTGCTCTTTTAAGGATGGGTGAAGCAGCAGTAATCATTAACGAGTTGAGATCAAGGACTGCTGTCCAGGGAATCATCAACCTATTGAATACTCAACCTGGAGTATTCCTGCTATATAACTTCCATGCGGAAAGCTTAAGAGATGTGCAGGACAGGTTGGAATTAGTATTCGGAATTCCTGCGGCATCAATGTTTGCAACAGACAGATACACATTCATGCACAAATTCAGATTCGGGAGAAAAGAAAGATTGTATAGGATAATAAAGAAGGCATACGAATCAGAGCCAGTGGAAAGAAAATTCGTAGAAACATTCTCATTCACGAGAGGATCCAATATCTCCAACTCCAAACTAGATTGCCAGTTTGTAAAGAATCCAGAGGCAAGCAGCTGGACAATTGAAAACATTGATGTAGGCAAGCTTGAGAAGAATATGGACATAAAATTAATACCTCCTGCTCTGGAGAGAAGAGCTGCGGATACCGGAATATCTCCAGAGCAATACATACTTGAGGCGTTCATGAAAGGCAAGGTTTATTCCCAGATATACCGCGCTTCGATTGAAGCGGATAATCCGATGCTAAGAGAGATGGGATTCGTTCTAAAGGCAAACGCATCATTAAGAA
>CAZJHL010000021.1:0-5632 GCA_964545865.1 Microcaldota archaeon | reverse complement strand
AGATTGACTATGCCGACTTGGAAAAGGAGTGGGCAAACATATTTCCGAATCTTGTTAAAGAAGAACTCCATCAGACAAGCCAGCAGATGCAAAGAGAACAAGCGCAGCAATAAATAATTCTTTTTCGTCATAATTAATTATTATTAATTAATTGGACTCAAAGTGAGTTAGAATGACAATCGAACAGCAGATAAAAGAAATTGAAGAGGAAATAGGAAGAACCCAGTATAACAAAGCTACTGAACACCATATCGGCTTGCTAAAAGCCAAGATAGCAAAGCTCAAAGAAAAAGCTGCTGGAGCGAAAAAGTCAGGCGGAGGAAAAGGTTTTGCTGTAAAGAAAGAAGGGGATGCTACCCTTGTCATGGTGGGAGTTCCGTCTGTTGGAAAATCCACGCTTATCAATAGGCTCACAGGAACAAAGTCGCAGGTCGCAGCCTGGGAGTTCACAACAAAAGACGTGATTCCCGGTGTTTTGATGCATAAAGGTGCAAAGATCCAAATTCTTGACATCCCTGGGATAATAGAAGGAGCTGCAGAAGGAAAGGGAATGGGAAAGATGGTCCTTTCAACAGTAAGGGCAGCAGATATGGTCATGATTGTAACTGATCCGAAAAGATATGAAAAGATAGAATCAATTCTTGATGAGCTTGAAAAAGCCAATATAAGGCTTGATAAAAAACCACCAGAAATAAAAATAAACAAAAAGCAATACGGTGGAATAGTCATAAACGGAAAGCCTGGACTGGAAGAAGGAACGATAAAAGACGTCTTGAAAACTTTCGGAATACTAAATGCAGATGTCATAATTCCAAAAAATATAACTCTTGATGAGCTTATCGATCATGTAAGCAAATCATGCGTTTATCTCCCTTCCTTGATCGTTTTAAACAAGGCAGATGAACTTTCTGAAAATGAAATTAAAAAAATAACTGAGCATATAAAAAACAAATTCAAAAAAGACATACTTGTGATCTCTGCTGAAAAAGGGACAAATGTAGAAAAACTAAAAGACATAATATATGAGAAACTTCAATTCATTCAGATATATACAAAAAGAAAGGAAGGAAAGGAACTCGGAGAACCGATGATTGTTAAAAGAGGAACAACTGTGAAGGAAGTTTGCCAAAGAATACACAAGGACTTGCTTGAAAAATTCAAATATGCATTAGTTAATGGAAAATCTGTCAAATATCCAAATCAAAGGGTCGGCCTTGATCATATTGTTGAAGATCAGGATGTCGTCACGATAATAGCTGAGAAATAAAAAACTGAGTGATAAAATGACGGACTATTCATTAAGCAGAATTCCACCAAAGGAGATAAAAGAGGTAATCGATTGGTGCGAAAAAAGAAAGAAGGAAGAAATGAGAGTTCCGCTTATAGAACCGAATCCTTTCAAGCATTTAGACTGGATGAGAAATAAAACAGTGATACAGATAGACCGAGAAAAGGAAGTGGCAGATAAGAATGGAATTGTGTACGATTCAACGACGCGTTCTCTTTATGAACACGTCAATGGCGTATGGAAAAAAATAGAATGAAACTTAAAGAAGATTATTACTCAAAATTTTCATCTTCGGTTTCGTCTTCTTTTTCTAACTCAATCTCTTTTTCGTTGCCCATGCCATTTACCCATCTATTCAACATGTTTTTGATTTGTAACTCTACCGTTATTGGCGGCTTTTGAGTAGGATCTCTGTAACTGTAGTCGATTATATTTTCACCTGTGTTGTCAAACAGCTTTATGCATTCATAGCCATCTTTTCTAAGCAGATATTGCCAGCCCAGTTCCTTGCTTTCTATCTTGTATATGAAATCGTCCAATGTCTTCTGCATCAGCTTTATCGCATCAGAATTGCTTGAAAGAGCATTCTGCGTCCTCAAGTATGCAGGCACATTATGCTTAATATAATACTCAGCCACTTTCTGAAATGGCTTCTCCAGCAATATGGAGTTGCCGGTTTTTTTGAATCTTTCCTTGAAATCATCTTCTATGAATTTTCTTGTTGCTTCATGAACCTTATAATTAAATTCTTCCATAATTTCACCTAAATTAAGTACGTATAAGCAATATTATAAAACATAAGATATATATAAATCTTTTGTTTTAGAGTTTTGTGGGGTCTAATATACTTTCTATGAACTGATTATAAAAGCACAAAAAATGAAAGTGAAAAAAATAGAAAATAAAGTCGTCAAATAAGGCAATCTTGTATAATAAAAAGTCCTTTAATTTACTTCTTTGAAACTCTTCCTCTTGGCTTCGGCATTTTCATGTCAGGATATACTTCCTGGACAACCTCTGAATCAATGAAAGGAGAGTAATTCAATGCCTTAAGAATAGAATTGAGGAAGTATGTTTCTGCAAAAGGATAATATGTCTCATCCTTATCTTTGCAAGCTGCGACAAGCTTCTCTTTTAGTTCTGACTGCTTGAGGGATCCGAATATTTCTGCAAGGTTGTTAAGGCCCTTTCTCTTTCCTTTTGTAAGCTCAGCCACATACTTATCTATCGCTGTCTTATCTATAGGAGCAAAGTCATAAGCCTTTCTTGCAGTCGTAGAGTTTATCGAAGCCAGTATTGCAATGATCTCCTTATCTTCTGTTTTTTCATCTATTTGCTTCTTCTTTATCACAACCCAATCCTTATATTTTGCAAAGAAAGAAATCTCTTGTTCATCCATCATATCACCTTCTAGATATCGCTTTTTTAGAATCAAATCTTAGGCTGCAAAACATAGTAACCTGATGCCTTTTCTCTTGCAACTCTCTTGATAAGGCCCTTGCTGACTAAAGATGTAAGTGCATTCCCAACCATTCCCTTTGCGAGATTTGTTTTTTTCATCACGTGGTCTGCGGTTTTCATCTTTTCTTCTGAATTTGCACCAAGTTCAATAAGCGCCTTAAGAACCTTGTCCTCAAATGGGTTTAAATCAACCATTAAATCACCTAAGTTATAATCGTTAGTCGAATCCCTTGATTAGTTCAAGTGTTGCCTTTTTCGGATCCTTCGCCTTTGTTATTCCGCTTGCAACAAGAATTCCCCTTGCTCCAAGCTCTATTGCTATTTTAACATCTTCCGTATCTTTGACTCCGGCTCCACAAAGAACCGGGATTTTTTCATTTACATCATGAACTGAGTTTATTGTATCTGTTATTATTTCGGGATTCGCTTTTGACACTGAAATTTCTCCACCGATTAATTCTGGGGGTTCGATTGCAATGAATTCCGGATCCATTGTTGCTATAGCTGCTGCCATTTTGGGAGTGCTCGCACAAACTACCTGGACCAGATCTATTTCCTTTGCTCGTTTAACTGTCCGATCAATGATTTCTAAATTTAATTGTCTTTCTGAGTGGTTTATTAACGTTCCAACCGCACCCGCCCCTAAAACTGCCTCTGGAAGAATATGTCCAGTACGTGCACCGTATTCGATTGGATCGATATGCTGTGAAAATACAGGCAGATCCAAATCAACGAATCTAAATATGTCGGATGGCTGGACTGCGATTGCGACATCTATTCCAGTATCTGATTCCTTTGCTGCTTGCTCGATTTGCTTTGCAAGCTTTAATGCAGCCTTACCTATGGAAGATTCGTATGCTTTAAAGTTTATAAGCAAAAGATAGTTTGTTCGCTTCACCATAAAATCACTCAAAATAAGATATATTAAACAGCAATTATTTTAAACATATTAATAATCGATAGAAAGATTCATGAACTTAATTATCTATATTATTAATATCCTATTTATGTATATTGATTTTGGTGAGAAGATGGAAATTGAAAATGTAATAATCATCGGTTCTGGGCCTGCTGGATTAACAGCTGCGATATACACAGCAAGAGCAGAATTGAAACCTATAGTGGTATCTGGAATGCAGCCTGGTGGGCAAATTAGCCAAACTACGTTGGTAGAAAACTATCCTGGTTTTCCAGATGGTATCATGGGACCTGAATTGATGGACAACACGAGAAAACAAGCAGAAAGGTTTGGAACAAGATTCATAGACGAAGAGGTAGTGAATGTTGACTTCAAAAGCAGACCATTTACCATAAAAACAGAGACAAAAGAGCTTAAGGCAAAAGCAGTAATCGTTGCTTCAGGGGCGACTGCTAAATGGCTAGGTGTTCCCGGCGAAATGAAGTTAATTGGTAGAGGGGTGTCTGGCTGCGCAACTTGCGATGGATTCTTCTTCAAAGGTAAAGATGTAATAGTTATTGGCGGTGGAGACACTGCTCTAGAAGATGCGATATTCCTAACAAAATTTGCAAATTCAGTAACAATTGTGCATAGGAGAGATCAGTTGAGAGCGAGTAAAATAATGCAGGAAAAAGCATTTGCAAATCCAAAAATAAAATTCATTTGGAATTCGGTCGTCACTGAAATATTGGGTGAAGAAAAAGTAACGGGTGTAAAGATAAAGGATGTTAAGACAGGTACTGAAAAGGAAATGAAAATAGATGGTGTATTCGTTGCAATCGGACATTCGCCCGCAACGAAGATATTTGAGGGACAAATAGAAATCGATGAACAGGGATACATAATCAAGAAAGAGAATACAGAGACAAGCGTAAAAGGGGTCTTTGTAGCGGGAGACGTTGCGGACAGAAGATACAAACAGGCAATCGCAGCCGCTGGAGATGGATGCAAGGCTGCGATAGACGCAGAAAAGTATCTGGAAGAACAAAAAAACTGAGAAAATAACCCTTCTCTTTTTTTTGGCACTGTTTGTTTCTTATTTTTAATTTTTTCCCTATAAATATATTCATGCTTGCCCAATATTTTGAACTTGCACTCAGAACATTCAAGCATAAACCCACTCGTTCTTGGCTCACTATAATAGGTATATTTGTGGGAATTGCTGCGGTTGTTGCATTAATCTCTCTTGGGCAAGGCTTGCAGAATGCAATCAACCAACAATTTGACATTTTAGGTACAAATAAAATAAGTATATACCCTGGAAAGAGTTCTTTCGGCGTTCTTGGCGCAATAGGAACTTCTGAAAGATTGAGTGACAAAGACATATCTACAATTCAGAGAATAAATGGAGTTGAAAAGGCAGTTGGAATAATGCTAACAATCGCAGAAGTGAAGTATAAAGAAAAGCCATATTATTTTGTAACAACCGGATTTGACCCCAATGAAATAAACATCTACGACTTCATGGGAGTAGAGATGGTTGCTGGAAGGGAACTGAAAAGCAACGACGGATACAAAGTTATGGTTGGATATGATTTCTCCACAACAGATGTTTTCGAAAAGCCCATCAAAATAGGAGACAAACTCAAAATCGCAGATAAGGATTTCACTGTAATAGGGATAGTTTCGAAAATAGGAAATCCTGGATTTGACAGAAGACGTTCATGGATGTATTTAAACAGGAGGGGTATCCCCTTATTCTAACAATCGCAAAGGAAAATGCGAATGTGACAGAGGTAGCAGACACCATAAAGGAAAGGTTAAGAAAAGAAAAAAATCTAGAGAAAGGAAAAGAAACCTTCACAGTCATGACTTCAGAACAAATGAGAGGAGTTGCATTAAGAATAATAGGTGTGATACAGATAATCGTCATAGGGATCGCGGCAATCTCTCTAATTGTAGGTGGAATCGGAATAATGAATACT
>CAZJHL010000020.1:11542-12357 GCA_964545865.1 Microcaldota archaeon | reverse complement strand
TCTCCAGAAGGACTTCAGACAAGATCCTGTACTGACAACAACAACTGCGGCTTCATCTCTCCGTCAACATCCAGATCATGCTTGTACATTCCTAAACAATTAACAGCAGATGCAGACCAAGCAGATGTCAATTCAATCTCTGCAATCCAATCAAACTTCGTTAATCTGTTCCAATCATTAGAAAACAACAACTACGAGGAAGTGGAATCCTACTTCTCATCCGCAATTGATCAAACAAACTTCTTATTGAAGACATCACCAACAATTAATAACCTGAACATCTCACTGATAGTTATCGACAACGGATTAAAATTGTCTGATCTGCTAATCCAACAAGAGCAATTCTCATCTTCATCCAACATCCTTTCCAACATATCGTCAACTCTTCCATCCCTATCCTCAATAGACGCTTCATATGCAAACGAACTAACAAACAATCTGATTCAGAAATCCAGTCAATTCTTCGCCGCAAACAGGCCTGACGATTTGATATCATTCCTGAATGCATTAATCCAATCACTTAAGGATTCGTTCCAATCTCAATTCAAAATAATTGACGAGCTGCAAAGAAACAGGCTGAATCCAGATTCATTGTTGAAACTTAACGAACTCGGAACCTCCACCCAGAACATGACATCTGCATTATCTGATCTTGATGACGCATCTGAAATCATTCTCCAGGCATCAATGGAGCCGAATTCAGAAAAGAAATTCCAGCTTTCCTCACAGGCATTGAACCTGATCCAGCGATCAATGCTCAAATTCCCAGAAATAACCAGAATCCTCTCCTATTCCTTAGACCAGGAACCATCCGA
>CAZJHL010000020.1:9303-11524 GCA_964545865.1 Microcaldota archaeon | reverse complement strand
CACATACCAATCTATAATTACAAATATTCCAGAAGATGAAAAGCAAAGATTGGAAGAAATGAAGAATTCAACCGATTCAGAAGCATTGACAACAATGAAATCAGTATTCAGCTATTCAATAAAGAATGAAGAATACACAGAAAAGCAAACAGAAATAACAATCGTCAAATTGTCAGTGATCCCCCCATCTCAATTAGATAACCTGACAATATACGAATACACCAAAATCATCCGGAATTTCAGTATCAGACATCCAATCAACATACAACTTCACAATACTTAATGAAGACCCGATAATCCAATTCAGCTTAGGATCAGCTGCAATTGGTGAAACAAAGACAGTTGTTTACACGATCAACAAGAAACTATCATCCTACTCATCCCAATCCCATTCAATCGGACTGTTACATGCAGGAATTCCTTACCTACCAACTCCGGAAGAAATCGTATTCTCTGATTCAACCCATAATCTAAGAATGATAGCGGCAATCCTAATAACATTATTCATCCTGTTAGAATTCTATCTGACAAGAAAATCAGAATTCAGAGAATTCAAACTGTTCAAACGCGAAGCAGTTTAAACAAATATCCTTTTAAGCAATTAAGTAAATATGACAGTATAAATATGATGTTAATGATAAAATGAGGTGCATACGATGGAAATATTGCAGAGAATAGGCCCATGGGCCTTTATCTTAGGAATGGTGGCTGCAATTATACTTGGACTATTTCCTAAGGCAATAGGTGGATTAAGCATGAACCTTGCCTTATTAGGAATACTCGGTATAATCGTAGGAATCGCAAACGTAACTGACAAAGAACTAGACAGATACGTATTGGCAAACATCGGATTCCTGATTGCAGCAGCAATGTTTGAATCCCTCTTGAGGGCATTGCAGCTTGGAGACCTAAGCGTCGCGTTGATCTCAATAACGCAAAACATAGTCTTCTTTGTAGCTCCAGGTCTTGCAGTAGTCTGCTTGAGAGAGATCTTTGAAGTTGCAAAAGAAGTCTGATTTTTTTATTTTATTTTTCTTTTTGTTTTTCGTTTAATTTCACCGAAACATATATAAACAACTTAAGTGTCTATTTTATGTTAACTAGTTTATTATATGGGGGGCTATTATGGAAGGTTTCAGTAAGATTGTAAAGCACAATTTTGCAGGTTCAATTGCAAAAATAGAGAAAAAAGACGATCAGACAATCATGAAAAATAAAGAAAATGCAAAGGTAAAAAGAAAAGAGTATCAATTGCTGGAGGAACTCATTTCAAAAAAGAATTATGAAGGCATTGTGCATTTGGTTGAGAAGGTATGCGAAGGCGAAAATGCAGTAAGAGATCCAGAATTTTATCTTAATGCCTTGAGAACAATAATGAAACAACAACCAGCTGAGAGATATTACTTATCAGCAGAGTTAATTGCACAAAGCGCAGCAATTGCTGGTGTAACCGACGAAAGGATATATACAGAGGCAATGGATTATCTGCTTCCGCAAAGAGACGTGGAATTATCTCAATTTGCAACGATACAACCTCAAAACATAGAAAGTGCATGTAGATTACTGGCAATCATTGCAATCTCAAATGAGAGAATAACATGCGATAATAAGATAGATGCCACATCTGCATTCAAGCTAGCTTTAGAAAGAGTGAAAAACTCAATAATTGCTAATGAAAAGAGAGTAGAGGAAAAGCCAAATAGAATGGTTGAAATACTTGAGCAGGCAGTTTCAGCAGGATTGGATCCCGTGATATGCAGGGATATGTACGAGGAAGTGTATTTATACATCAAATCCGATGAAAAGCTGCCTGACGAATACAAAGTAAAGACCTTGGCAGAAATAACTTCGATGGCAATAAAGACCTCTGGGGTTTCACATGCGAAGCTCTTTATCGAAACAATAACATATCTCAAGGAAAAGAATGCAGGGAACCTTGCGAAAAGCATCGCTATGCGCTTGGATGTTAATAAGAAATAATTAATTCTTTTTTAGTTTAATACATGCTCATTTTGAGCTTAAGCGTATAATTTATGAACATTGCCTAATAATTATTGTCATGGCATTAAGTATATTCAATTATTTATTCTATTTCATTGTAGGCGGGCTAGTTGTATCAACAGTTGTATTTCTTGAGGAATCTGGTTACACGTTGCTTTCCCGGGTTGCCTTATTATTTCCAGTCGTCACCTGGGTCAGCTATCTATTTATAGGAAATTTT
>CAZJHL010000020.1:7319-9273 GCA_964545865.1 Microcaldota archaeon | reverse complement strand
ATTCTGCAAAGTTCGTTCTTTTTGGAACCATAGCGGCTTGGATACCCTACATGTTGTCCATAATTTACTTATCACCTAGACTTGGAGTTGATTCGGCCATATTGGTTGCGTTAATTGTGTTTATAGCAATGGCTTCGATTTACTCCTATGTTTATTACAATGTCAAGATCTAGTGATTTCATGAAGAGCACGCATCTCAAATTGAATGGAACTGTGGTCGGTGGCATAGACGAAGCAGGTAGAGGTGCAGTATTGGGCCCCCTTGTTCTCTGCGTAGCAATAACTGAAAAAGAAAAAGAGCCACTTCTTAAATCTATTGGAGTCAAGGATTCAAAGATGCTTTCTCCTCAAAGAAGAGAAGAACTAGCGGAAGAAATTGAGGACATTTGCCATCTCCATATTCAAAAAATAACAGCTAAGCAGATAAATGAATTAATGAAAAAAGGAATAAGCCTAAACGAGGTAGAGGCGATATTTGTTTCTAAGGCATTGGATGAAATAGAGCCAGACATAGTCGAAAGAATAGAAAAAATTTATGTGGACGCTCCAGATCCGGATGCAATAAAGTTTACCCATAGAATAAAATCCAACCTAAATCTGAACGATCCTATTTCTGGGAAAATCCATTCTTCACATAAAGCAGATGTCAAATATCCAATCGCAAGTGCGGCATCTATAATTGCGAAGGTGACCCGAGACCGGGAAATTGAAAAAATAAAACAAGAATTAGGCTGTGATTTTGGAACTGGATATCCGCACGATGAGATGGCAATAAACTGCATTAAAGAGAATATAGAAAATCCTGTGTTGCTCAAGTATTTGAGAACTGAATGGTCAACTTCAAAGAGGCTAATTGCGGAATCTAAATTCAAGACAAAGCAAGTAAAGCTTGACTTCTAATATGTGGTTTTATGTATGCTATAGAGGTAAGAGATTTAGTAAAGAAATTCGGAAACCTTGTCGCAGTGGATCACATTAATTTAAAGATAAAAGAAGGAGAGATATTCGGGCTTTTAGGGCCGAATGGCGCAGGAAAAACAACAACCATAAGCATGCTTTCAACGCTTATACGGCCAACCGCTGGGATTGCAAAGGTTGCAGGTTTTGATGTATCAAAGCATCCGCTGGAGGTAAGAAAAAATATCGGCATAGTGTTCCAGGAGCCAAGCGTTGATGATCTTCTGACCGGAAGAGAGAATCTTGAGCTGCATGCGATGCTCTATGGGATGGATGTTGGCGTTGCAAAAGAAAGAATCGATGAAATGCTTGACCTTGTGGACCTCAAAGAAAGGGCTGATTCACTTGTAAGAACATACTCTGGTGGGATGAGAAGAAGATTAGAAATAGCAAGAGGTCTTTTGCATACCCCTAAGATTCTATTCTTGGACGAGCCAACCTTAGGGTTGGATCCTGCAAGCAGAAGAGTCATATGGGAATACATTGAAAAGGTCACAAAAGAAAAGAGGATTACAACTATACTCACCACCCATTATTTGGAGGAAGCGGATTCCCTATGCGACAGGATTGCAATAATCGATAAAGGAAAAATAGTAATAGAAGGAACAAGCGATTATCTGAAAGGAACGTTGGGAGAGGATGTAATAAGGTTGAAAGGAAACCCAAACATTTCAAAAATCTCAAGAATGAAGTTCGTGAAGAAAATAAGAGAAGAGAAAAATGACGCTTATGTTGAATTGATTGTAGAGAATGCAGCCAAGAATCTTCAAAAGATACTTTCAGAGGTAGGAAAGGTTGAATCAGTGGAGGTAAGAAGGGTTTCTCTTGATGATGTTTTTCTCCATTATACAGGCCATTATATTCATGAAGAGGGTGGAAACGATTCAATCATGAATAGAATAGCAACCTATAGGTCTTCGAACAGATAGAACAGCTAAAAATCAGATAAAGTGATCTTATGGAATGGAAAGGAATTTACGCAATCTGGCTTAGGGAG
>CAZJHL010000020.1:0-7261 GCA_964545865.1 Microcaldota archaeon | reverse complement strand
TATGGCTGTTCATATTCGGTGGGGGAATCAGCGGTTCTATAAGCTCAGGTGCAGACTATCAAAAATTTATATTTCCAGGAATACTTACAATGTCAATTCTTTTTTCCTCTATATTCTTCGGTGTTTACATAATCTGGGACAGGAAGCTGGATTTCCTTAAGGAAGTATTGGTTGCTCCTGTCTCAAGATCAACCGTATTTTTTGGAAAGCTATTCGGAGGGATGACCGATTCAATGATACAAGGAATTATCCTCCTATTCTTAGGTTATATTCTTATAGTCAGCTTCCCACTAGTTAATCTGATTCCAGTTCTATTCGTAATGCTCTTGATAACCTGGTCGATGGTTTCTTTAGGGCTTGTGATAGGCTCAAATATGACTACGCAAGAAGGTTTTGGATTGGTTCAGAATTTTGTTGTATGGCCTTTATTCTTCTTTAGCGGTGCTTTATTTGACGTAAGTTCGTCCAATCTTCCAGATCTAATCAAAGCATTGTCTCATATTGATCCTTTGACTTATGGTGTTGATGCCTTAAGGACATTGATTATCGGACAGGGCGCATTTCCATTGTATCTGGACATTGCAGTCTTGATACTGATGGGTCTGTTCTGTTCATGGTTAGGGATAATAAGCTTCGGAAGAATGCAACAGATAAAGTAGAATATCCCTCTATACTTTTTTTAATAAAAAGGTTATGTTTTCATCAAATCTTCCACTTACTTTCTTTATTCTAAATCCATTTTCAGTAAGGAGTTTTTTCATTTCCCCATAGCTGAAAAGATAGTAGTATCTATTGTATACTTTCTCGATTCCTTTCTCCTTTCTTTTCCAAGGTACAAACGTTTCTTTTTTAGCAAACCAAAAACCAATGCGCTTAATGGAGTATTTATTCCAGACGCTTATTATCATTTCTCCATCTTCTTTTAGTACTCTCTTCATTTCATTTAATGCTAAATTTTGTTGCTCTTTCGGAAGATGGTGAAATGAAGCGATTGAAATCAGATAGTCAAAAGTTCCATCTGGAAATGGTAAATCAGTCATGTCTGCAACCATTAACCTATTTTTATAATCAATTCCTTTTCGCTTGAAGTTTTCTTTCGCTTGCTTAATCATCTCACTGCTGAAATCTATCCCATACCAATCAAATCCATTTTGTGCAAAATATAATAGATTTCTTCCACTTCCGCATCCTATATCAAGGAGTTTTCCACTCTTCCACTCTTTACTGAATTCGACGATGTCTTTTCTTACCTGATTTCTCCAGCCACTCCATCCTTCAGCTATAGAATTCCATACCTTTATCTGCTCAGTTTTATCGTACTCCATTAGACCACTTCATACCTGTATTCATAATCATATAAATTGCATCCTCGCCATCAGGGTAAGCACCGATAAATCTTTGAATTTCCTTGAATCCGATTCTTCTATAAAAATCAATAGCACCATTTCCTGCTCTCACATGAAGGGATACTTCTTCTAGTCCAAAGTTCTTCACTATATGGTTTATAAGCATTTTCCCAATTCCCTTGTTTCTGTATTTTTCTTTTACTGCTATTGATCTTATATATCCTTTTTTAGGCTCAATTACTTCTAAGATTACATATCCGATTATCTCCTCATTTTCTTTTGCAACTAAGAATCCCTCCCCACATCTTTCATACCATTTCAAAAACTCTTGTCCGTCCCAAAAGTCTTTTTGGAAGGATTCTTTTTCTATCTCCATAACTGAATTTATATCGCCCCATCTGAATCTCTCAATCCTCATTTTTCCACTAATATCTATTATTGATAAAAATTATTAATCTCTTTCATGCTATATTATGTTATGCCAACTAAACCTACGCGTACAATGAGCGGCGTTACCCCAATTGCAGTAGTGCTAGAGCCAAGGCCATGCCCCCATGGTACATGCGTTTACTGCCCAACCTTAGGCGTACCGCAGTCTTATACTCCTTTAAGTCCAGCAATAATGAGAGCTAAAGAGCTCAATTATGACCCTTACAAGCAGGTTCTTGCAAGAATAAAGGCTTTTGAGATAATGGGGCACCCGACACAAAAGATAGAACTGATTGTCATGGGTGGAACGTTCACCGCATATCCTATCGAATATCAATATTGGTTTATCAAGAGATGCTTCGATGCAATGAATGGAAAAGAAGCAAAAGACTTAGAGGAAGCGAAAAAGATAAACGAAAAAGCAAAGCATAGATGCGTTGCGCTTTGTATAGAGACAAGGCCTGATTACTGCAAGAATGATGATGTTAAAAGAATGCTGGAATTAGGTGCAACAAGATGCGAGTTAGGTGTTCAGTTGCCAGATGATGAAGTGTATAAGATAACAAAAAGAGGACATACTGTAAAGGATGTTGTTGATGCAACAAAAAGGCTGAAAGATGCGGGATTTAAAGTCGGATACCATTTGATGCCCGGCCTTCCAGGATCCAGCATGAAAAACGACTTAGAGAAATTCAAGCTTCTATTTACAGATGAGGGATTCATGCCTGATCAGATAAAGATATATCCAACACAGGTAATGAAGGGAAGCGAGCTTGAATTATGGTATAAGGAAGGGAGATATAAAACATATTCGGATGAAGAAACTCTTGAGCTGCTTAAGAGAATTAAACTAATGGTTCCGAAATGGGTAAGGATAATGAGAGTGATGAGGGAAATTCCGCCATCATTCATAACAAACGGAACAAAGAAGATAGACATGCGAAACCTCATATATGAAGAATTAAGGAAGGAAGGCAAGTCATGCAGATGCATAAGATGCAGAGAGATAGGTTTTTCAATTGTCAAGGGAAAGATAAGCCGCGAAGAAGTGTTAAAATTGTCACCAGAGGACCTTTCTCTTGACGTCCAGAGTTATACAGCATCAGGTGGGCAGGAGTATTTTATATCTTACGAGTACAAAGATTTTCTGTTCGGATTGTGCAGACTTAGAATCATCAATGGAAACAGCGACTTTGCATTTGTAAGGGAACTCCATGTTTACGGACCTGAATTAAAAATAAACAATCCAACTGAATCTACCAGCACTAAAAAAGCGATTCCAATTCAGCATTCTGGATTAGGCAGGAGATTAATGCAAAAGGCAGAACAAATCGCAAAGGAGAATGGAATTAAGAAATTGCTTGTAATAAGTGGAGTAGGTGTAAGGGAATACTATAGAAAATTAGGGTATGAGCTTGAAGGCCCCTACATGGCAAAAACGCTTGTATAAAATGAATGGAGAATTATTGTAGGTTAATTATTTGCAAGTTATGGGCCCTCAAATCCTGAAGGTGTCTTGTACGGAATGCCATTTTCCTTGCAGTGCTTGCATCTTACTATTTTTTCTCCTTCTGGGCTTTCGAATTCAGTGTAATTCTTTGCCTGTTTTCCGCAGCTAATGCATGTTTTCATAAATTCACCTTAAAATATGATCTATAAAAATAGACCTTAATGAAATATTATGGTGGATTATGTTTTTATAGCTTTCTCTCTTTTAGTTTTGATTACATTAAAGAAGATTATATTAATATTTAAATTCTTTTTCTATAAATTAATATTGTGATATTATGGGAGATGTAATGGTTACAGCAAAAATTTATTCAGAGGATCCATCAAAGTTTGAGTCAATAAAAGCAGAGATAGCGAAAATCGGAAAGCTTGCAGATTCAAGAATAGAGGATGTTGGATTTGGAGTTAAGGCGCTCAAGGTTCTTTTCATTGTGCCAGATAATCTTGGCGGCGATATGGAAGAGAAGCTAAATTCAATCGAGGGCGTCAGCCAGGCCCAGATAGAAGAAGTTAATTTGGTCTGAACGGGTTAGAAAACTTGAGGTTGTTTTGATGAAAAAAGTTAAGAAAGGAATAATCTCCTCTAAGAAAAAAGTGGAAAAGATAGAAGCGGGTTTGAAGACTAAGTTCATTTCTTATTTGATGTTGATTCTCGCTTCCTCTATATTCTTGTGGTTTACAATGTTCAGCGACATCGCGCTAATAGCGTGGGTTTTAATAGCAATAATAGGCGGATATGTGATACTGAATTATGATCTTTTTGTATCTAAAGCAGTAGTAGTTTTATCTGCAATTACTATGGAATACATAGTGCTAAGCAGCCTTTCGAATCTGTTAATTTGGGGATCGCCAGGCAACATACTTCTTATTACATTTATAGTTCTTGACATTGTTCTGATTTATGCATTGTCAAAACTCTAATTTTTTGAAGTAATTTTATTTTTTTATCTTTATTTTACTGCGCAAGCCTAATGTCGTCAGCAGTTATCGTTTTTCTTCCTGCGTGCCTTGCAAGTTTTGCAGCCTTTGAAGCAATTTCCATTCCTTTCTGCTCAAGTATCACTGCAAGCGCTTCAGCAGCCTCCCTGCTAACTCTATTTCCGCCTGCCGCCCTAATCATTCTTTCAACAGACGCTACAGACAAATTCCCCATCAAATCACCTTCTACATTAATCTAGTTAAAATATTGATAATCATGTCTTGGTATCCAATAATTCCCGTTATTATAGAAACAATCGCAAAAATTGCAGCAGCCGTCGCTATTCTACAGTGCAATTTCATTTTTTCACAGGATTTTATTACAATCGGCATCAAGGATAAAATCAAAGCTGCAAATCCACTTATGTAATGTATGTTTCTAACTTCCATGCTTAATGAAATTATAAATCCGTATTGCCATGCAAAATACAAGCTTGCCAATCCTGTGATTGCCATTATGTACGCAATCTCTTTATGAAATTTTTTTTGCTTAAGCATAAATTGTATTCCCAAATATACTATTAGAATAGATGAAATCAATGAGGTTGCCATGTGCAGTAATGCAAAAGTTTGCCTTGTTCCAAGTTCATCTCTTCCTTGATAAGGAAATGCTGCTGCCGTTGCTAAAATAAATAACAAAAGGAATATTTTTGCATTCATTTTACTCCTCCTTTTCTTATGTAAATAGTTCTTGTCGGGTAAGCCATCTCTATGCCCTCTTTCTTAAATCTTTTCAATATCTCTATGTTTATTTCATTTTGAATCTTTGCAAATATGCTGTAGTCGTTAGACGAGATAGTATAAAGGACTTCATAGATCAAGGCAGAATCTCCGAAACTCTTGAAGAATACTCTTTCGAGTTTTGCTATCTCTTTTCCATCGTATCTTCTACTTTCTACTATCTCCTTTATTATTTGGGGGATCTTATCGAGCTTGTTTGCTGGGGTTTCATAAGTTACTCCAAAAGTGAAAGGAATTCTTCTATAATCCATTTTCTTATAGTTATGTATTATCGAATCAACAAGCATCCTGTTTGCAACTACGATCTCTTCCCCCTGGAGAGATTCTATTCTCGTTGTTTTTAGACCGATTTTCTTTATTGTGCCGCTTTCATTTCCCACTACAATGAAGTCCCCTTTCTTGAAAGGCTTATCGAAATATATTGAGAATGAAGCGAATATATCCGCCAATATATTTTGCATTGCAAATGCTATCGCGATACCTCCAATGCCAAGACCCGCTACGAGTGCAGTTATATCGAATCCCAAATTGGAGAGAAACAGCAAGATTGCTATGAACCAAACCACTGCCTTTACTACGTCTCGCATAAGATGAAGCTGCGAGAAATCCGTTTCATGGAATTTCTTAGCCTGTTCATGCTCTATTTTAAGGAACAAATGCTCGATAATCTTGTGCGAAAACTTTACTACATAGTAGGCAACGGTTATAAGCAGTGAATAATACGTTACAGTGTGTATTATTCCTGGGAGCACCAAGAATGAAGTGCTTATGTATATCGAAAGAACAATGTAGAAGAATATGTTTATACTGTTCACATATTCTATAAGCTTATCGTCAAAAGTGGTTTTTGTTCTTTTCGCTATCTCTTTTAGTTGCACGAGTATTATCTTTTTGACTAAAAATATTATCAGCCAAGTCAATGCAAATACTCCTAATGCAATTATGTAGTCGAATATTGTATTACCAAAGACATTCATTGCTAGGATTTCTTCGTAATTCATTTTTTCCCTCCCAGAATGCAGGGGGTGGGATTTGAACCCACGTAGCCACTACGGCACCAACCCCTGAAGCTGGCGCATTTGACCAGGCTCTGCCACCCCTGCAACAAATTATTCAATAAATATGGTTCAAACAGTGAAACATATATGCAATTTTAAGTTTAAAATATTATCATTGTCTTGATGAATTATTTGCATATTCATTTATGTCTTTTGTGATCAGGTTTTATCATTAAAATGAAACATTTATATATAAAAATAATGTCAAAATATCATGCATAATGACAAGTTGAAAGAAAACAACACTATTATTAAGAATCAATCGGGAGATTCGCAAGAAAATGATGCATTCTGGGATGACACTCCCTTATATGAAGAGCCTTCTTTCGAAGCAAAAAATGATGTACTGAATTTACTTTCAGAAGAAGAAGAGAAAAAGCAGATAAAGCCTTTCTGGTTTGTTAGCCACGTGGGTTTTGAGGAGTACGAGTCAAAAAGGAATCGTCTGATTTTGAATTTGAGAAAATGGTCTTTGTCCTCCCCAGAGACTGTAACGGTTTATATTGATCATCCAATCACAATTTCAACAAGTCCTTTTTACAATTATGAGTCGTTCTCCACATACTTAGAGAAATTGAATAAATCGATGGATAAGGCAAGCAAACACAAAATTATATGCTATCTCTCTGATGAAGATAGGGACAAAAAAGATGAACTGGAAAGGAGATTTCCAGATTTTGAATTCATAGTGGATAATGTAAAATCATTTGTTGTCAATGCAACAGTTCCTTGTGAAAAAAGCACATTAGACAGATTTGAAAAATTAGGCTTTCAAACAAAAAACATCAACAAATCGATAAGAAGGCAGCTTGGTTGGATGTATAGAAAGGTAAACGTTTCAAGCGAATTAGAATATATATTCTCTAAGCTTAAGGAGCTCAATGAATTAGATTCTGTCCTTATTGAAGCAATTTCTAAATTTTATGGAAAAGATCCAAAACACCATGATAGATCTTTGGCTGCAAAGATAACTAGAACGGTTAATGATTTTAGGGATTTTTATCTAGAAGGCTACAAGCTCTTAGATTTTGCAACACAGAATAAGGAAATAGTAAGCAGCAAGCACTCTACCGTATATAAAATTTTTAAGTCAAATGAATATTTTGCAAGGGAATTGGAAGAGATTGGGATGAAATTTGGAAGTTTAAAGTTTACTCTTAATCTTGCTGCGAAGTCATTGAATAGTCAGAATTCTGTAAT
>CAZJHL010000019.1:9684-12538 GCA_964545865.1 Microcaldota archaeon | reverse complement strand
GTTCCACAGGAAGTAAGACCTCCTTCAACTATTGGAATGGTATCACTTGCGCTCAAGACATCGTAACCCTGTGCGCTCCCGTTACATGTTACATTCCAACTGTAGGTCCCTGCCTGTGAGAAGCTTCTGTTATATTCATACAGTAAAGAAGTGCTATTGAAGGCCATATCGACCGGATCCGTCCAGCTTCCACCTACATTGAATGTAATTGCACAGGATACTCCTACTCCGTTAATCGGCGCTCCTGATGTTGAATCAGTATAGTTGGCATAGAATATTGCCTGCTGATCAGTTTGAATTGTCAAACCTCCGCCTTCTGTATCATTGCTATCATAAATCGTAAGATTTGCATTGTATCCTACTCCCCCTGCATATGCGGTGAAGTGAGTCACATTGAACCAGAAGTGCGTAGAATTGTATCCGAATCCTTGGTAATCGGAAGTTGAATTACAAATCCAGCTTCCATCGCAGCTTGCTGTTACAAAATTCCAATTCTCACACCTGCATATCTTATCTAACCTTTCAACTATTGGGAGTACGATTTTTGTGCTGTCGAATGAATATCCTGAAGACAATGCGATAGCATCACTTATATTCATTAAACCAGTTGGTTTCGAAATGTAGCTGCTTTCTATATATTGTGGCGATAAAGTGAAGTTTTCACTCATGTTGAATCCGTTAAGATCCAACGTGAATTTATCTGAACTAAATATAATTCGGTATTTATCATTTAATGAATATGGCCTGCTAAATTGGCTTCCGCTTGAGATATCCTGCGAGGCCAACATAAATCCATTTTTATCATACATTGTAAATTTAGTTGCTATTTTATTTCCATTTCGATCCTTTAGATAATAATTAGAGATACCATCTGCAGAAAATATATCTCTATCTGCGTGAGCAGAAGATGCGATATAAGTGGTAAAGTTGTCATCGCTCACAACGATATCGAATCTGACTAATGATGTAAGACTGTAATTCGCAATTATTGTTCCATAATACTGTCCTTCACCTGTTCTTGTTATTTCGCCAGGGTAATTTAATATTGCAAGAATTATAGAACCTGAATGATCTGTAACATTGAAACGTATATATTGTGGATCATAAGGAACATCCCCGTTTCCTATGTCTCTAGTCATATTTAACTTAAGCACAATCGCATCTCCATCCTTATAGACATATGTCCCATCCACTAATCTCAAATTGTTAAATGACGGAGTAGCATAGTATTTTGCAATGTAAAATGAAACATTATCTTCAGGAATTGCGATTGCATAGTTAGATGTGAAATTGACTTTAAGAGCGTATAGTCCAGGATTCTTGTTAGAAACTTGATAAGATAATTGACAATGTCCTGTTGAATTGGTTGAGTTCGAACCAATCAGTGCATCGTTGATATAGAAGAAACATGTTGCATTGGATATCCCATTAGATGTTTGGTTGTCATAGACTTTAGCAACTAGTACTGTGTAATCAGAAACCAATAGTTTCACATCTTCTGGTTGGGCATTAGCGCCTCGAGCGATATAACTATTGTTTGATGGGAACGCTACTTGAATAGAAGCTTGAATTCCTGCAGATACATTATAGGTTAGCGTTCTTACTTCGCTCTGACCTACATTTCCAGATGTATCATTTGCCCATGCATAATAAGTATAAGTTCCTTCACTGAGGTTTGTGATGTTATTATAGAACCTATATTGGGTTGAATTGTATTTCTGGAATTCCGTTTGATAATGCATCTTGATTTCGTCTGCTGAAAGAGTACGGTTGTAGACTCTTAATTCATCAATCAAAGCATTAATCGAAGTTGATGGTGAATTAGAAGTTGCACCCACTATAGAATATATCGCACTGGATTCCGGCATACCACTATGTGAGAAATTACCTTTTAAAACTCCATTAATATAAATTTTTAAATATCCATCGCCCCATGTCCCCACTACATGATACCATATTCCGTTCGAAGGAACAAAACCGCTGTCCACCCAAACCCAACCAAGACTATTGTTCCAAAGACCAAATCTTAAGTTATTATTCCAACCTGGATGTATTCCTAACCCTAAAACTGTCCCCCCTGTAAATGGAACACTATTGCTGCATGCAAATATGTAATCCCCGTAATAAGACGGAGTATAATCTTTATAATTTACCCATGCTTCTATTGTTCCTTTGGAGAAAGAATTTAAAGCAAGATTGTTTATTAAAACATAATCATCCACGCCGTCAAAGCTTATTCCAGTTCCGAATTTTCCTGCAGTGTAGTTACAGGATGATCCCATGTTTGTGCATGTACCGTTATTGCTGTATCTACTGATGTCAACAACTTTAGTTCCTGTTTCGCCGATTGCTGAATTGTTGTTGAAGTTTAATGCAAGAACTAATGAAGGATCATAGATTGAATAGTTGGTTCCATTCCAGTTGAATTTGAATGTGTCGAGATTTGTTTCATCGATTGTTGCATTTATCTCTGCATAATTTGTTGGGATTATTGATCCATTAGATGGAGTTGGAGATGTGAAATTTAGATTAATACTTTCACAATAACTCTTTCCCGATTGAGATAATTGATAAAGTTGTTGAACTTCTGAATCTGAAAGTGAACGGTTAAAGATTGCGACTTCGTCTACCATACCATTGAGATAATTCCATTCTGTTGGAGAACGGATTCCAATATGTAGTGGTGTGTTATACACTCCTAATGACTTAGTTTGTGTTAATGTCTTAATAAGAGAACCGTTAACATAAAATTTCACAGACGAGCCGTTTGCTGTTACTACATACATGTGCCATTGATTAAGTGGAACAGAATATCCTGAATTATAATCACCCATATCTGTACCATTTCCAAGGT
>CAZJHL010000019.1:9254-9674 GCA_964545865.1 Microcaldota archaeon | reverse complement strand
AGCGGAAAGCTGAGTCTGACCCCATGCACCTATTCTCAATTCATAGAATCTATAATTGTGAGACACAATATATGTCTCCGCTGATGGGACCGCTCTTAAATAAACCCAAGCTGCAATGGTAATCTGCTGTGTCTGAGCTGGACTTTGAAGACTCGACGAGTCGGAAACTTGAACGTATTGACTTGAACCACTGAGATTAATTGCATAACTGACTTTTCCATTTGCAAAACCAGGGTTATTAATTAAAGAACCATTATTTCTTCCTAAATAGTCATAAGCCACTGTTCCGCTTCCTTCATCAAATTTCCAATAAGAAACCATTCCTGAAGGGCACTGAGCCAACACTATCTGAGATAAAAATAGAACAGTTAATAAAGTGAAGAAAATTTTATTGAGATCTACAGGACCCATGCTACACCT
>CAZJHL010000019.1:2875-9215 GCA_964545865.1 Microcaldota archaeon | reverse complement strand
TAATTTATTTTTTCAATTGGTCGCTCAGATGTAATTTGCTTGAGATAAATTTCATAGAAAGATATTTAAATTTAATTTGATAAAATAGTTTACTGTCTCTTTTTGATGAAGAGATTAATTATATTTAGGGTGTTATTTATGGGTTTGAGACCAGGAAGAATTGTAAGAGAGATTAAAAAGCAAGCATGGAGCAGATATTCGATAAAGAAACCGAGAAAGAGCTATGTAAAATCAATGCCACATAATGCGATTCAGATCACTTCTATGGGTAATCAAAAAGGATACTATACGAAAAGAGTTGATCTTGTTGCAACAAGGCCGATCCAAATTAGAGACAATGCTCTTGAAGCGTCAAGACAGGCAGCAAACAAATATCTTGAAGCCAAGATTCCAGGACAGTATCATTTATTTTTAAGAGTCCAACCTCATCATGTCATAAGGGAAATCAAGATGGTTTTCGGAGCAGGAGCAGACCGTATCCAGAAAGGTATGAAGCATGCTTGGGGCAAGCCTTCTGATCGAGCTGCAAGAGTTTATGAAGGAACAGTTGTCTACACTGCAAGAGTCCAAGACAAGGACCTTCCGCATGTGAAAGAGGCATTCAGAAGAGCAAGAATAAAGCTCCCTGGGTCATACAGAGTGGAAGTAGTAGATGAAGTACATGGGACCGCTCCAGTGGCAGAATAATTACTTCGGTCTGATACTGATTGTTTTTTTATATTTCTTTCAATTTCTTTTAACTTCTTTTTTCTTTAGACTTTACAAAAAGTTACAGAAAGAATGACGATTACATCTCTAGTTGCCTGAAATTAAAATAGAAAGAAAATAAATTGAAAATCTAAAAAACTAAAAAAACAGTTATCTCTTTCTTTTCTTTGCGGCTTTCTTTGCGACAGCCCTCTTCTCTTCTTTCATCAATGGATGTGGAAGAGATTCTCTTGATTTTGCTGCCTCGTATATTATTCTTAGTGAGACTACGAATGCGCCTGGTCCTACGATGTATATCAATGCATTGAGGAATCTTTCAAGAAGAAGATTCACTACAGGCAATGCATCTATAGTCTGCATGAATGTTGTTGATGCGACAAGGAATGCGACTGCTGCAAGGATGTATGGCCATACTTCTCTTGCTTCTATGTTGAGCAATCCTATGATTATACCGAGAAGTCCTAATGAATAAACATGAACTGGCATCAATGCTGGATATGCGACTGCGACAAATGCGGCTACAAATACCCCTGCAATGAATGCGAAATATCCGACCTGCTGCTTAGAGAATGCCATATTAGATCACCTATATAAAATTATTATTAAGAACACAAATCTGCACTTATACTACCCTCGCCTTGATATAAATAACTTAATATTGAAGGACCTACTGCAGAAAGTATCAATGCAATGATAGCTCCAGTTATCATGTTCATTGCCCAGCCTGTTGCCTTTGCCCTCATTTCTGCTCCGAAGAAGTTTCCAGCCGCATAGGCAACTCCTGCAAGAACGAAGAGAACGAATGCCATGACTGGAAGCAATCCATTTAACAAGTTATAAACTTCACAAATTGCATCTTTAATTTTTTCACTCGATGTACCTGTGGTAGACGTTGTTGTCTGCGCAAAAACAATACTAAAGATCAATGACAAAAAAACGATACTAAATAATTTCCTCATATAAACTCACCGATTGAATTTCCTTTAATTAATGTTATCTCTTCAAAATCATATTTAAACTATTAATTTATAAAGTTTTCTAAGGAATGAATAATTAATACAGTATATTATTAGCAAGTATTATTGGCGAATTAAATTACACGCCAGTTGTTTGACCAAAAAGAGGTAATAATATGAAGAAAGTAATCCCTGTTCTGTTTGCATTATTATTGTTAATTGGTGCAGTGTTCGCATCCTCAGTAAAGATGCTTGAACCAGTTGTTGCAACTGTCTCTGAAGGCGAAACTGTTGATCTTGGCACAATCGGTCCGGGACAGACGCTTGCGATAACTGTGAAAGGAACTGAAATAGGAAAGGATGGACTTGAAGCAAATTGGGGAGTGCTCGGAGTCCTGGAGGTTCCTAACGGATGGCAAGGATTTGACAGCATGGTCTATGCGAAAAACATGAGAGCAACCATCAAAGCAGATCCGAACGCTCCGGATGGAACATACATAGTTAAGCTTATACTTACAGAATGTGAAAGCAAGAATGAAGTTTGCGAAGCAAAACAGGGACTTGGACAGGTTGTGTTCTTCGGAAGAGTTAAAGTGAGCAGAGATGTCATGAAAACAAGCATGCCTACGGTCGGAATAACAACTGGTGTCGGGCAGCCTGCAAGATATCCTATAAAAATAGAGAACAAAGGAGCTGCGAATGACGTATTTGAAATCTATTCGGAAGGAGTGCCTGCATGGAACATGAAGAAGAATATACACGTAGCGGCAGGACAGACTGTCAATACATTCTATGAGATTGCAGTGAATGAAGAAAAGGAATACAAGCCGACTATCGTCGTGAAATCTATCTCAAGCGATAGACTTAAGCACACATACGACGTCCAGCTAACAGTGAAATCCGATGTCATAGGTGACATAAAGGCGACAAAGAACGGCATACTGATATTCCCGTTAACGCTTGAGCCTTTATACACATTTATGGGAATAGTCGGATACGCATTCAGCTGATTCTCTTTCTTGATCATTTTCTTTTTTGATTCAAATCTTTGATTGAAAACAGGTAGTCGCATGTATGGAGAGAACATAAGAAAAATACTCGAATACAAAGGGCTGAAAGAGGGAGATCTGATTTTGCTGAAGACTGAAAAGAACGAATACAAAGGAAGGATAATGCCGAGGATCGGATATGGGGATAATGAATGCCTCATACTAAAGCTCACAAACGGATACAACATAGGCATAGATGTCAACAGAATAATCGACATGGAAAAGATAGAAGAGATAAAGGGCAAATCAGAAATATCAGAAATGAGAGAAGGGCACGATGAAGACATAGTAGAGAAAAAAGAGCCAACGAATCCCGAAGAAGAGATAGTGATACTTGGCTGCGGTGGCACGATCGCATCTAAAATAGAATATAAGACGGGAGCGGTGCATCCCGCGATAACAAGCGAAGAGCTGGTAGAATCTTTTCCGCAGCTGAAGAATAAGAAAATTAGGACCAGGATGCTTTTCTCGATTCTTTCTGAAAACATAACGCCCGACCATTGGGTTGAGATAGCAAAAGCGATAAAGAATGAAATTGAAAAGGGATGTAAAGGGATAGTGTTGATGCACGGAACTGATACAATGCACTATACTGCTGCTGCACTCTTTTATATGATAAAAACCCCGGTTCCCATAGTTTTAGTGGGCGCACAGAGAAGCAGCGACAGAGGGTCATCTGACAATATGATGAATCTTATGGCTGCGATTCTTGCGGCTGAGAGCGACATTGCAGAGATAACTGTATGCATGCACGGGACAGAGAATGACGACTACTGCTATCTTCACAGAGGGACAAAGGCAAGAAAGATGCACAGCAGCAGAAGGGATGCTTTCAAAAGCATAAACTCCCCTCCTGTCGCAAAGATATGGCCTGACGAGGACAGAATAGAAATTCTTTCCAGCTATGCAAAAAGAGGAGATAATAAATTCATGCTGGATACGGAATTAAACAGGAATGTGGCTCTCGTTTATTTCTATCCTGGGATGAGGAAAGAGATCCTTGACCAGATAATTGAAAAGCACGATGGAGTTGTTATAGTTGGAACTGGACTTGGCCATGTGTCTACCGGAATGATTGACGTGATAAAGAAACACTCGAATAAAAAACCTATTGTAATCTCTTCGCAGACAATAAACGGAAGGATTAATCTTAATGTTTATGAAACTGGAAGACTTATGAAAGAAGCTGGCGTGATAGGTCATCTAATGGATTGGACGCCTGAAGCCGCGTTCGTCAAACTCATGTATGCACTGGCTCATGCTCAAGAAGTAAACGAAGTCAGGAAAATAATGGAAACAGACATCGCTGGAGAAATAACAGAAAGGAATGAAGAATGAATGATAGATATGATCGCATCGGGGATAAAATGGGAATTGAAGGGGTCAAGATAGGTTTGGAGCTTCATCAGAGGCTTGCAACGAAACATAAGCTGTTCTGCAGTTGCAGCACCAAAGGAAACGAGGAAAAGACAAGGGAGATAAGAAGGAAGCTCCATGCGGTCCCGAGCGAACTGGGCCAAGTTGATCCTGCTGCTCTTTTCGAATCAAAGAAGGCACCTTTGCACAGATATGATTTTTACAAAGATACCTGCTGTTTGGTTGAGACAGACGACGAACCGCCCCATGAAATGAACAGGGAAGCGATATTGCTCGGATTGATGATCTGCAATATGTTTGAAGCAGAAATTATTGACGAGATACATGTCATGAGGAAGACAGTCATTGACGGCTCCAACACGTCCGGATTCCAAAGAACCGCAATATTCGGAATGAATGGGAAATTGAAATATGAAGCTGGTGAGGAAGGAAAAAGCGCAGATACGCAAGGAAAAAGCGAAAAGGAGATCGGAATACAGACGATAGCGATAGAAGAGGAGAGCTGCGGAATAATAGGGGAACAGAAGGGAGAGATAGAAAGCTTCAGGCTTGACAGGCTCGGCATTCCTCTTGTCGAGATTGCCACGACTCCAGACATAAAGAGCGGGAAAGAGGCAAGAATGGTTGCGGAGAGAATAGGATTAATGCTTAGATCCACAGGAAAGATGATGAGGGGAATAGGAACTATAAGGCAGGACCTCAACATCTCAATACCTGGAGGAGCGAGGGTGGAGATAAAAGGAGTGCAGGAATTGGATCTCATAGAGACGGTAATAGAGAATGAGATAAAGAGGCAAAGCAAGCTGATAGAGATATGCGAAAGAATAAAGGATATAAGAAATAAGCATCCTGAGATAAGCCGGATGCTGGAAGATTCTGAAGAGGCGGATAAAAATATAGAGAAGGAGATAAAGGATGTAACGCATTTCTTCTCGAATACAGGAAGCAAGATGATAAAGAAAGCTGTCGAAAGCGGAAAGTCTGTCTTTGCAGTTAAGCTGCCTGGAATGAAAGGAATGTTTGGAATAGAGCTTTATCCTGATTACAGATATGGTAGCGAGCTCAGCGGATATGCGAAAACGCAAGGCCTTGGTGGAATAATTCATTCTGACGAGAACATAGACAAGTATAATATTAGAAATGAAATCTCAGAGATAGCTGGCGTGCTCAGGCTTAAGGAGGACGACGGTTGGATAATTGTAACGGGAGAAAAAGAGCAATGCGTCTCAGCTTTGAAGCTTGTATTTAAAAGAGCTTATGAAACTAAAGTGCCTGAGGAGACAAGAAGGGCTGACTTGCAGGGAAAAACGCACTACATGAGGCCACTGCCTGGATCCGCAAGAATGTATCCTGAAACAGACATTACTCCTATAAGAATAACCGAAGGTATGATTGGAGAAAGCCAGAGCTTCGCGTCCTTTGAGGAAATAGAGGACAGGGTGAAATCCCTTCTCAATCCAGAGATGGCTGGAAAGATTATAAGGTCTGAAAAATTGAATCTGTTTCTTGAGCTTGTGGAGGAAGGAGTGAACCCCACTGTTGCTGCAGTGACGTGCGAAGACACGATAAAGGCGCTAAGGAGAGAAGGAGTGGATGTGAATTCACTGAGCGACGAAAAGATAAAGGAGATACTCCTTCTTTACAGGGATGGGAAGATTACAAAGGCTGCAATACCTGAAATACTCAAACTGGTTGCCAAGAAAGCAGGAGAAAGAGTAGAAGATGTTGAGGAGATTATTTCAAGCGCCAAGCTCATGCGAATATCTGGAGAGAGATTAAAGGAATTGATAGACAGGGAAGGAATAAAAAGCGCAAAGGAGATTCAACAATTAATGGCCAAGTACAGGCTGAATGTTGATCCTCAGGAAGCAATGGAGATAATCAGCAAGAACATGTGAAACATATTAAGATGGCATAAACAGGGATAAAAAGGGTGGAAAAATGAGAATCGCGTTCTTTACTGAAACATGGTATCCTAACGTCGATGGTGTTGTTGTTGCGATAACAAACATAAAAGAAAGGCTGGAGAAACTTGGAAATGAGATAGTGGTATTCGCAGCAGGAACTCCGGAAGTCAAGAAGAGGAAAAAGAAGGACGACGCGTATATATTTCCATCGATCGAGTTCATTCCATATCCCACATACAAGCTTGCTATATTCCCCTATCCAGATGCTGAAGAGATAGTGAGAAAGGAAAAGATTGATGTTATACACTCTCATGGCATGGGACCTATGGGGCTGGCAGCGCTC
>CAZJHL010000019.1:2625-2865 GCA_964545865.1 Microcaldota archaeon | reverse complement strand
ATGCGGCTAGCATTCTCAAAAAGCCTCTTGTGGGAACCCTTCATACCAACATCCAGGAGGCGACGCATTACATCGCTCCGATCAAGCCGATGCAGAGGATAATGAAGAGCGTCGCATGGAGATATCTCAGGTGGTATTACAACCAATGCGACAAGGTGATAGTGCCTAGCGAATACATGAAGAAGGAATGTGTAAAGAATGGAATAAAGAATGTCGAAGCGATTTCCAACGGGATAGATC
>CAZJHL010000019.1:0-2606 GCA_964545865.1 Microcaldota archaeon | reverse complement strand
GTTCAAGCCTGGCAAAAAGAACATGTGGAAGGACAAAACAGTTATACTTTACACAGGAAGACTGGTGAAAGAAAAGAATCTTGAAGTGCTGATAAAAGCTGCGCCCATTATCAGAAAAGAAATAAAGAATGCGTTCTTTGTTGTGGTGGGCAGCGGACCTATGGAACAGAAATACAAGGAATTGGTAAAGAAAAACAAGGTGGACGACGCATTCATTTTCGTTAGCGGAGTCAAACACAAAGACATAGTGGAATTCTATCACAATGCTGACGTATTCGCATTCCCCTCTATGTTTGAAACGCAAGGTCTTTCCTGCCTTGAGGCGCTAGCATGCGGATTGCCTGTTGCTGGCGCAGATTACCTTGCGATACCCGACCTTGTAAAGGATGATTATAATGGATATCTGTTCAAGCCGCACGACGTAAAGGGATGCGCAGATTCAGTGATAAAATGCATAAGGAATAAGGAAAGACTCTCAAAGAACGCAGTGAAATTAGCGAGTGAGCACTCGATAGAAAAAACTCTGAAGAGGCATATTGAAATATACGATCAAGTTTTAAAGGAAAACGAAAGCAGATAGAATAGGTGAAAAAAATAGAAACGAGAATTTGAAAGATAGAAGGAAAAATTTGCTAGATTGCATATATATGATAGATTTGAGTAATAGAAGCAACGGAATTACAAACGATTAATAAGTGAATATCTTTTTCTTTGTCAGCACATCCATGAAGCTTGTTATTGGGGCAACGCTTATCTTTCCACTGTCCAGAAGCAGCTTGAATACCACGTTCTGCTGGCTTGGCGTATGTATTCTAGAGAGGAAATCGTTCATCACTGTCTCATTCTCGAAGACTATAATGGTCCTTCCTACAGAAGAGGTCTGGATCGCCTTCTTTATGACAGAATCGGATTCGTAGATGTGGATGTATACCTTTTCTCCACCATAGCTTAGAACTGTATCTGCATCCCCTCTCTGTCCAAATGGAAGGAACGGAATTCCTTCGGTTACAAACACGTCCCTGAGCGCCCTGACGAGAGCTAGATAGTAGATTGATTTTCTTGTTTCTTTCTCCCATCTTTAATCCGTAGTAATCCATGGACTGGACCACGTATCCCTCTTCCTTCAGCTTGTCAAGCACCATCTCAAGGTTGTAATCTCCGACAAGTAGTGGCTTGCCCCTGAACGTTATCTTCTTGAATCCCATCTTCAGGTCGTTTATGGTAAGGGGCGTGTACTTCCATTTAAGATCAGCGTTTATTGAATCGAACATGTCCAGTATCTTTTCTCTCTTTATCGGAACCGCTATCGACTGCAACGGCGGGAAGTCTGGAACATCTATCGCGTATTTTACTGCCTCGGGCCTTGCAATCAGATAGCCGATTGCGAAGAGAAGTATCGCAATGATTCCCATTGCTATGTTTTCAGGCCTCTCAAACATAGAAACAGGTCTCGTGTATGTGACTGGAAGAACAATCGTATCTGGTCCGAACTCAAAAGTGAATATGTGGACACCTGGCGTTGTGATGGGAGTTGCATTGTATGAAATTCTGCCCTGCCTTGCCTGCAATGTCTTTTTATCTCCGCCGTCCACTGAGACAACTATGTTCTTCAAATCAGATGTATACTGCTCTCCTGTTGAAGACAAATAAATGTTGAATATATAATTACCTGAGATGAAATCAGTTATGTAGGGCTCAATATTGAAAGATGCCATGGAAAGATATGATTGCGCATATACATTTCTTCTGTCGTCTGTTATTCTCATTATATAATTGCCTTGCGGAAGCCTGTTGTCAAATCGGTATACTGCATTTGAAAGCTTCAGAGGCACTGGAGCCGCAGTTATAGGTATGAACAGAATCTCCTCGTTATTCTCTGAGATGGCAGACAGATAGAGCTGCCTGAGCTCAGTTGTGTTCTCGTTCAAAGAGTATCTTATCTCAAGTGGATTTCCAGTTATGATTGAATTCAAAGCCACTTCGTCATGCATCAAAACTCCGTTCGGCCTGGTCGGGAATCTAACTGGAAGAGATATTCCACTTGTCTCGGTTAAGTTCTCCACCTGGTTCAAAGATTGGACATAAAGCCTGCCGTATGATCTTGAAACTCTTGTGCTATCTGGGAATTTGAATTGAGAGCTGAATATGATCATCTGCTTGTTTATTGAACCGTTTACAGGGATGGTCTTCTGTATCCTTGAAAGACCATATCCCCATCTTCCATTAACTATTGCATCAGCAAGCTCCTCTGCAGACTTCTCTCCTGAAAATTGCCACCAGAAATCTATTGTGGTGGGTATGAAGTACGCAAACCCATCCCCGCCCCACTTGACAGAGAAGCCGCCGGGATCGCCAGTTACAGCTGGACGGGTTGATGTCGTGCCCACTGCCTTTACAGAATACAACGGATTCCTGAATGAGAAGAACGACGGCTGATCAGTTGCTGGGTCGAATGAAAGCTGCCAGCCCGCTATTTTGTCAGGTGATAACGGCTGTGGGTTTGGTGAAGTTGAATAAAGAACGCTGTCTGTAGGCCTGTAACCTATGTAGATCAGAACGTTTCCATTTTCAACAAAGCTTTTGAGAGTGAAATTTTTGTATTCCTC
>CAZJHL010000018.1:11368-12937 GCA_964545865.1 Microcaldota archaeon | reverse complement strand
ATAGCTGGAAAGAAGAAGAAAGATTTCCTGAATTTTGAAAACATGTAGTGTTTTTCGCTTTTTTCCTATTCGGAGAAAATAAAGGTACAGAAAGATTTATAAATCTTAACAACATATTATATCTTACCGCCTTAGCACGGCAAAGAGGAGTGCGAATCTATTTCTCGCGCAATGAGTTGAAATTCCACTAGGGCAAATAGTCTCTGTTAATGAGAACCTGAGTTGTATATTCAGGTTTGATATACTTCAGAATTCAGCAAGGACATTCTGTGCTCACTCGCAAAGAGTAAGCTTGAATGCGCAGTACGATACGTAGTCTGTATTCTGAAATCCTGTGGAACTGGCATCACACTTAGTGTGATTTACACAGGAGGGAAGATACAGCATTTCCAGTTGATCCTGCTGGAGGGTACTGCTATCGGAATTCGACTAAGCCATGCAAGTCGACGGCATCTTATGGTGTCGTGGCGTACGGCTGAGTAACACGTAGTCAACCTAACCTTAAGAAGGGGATAACCTCGGGAAACTGAGGATAATACCCTATAGGCCTGGGGATCTGGAACGACCCCTGGTTTAAATCTGCTAGAGAATTGTATCTAGCGGGCTTAAGGATGGGACTGCGGACGATTAGGCAGTTGGCGAGGTAACGGCTCACCAAACCGATTATCGTTAGGGGCAATGGGAGTTGGAGCCCCCAGAAGGGCACTGAGACAAGGGCCCTAGTCCTACGGGATGCAGCAGGCGCGAAACTTTTGCAATGCGCGAAAGCGTGACAAGGGAATTCCGAGTGATTCTCTTCGGAGAATCTTTTCATCTGTGTAAACAGCAGGTGGAATAAGGGCCGGGTAAGACCAGTGCCAGCCTTCTAATAACATTGCACGTTATGTTATTGGACTGGAAGCCGCGGTAATACTGGCGGCCCGAGTGGTATCCACGTATATTGGGTTTAAAGCGCACGTAGCTGGCTTGTTGTGTTCTCTGTGAAATCCTTCGGCCTAACCGAGGGGCGTGCAGAGAGTACTAGCAGGCTTGAGAATGGGGGAGGCCAGAGGTACGTACAGAGTAGGGGTAAAATCCGTTAATCCTGTACGGACCCCCAGCGGCGAAGGCGTCTGGCTAAAACATGTCTGACGGTGAGGTGCGAAGGCTAGGAGAACGAAACGGATTAGATACCCGTGTAGCCCTAGCAGTAAATGATGCAGACCTAGGTGTTGCCGTAACTTCGGGTTATGGCAGTGCCGTAGCGTAAGCGTTAAGTCTGCCACCTGGGGAGTACGAGCGCAAGCTTAAAACTTAAAGGAAAGGAGTGAAGTAATATGAAAAATAAGAGCATTTTTTATTTGATTGGAGCACTACGAGATGGAAATTTTGATGTTAGAAAGGGCAAGAATTATTCAGTTAGATTTTACCAAAAATATAATGAATGGCTATATGAAATCGCTGAAATAATTTTTGAAAATTATAAAGTAAGACCTAAAATTTCAGGTAATCTTCTAAGATTGAACAATAAAAAAATTATTGAAAAGATGATATGTGATTCAGAATATCAGAAACCTCAAAAATTTTGGA
>CAZJHL010000018.1:6408-11349 GCA_964545865.1 Microcaldota archaeon | reverse complement strand
AGTTTGGTTAAAAAAGGAAATGAGGAAGAAAAATGGGAGTATATAAGTGGTTTCTGGGATGCAGATGGAGGATTACCTATGGATCCTAAACATGTAACACAAAAATATGTCTCGTTCAGTCAAAAATCTAAAGAAACCCTTGAATTTATTAAAGATTTTCTTTCAACACAAGGAATAAGAACGACAAATCCAACTTATACAGGTCAGATTTGGCAAATAAGAATAACTAGAAAAGAAGATCTCAAAAAGTTTTTTATGCTCATAAAAAGTCGTAATAAGGAAAAATTTGAAAGATTGAAAATGCTTATTGCTTCACTCTCCTGAATTGGCGGGGGAGCACCACAAGGCGTGGAGGCTGCGGTTTAATTGGATTCAACGCCGGGAATATTACCGGAAGCGACGGCAGAATGAAGGTCAGACTAAAGATCTTACCTAACAAGCCGAGAGGTGCTGCATGGCCATCGTCAGCTCGTGGTGTGAACTGTCTGGTTAAGTCCAGCAACGAGCGAGACCCTCGTCCTTAGTTGCTACTTCAATCTCCGGATTGAAGGCACTCTAAGGAGACCGCTGTTGTTAAAACAGAGGAAGGAGAGGGCGACGGTAGGTCAGTATGGCCCTAATCTTCCGGGCTACACGTGGCCTACAATGGTTGGGACAATGGGCTGCAACTCCGAGAGGAGAAGCTAATCCCCAAACCCAATCTAAGTCCGAATTGAGGGCTGAAACTCGCCCTCATGAAGCTGGAATGCCTAGTAATCGCATGTCACAATCGTGCGGTGAATATGTCCCTGCTCCTTGCACACACCGCCCGTCAAGTCACCCAAGTGAGAACTTGGTGAGGCACTATTGGGAAACTGATGGTATCGAGCCAAGTTTTTATGAGGGGGGCTAAGTCGTAACAAGGTATCCGTAGGGGAACCTGCGGATAGATCACCTCCAATTTATTAATTAAATTGGTTTCAAGTGTGCACAATTCCGATCCATTTTGCTATGGATTGATTTCATAATTTAAGATCATAGCGCATCAAGCAAGGCACGGAATGTTGTAATTGGATTCTGAAGTATAGATCATGGGCTCGTAGCTCAATGGTAGAGCGCCTCCTTTGCAAGAAACTTCTTTATGAAAGAAGTTTCATCAAGAAAGTTTCCAGAATAGGAGGAGGCTGCGTGTTCGAAACGTGGTCTCCTTTAGGGGGCTGTGCGTAATTCACGCCGAGTCCATAGCGCGTCTTCCGAATGGATGATGCGTGCATCATGCGAATATAAGTTTGAACGAAAGACACGAAGCAGTGATAACACTGTATTTGTGAGTGCTACGCCATTCAGGGGATGGCCAGGCTTGGTTTTCAAGCAGACGTGGCAAGCTGCGATAAGCGACGGGTAGCTGCAAGCAAGCGTTGATCCGTCGATCTCTGTGTGCCTGGAGACAGGCAAACACGCGGTGAATTGAAACATCTTAGTAGCCGCAGGAAGAGAAACCAATTGGGATCCGGTTAGTAACGGCGAGCGAAAGCCGGAGAGAACAAACTGAATCCTGTGCAGCAATGTACAGGAGATGTGGGCGTCTCAACCATCCTTTGCTGGAGCTGAAGTCAGCTGGAAAGCTGCGCGAAACAGGGTGACAGCCCCGTAAGCAAAAAGTGGAGGAGGGAGACGAAGAGAGTAATACTGGTTGGTAATCCAGTATGAATTTGGGTGGAGCAACATCCAATTCTAAACAGGTAGCCAAGACCGATAGCGGATTAGTAGCGTGAGCGAACGTTGAAAAGAACCCAGAAATGGGTGTTAAAAGTGCCTGAAACTGAATGGTCACAGGTTGATACGGTATGAAAGGGACGAAGGAGCCAAAAGGAAGCGGCAGCAATGCTGTTGTACGATGGCTCTGGACCAGTATCGTATCGTACTTCTCGAATCAAGATCCAGGGAGTAGATATTAGTGGCGAGCCGAGAGGCGGAGCGAAAGCAATTGCGCGCAGTGCTAAACGAGGCGCATCGTACGAAAGTGCGTTTAGTCACTATTATCTGACCCGAAACGGTTGCGATCTACACTGAAGCAGGCTGAAGCCGGTCTAACGACTGGTGGAGGGCCGCAACTAGTGCTAGTATATCTGCTTAGGTGACTTCTGTGTAGGGGTGAAAGTCCAATCGAGCATTGCGATAGCGGGTTCCTCCCGAAGCATCCCTCAGGATGACCCTTGTGGAGATGGATTGTGGGGTAGAGCACTGATTAGAAAGAATAGGTTCGAAAGAGCCTGCTTTCTTGTCAAACTCCGAATCTACAATCATCGTAGAAGCAGGGAGTCGGGTTTCGTCGGGTAAGCTGACGAGCCGTGACGTGAACGAACGAGTCTTGGGTTAAAGCCCCTAAACTCCAGCTAAGTGTGAAGACACAAGGAATGTGTATTTCTAGACAGACGGGACGTAGGCTTAGAAGCAGCCATCGTCTAAGCAACGCGTAATAGCGGACCGTTCGACACCAACTTTGTTGGGAGAAATATACAGGCCGAAAATGTACGGGACTAAAGCTGGATGCTGAGACCCAAGGGCACACCCGAAAGGTGTGATCCGGTAGGGAGGTGTGCGGTACAGAGAGAAGTTGGGGCGTGAGCTCCAATGGACTGTATTGCAATAAATATCCTGGAGTTAGTAGCAGCAAATACTGGTGAGAATCCAGTACGCCGAAAGCCCACGGTTTTCTTGGCAACGTTTGTCAGCCAAGAGTTAGTCGGTCCTAAGGCCCCAGCTAATTACTAGGGGACGAATGGGAAACAGGTTAATATTCCTGTACCATAGTGGTAGACGCGGCAACGCAAGGTAGGAACATGACATCTGAGGTTAGGCAGAGCAGGGGAGACCCTGTTCAAGCGACATAGTGCTGTGGAGTCTCGTTATGAGGAGAAGCAGTATAAGGCGCGAATAGCCCTCGTTTGGGGGTTCTGTTGAGACCTTGGATCCGTGAAAAGTGGTCCTATCCGATCCATTATGACCGTACCTAGAACTAGTACAAGTGTGGCTAGCTGAAAAAGCTTAGGCGTGGTAGGGGAACTCTCGTCAGGGAATTCGGCAAATTAGACCCGTATCTTCGGTATAAGGGTTGCCTGCGCTTGTATCTCAAGGTGCATGTGCAGGTCTCAGTAACAAGGGGAGAGCGACTGTTTATCAAAAACACAGGTAACCGCAAAATGGAAACGTCTTGTATGGTTGCCGATGCCTGCTCACTACCAGTACCCGAACATCTCGTTCAAGGGATTTAAGGGCTGGCGAAGAGCGGGGATAACTCTGATCCTCTTAAGGTAGCGTAATACCTCGTCGCTTAATTGGCGACTTGCATGAAGGGCATAACGACTCTCCCACTGTCCCAACGAGGGACCTAGTGAACTCACTGCTCCGTGAATATGCGGAGGAATCCTAGTGGGAAACGAAGACCCCGTAGAACTTTACTATAGCCTGTTGTTGGAACTCAGGAATTGTTGCAGAGCGTAAGTGGGAGCGTAGAAACCTCGGTTGCGGCTGAGGTGGATGCAAAAGTGTAACACCACTCTTCAATTCTTGTGTTTCTTACCTGAAAGGGGACAGCGGCAGGTGGATAGTTTGGCTGGGGCAGTACGCCCTCAATAAGGAAATAAGGGCGCCCAAAGCTCTGCTCAACCCGGTCAGAAATGACCGCATGGTGGCGGATGATATAATGAACAACCTCTGACGTACAATCCTAGTACGATTTAGTGATGAGGTTGAACAGCGAATGACGCATATCATCGTGCGGCCACTGAACGTCGGGTGAAGACGGTTAAAGAGAAATGCAGGGCTGACTGTGTTCTTAAAAGCGTGGGACGCAGAGGCGAAAGCCGGGCTTAACGAACACTGAAATCCTTTTGTTAAGGGCTCAGTCTGTCAGACAAGTTACCTCGGGGGTAATCTTCTCAGTTGCACCACATCACCTGGACATACACTCCTCTCCGATATTTCATATCGTATTTTTGTTGTCCTTTTCTGTAGCTGTGAAGACCCAAAACAGGCTCGTCGCGGGCGAGAGTACCCTGCGGCAGCTTAGTCTTCGTTTGAAACTAGTCTGTCGCGTACATATCGACCCCGCGGCTTGGTACATCGCTGTCGACCTATCTCATCCTGGGCGTGCAGGAGCGCCCAAGGGTTGGTTTGTTCATCCATTAAAGAGATACACGAGTTGGGTTCAGTACGTCGCGAGACAGTACGGTAGTATCTACTAGGATTGCATCTGCCTGAGGGGAGCGCCCCACTAGTACGAGAGGAACATGGGACGGGCGCCTCTAGTATACCGGTTGTTAAAAGCATTGCCGGGCAGCCACGCGCCAAATCATAAGACCTGAAAGCATCTAAGGTCGAAGGATTGCCCAAAACTAGGCAGACGTGAGAGCGGGTAGCAGACCCGTTTGATAGGTCAGTGGTGTAAGCAGCGAGCTTACGCGAGCTGCGAGCCAGCTGATACTAAATCTCCTTACTCACAAATTTCTTCGTGTCTTTCGTTCAAACCTATCTTCTTATTTTTATTTATTCGACGTCCCTAGCGTAAGCTCTATTGAAATATAATTTGACTTGGAAAAAGAGAATCTGATATATTTATATTCTTTTATTTGCAATATATTATATTCATAGCACACAATTTATAGCTGGCTATGATCTGTTTTGAAAACAATTGAATATATCTAATTGTAGGTGAAAGAATGGCAATTACTAACAAGTACGATGTAATTATTGTTGGCGCAGGACCGGCGGGTTCTGTATGCGCAAACTTCCTTGGAAGAGAGGGAAGAAAGGTTCTTCTTGTAGACAAATCAAAGTTCCCAAGAGACAAGACTTGTGGTGACGCGTGCAGCGGGAAATCAATCTCTGTACTAAGAGAATTAGGCATTCTTCCTGAAATCAAGAAGGTTGCGCATGGAGTTAACAACGGAGTAATCTTTT
>CAZJHL010000018.1:0-6398 GCA_964545865.1 Microcaldota archaeon | reverse complement strand
CTTCACCTAAGGGAACGATTCTGGAAATCAGGACAGACGGCCAGGATGGGTTCGTATGCAGAAGAGAGATACTTGACAACCTTATATTCAAAGCTGCGAAGAAATATGTTGACACGTTGGAGGAATTCACAGTAACTGACATCATCAAGGACGGAGAGCAGGTTGTAGGGATAGCTGGAAAAGACAAGAATGGAAAAGAGCAGAGATATTACGCAAATATAGTTGTCGGCGCGGACGGCGCGATGTCCGTGGTTGCGCAGAAACTTGGTGTTTTTGAGGTTGATCCAGCCCACCACTGCGTTGCGGTAAGGGGATATTATGACGGAGTGACTGGAATGAAAGACGTCATAGAGCTTCACTTTACAAAGACAGCAATACCTGGCTATTTCTGGATATTCCCGTACGAGGACGGAACTGCGAATGTCGGGCTAGGGATGCTCACAAAAGACGTAAAGGCAAAGAACATCAACCTGAAAGAACTCATGGAAAAGGAAATAAAGGAGAACCCGATGTTCAAGGAAAGATTCAAGAACGCAAGACTAATTAGCGAGATAAAGGGATGGAGCCTCCCATTGGGTTCAAAGATAAGAAAACACATAGCTGGAGATGGTTGGATATTAATCGGTGACGCTGCGTCGCTTATAGATCCTTTCTCTGGAGAGGGAATGGGCAATGCGATGCTTAGCGGAAAGCTGGCTTTCAGAACTATAAGCAAGGCACTCAGGATGGGTGTTTACAGCAAAAAGATACTGAGTGAATATGAAGAAGAGATAAAAAGGGAGCTTAAGAGCGAGCTTGAAATGAGTTATATGCTCCAGAGATTAGGAAAGATCGAATTCCTTCTTAACCTTGTCATAGACAAGGCCGCAAAGAACCCAGAGATCAGGAAGGAGATCACATCCATGATAGTAAGCGAGGAGGCGAAGAAGAACTTCTCATCTCCTTTGTTCTATCTCAGGCTTCTATTCAGCTAATCTCTTTTTTACGTGTTTTTATTTATTTTTCCTATTTTGTTTTTCATTCCTTTCTTTTTACCTTATTATTAGTTCTTAGCCCCATCTCTATTGGTTGAGCAATTATGCTCCGATCGGGATTTGAACCCGAGTTTCAGCCTTGAAAGGGCTGCGTCCTTGACCGGGCTAGACGATCGGAGCTTAAAGAAATAGAAGTGAATATAATATACACAAAAAGAAATAAATACCTTCCTTTGTATCTTTGTCCGATATCTGTTTTGAAGCGTCAACGTCTGTGATTGAGCAGTTTGTTCCTCAATTCTTGCTTCACTTCTTCAAATGGCTTCACTGTTTCTATAGTTATCCATTTAGAAAGAAAGTTTTCGCTGGCGAGCTCCCTGTATCTTAGATTTGCTTTTACCAAGAACTCCTCGTCTCGCTCGAATCTAGTATATCTTTTCTTTCCTTTCATCCTTTCGATTGCAACATCTGGAGAAATTGAAAGATACACTATATAATCTGGCTTGATTACCCCAATGGTGCTTATCATTTCTTTTGCTTTCGCGTAGTTTATTCTTTGAAATGCGATTGTCGTAAGCGCGTATCTGTCTGCGACTACCCAATATCCTTTCTCCAGATCTTTTCTTATCGAATCTTGGTCTTTCATTATGTCTGCGAGAAACAACAAGAACTGCGAATCTGGCGATATCTCCACATCTTTATTTAAGAAGTTTTTGATGGGCTTTCCAAATATTCCTGCCTTGTCAGGATATTCGTAAAGCTTTACTTTTTTCCCTGATTTCTTTAACTCGGAGATGAATGCATGTACATGTTTCGTCTTTCCAGATCCATTTATGCCTTCAAATACAATGAACATGAAATTATTTAACCGTATTAATTTAAAAGGTTATGTATAATTCAAGTCGCTATTTAAAAGAAAGGGATAAAAGTAAGATATGAAAATAAAGAATAAAATAAGAAAATAATAAAAAACTCAATTACTTGAGAAATGAAAGGTTTGTTGTTCCTTCATCCTCTCTAGATGTTGATGGTGATGGTGTGTAGCTGTACTGCATCTGACCTGCTCCTTTTGAAACCACTATCACATCTTCGAGAGATCGGACATTCTTGTAGAGAACTGTCTTCTCCTTTATTATCCTCTGTGCATCTTCTCTAGATGCTGTGTGGATGCTCTCAAGAGTGAGTCTCACTACCTCTCCCTTCTCCACGTCAACAATAATATCATATACTTTTCCTAGATATTTTCCTGCATCGGAAAATATATCCATTCCATATAGTTTGCTTAAGCGGATTGACATATCATCGCCTCTAAACTATTATGTAATAATATATTTAAAAATATTACTTCTTTCCTATATTTATGGCAAATGACGAGTTTAAGAGAGCGAAAAACAATATTTTCGTTAAAACAAGTGGAATAATACTCACTCTATTGCTTCAGGAGGAAAAATGGACTGTAAGCAATCTGAGCAGGAGAAGCGGGTTGAGTTTTTTGCACATTATGAATCTAATTAAAATGCTCGAGAAGTCGGGGCTCGTAGCCACGGAGAAAGGTAAAAAATTCAGACTTGTCACTCTTACAGATAAGGGAACCAAGATTGCAGAAAAAATAAGAGAACTTATGGTTGTTGCTGAAGAAGAAAATCTAGACACTGGAAGCAAAGAAGGAAAGGACAGTGAAAAGAAACAAGAAGAGATAAATCAGAAAGTTGCTTGAAGCAGAAGTAGAATTGTCCGAATTGAGTATGGGTATCGCCATGTGTATTTTCATAATAGTTTGAGATCTCCCAAGTACTTGTCGATTTCTTCGTCGTACCATGGACCGACTACCAGACATGTGATTGTTCCAGGTTCCACTTGCGTCAGGCCCGCGTCCCTTATTAACTGGCTTGGAATGATGTCTTTAATTTTTTGATAAATTGATATTAATTCATCTTCAGTTTTTACTTTCAAGGTTATCTTCTTTTGACCAGAATCCAGCCATTCGGAGACTAGTTTTTTGTTTTTCTTTTCTACAATTAAGAGACCAGTTATTGCTGCGTGTGCTGCGTGTGCTGCCAGTTTTCCTTTTCCGAGTTTTAGGTCTTCCCTGAACACTATCGCTTGCTTCATAGACATATATGCTTCATAATAGTTTAAAAAAGTAATCTACCTATATATATTGATACTGATTGATGCTGTTCTTCTGTTGACATATGGGGTCGTGGGCTAACCTGGTATGCTGACAGCTTTGGGAGCTGTTGATCTGAGTTCAAATCTCAGCGACCCCATCTTTTATTTTTTGATTTGTATTCAGCTAAATTTAATTTTAGTTGCTTTTAGTTGCGCTAGATACTTATTGCAAAAAAGAAGCAAAAAAAGATAAGAATAAAAAGAAAATAAAAAAATAAATTAACGCGTTTACGCGTTCTTCATCTTTGCTTCGTATACGAATCCGTCCTTTCCGACGTAGTACATGAAGCCTGGTTTCTTTGCTATTTTTTCTGTTCCTACCTTTCCTTTCTTTCCTTTCTTGTTTGCCTTCATTGGCGCTTTCCAGACGTATCCGTCCTTACCGATGTAATACAGATATCCGTCTTCTCTCTTAATCTTTTCAGATCCTATTTTCTTTCCCATTAAAAACACCTCGTATTTATAATCAAGTATTATGTATAATATTTAAAAACCTATTCGATTGCATTCGATACGGGAGAAAACAATTTAAATACAATACTTTAATAAATATGATTAAACATATTAATAACGTACAACTAAACTACGTAAATTGTGGTGTGATAACATGGGAATATTGGATTTATTTGGCAAAAAGGATGTGAGCAGTGTCGCTAAAAAAGTTCCTTACGAAGTTAAAACGAGCATAAATCCTATCCGTCTTTCAGCACATAAGATAGATAGATGTGATTTGGAGATTAAAATAAGAAACATAACCGACGAGACTGTGTTAAGTTCAGTGGTAGTGGAAGTTGGAAACGGGCTCGCGATGGATCAGACTGGAATACATAAGACAAAGGAAATCCGCGTCGGATATTTGAATAAGGGTGACGATTATACTGTGATTATTCCTATTTGGTCTAACGTAATGACTAATCCGGGAAATATACCTGTAAAGGTCAACGTATATGTTCATTATAGAACGTATTCCTACATCTTAAATGGTGTTAAGAAGGAACTGAACATTCGTGTTGTTTGATTTTATTTTTATTTTATTCTCTCTTGTTTTTTCTGATCTTTTTTCTTTTTAGATTCTTTCTTTGCCTCTTGTTTCGTATTTGATTCGCATGCTTGATTTAAGCATTTTTGGTACTTCTGTTTGCCTTTTATTATCCATATTTTAGGCGAACCACATACTTCGCATTGGCCTGCATAATTAAAAAGATATGTCGGTGGTAAGGAAAATGTAATCTTGCAATTTGGATAATTGCTGCATCCCAAGAACTTTTTGCCCTTGTAGTTGATAATCTTAAGGTAACCGCCGCACTTACAGGGCGCAAATCTTTCGGATTCTTCCAGTTTGTTTTTTAATTCCGAACCTATTTCGCTTTCGTGGTTCATTAATTCGTGCACTATAGTTGAAACTATGTCTTTTGCATCTTCGATGACTTTTTCTTTTTGAATTTCTTTGTTCTGTATTTTTTCCATTTCTTCTTCTAGCTGTCTTGTTAGGTTCGGATCTAGGATTTTTGGTGAATATTTCTGGAAGGTTTTGTATATTATTTTTCCTAATGGCGTCACAGTGAGCTGCTTTCCCGACACATAACCTCTTTTGTACAAAGTATCCAGAACTATCGCCCTTGTTGTTTTCGTTCCGATGTTTTCTTTTTCCATGAGCTGTAGAATCGAAGCAGGGGTATATCTTTGAGGGGGTGTCGTCTCCTTTTCTTTGATTGTGGTTTTTGTTATACTAACCTCTTCGTTATTTTTGAAGGGATTCTTTTCTTCCTTCTCATTTATATAAGGATAGAATTCATGCCATCCTCTTTTCGTTATTTCTGTAAGTTTGGTTTTATATATTTCATCTGCATTTAACGTTACTTGGATTTCCTTCATCTCTGCAGGATCTGCAAATGAAGCAAGAAACCTGTGGACTATTAAATTGTATATCTTTTCTTCGTCGGAATTTATCTTCTCTTTTTGGCCAGTTGGATGTATTGCCGGATGAACGTCGTCTTTTTTGCCTTCTCTCGGTTTGAATTTGTTTTCTTTTATTAGCTTGTTGGCCAACTCTGCGAAAGATGGATTCGTTGAAAGTTGATGTATTATCTGCCTTACATCTATTTGCGGTGGCAGTTTTTGCGAAGCAGATCTAGGATAGCTTATCATTCCCTTTTCATACAATGATTGTGATATCTCTTGTGTTTTGACTGGAATGAAACCGAATATTCTGTACGCTTCTGTCTGCAAAGAAGTGAAATCGAAAGGTGGAGGTGGATATGTCTTCTTCATGGTTTCTTCTATCTTTATTGTTCCGTTCCTTTTTGTCCTTTCTTTTGATTTTTCTGCTTCGGCTTTGGATTTGAATGGGTTTTTTTCATGCGAGAATTCGATTTCTTTCACTATTGCAGACAGGACCCAATATGGTTCTGGTTTGAAATTTTCTATTTCATTTTCCCTTTGAGCTAGAAAATGAAGCATTGGACCTTGAACCCTACCTATGGAAAGGGATTTGTATCTCCCCGCTTTCTTAATTGCATTCATGATCGACCTGCTCAAGTTGATTCCATAAAACCAGTCTATAGTGTGTCTCGCTTCACCTGCATATGCATTGTAAATGTCAAAATCCATTAGGTTTTTGTAAGATTCGTAAAGTTCTTGAGGCGTTACTGTAGAAAATTTCATTCTTTTTGCTTTTTTAATGTCTCCGTAATGTTTGATGATATTGTAACCAATTAAACTTCCTTCTATATCGAAATCTGTAGCGTTTATGATCAGATCTGCATCTTTTATCAAGTTTTGTATATTTTCTAAATAATCTTTTGTGTAATACGCTGTTTTATTTATTTGATAAGAAGGTATCCATTCTAAATCGAAAACAGGGGTTTTGTTTTGTTTTTCTTTTAATGTAAATAGATGGCCTACTGCTGGAACTACATAGGTGGTTATTTTTTCGTTTTTTAATTCGAAATATTGAACTCGCTTATAGTATTTTTTTGTTATTGTTTGAAAATCTCTTTTTATTGCATATGCTATTTTTTGAGCTACAGAAGGTTTTTCTGCTATTATTAATATTTTCATTCGACCACAATCACATATATTAAATAAAAATTATGTAAATTTAGATATATATTAGAGAATAATAAAGGTATTAATTATAAAGATATCTTAATCTAAAAATCAGTGGGGGGGGTTTTATTCCAGTATTACATGTCTGTTGTTTTTTCTTTTTTTGAAATGAATTCTATATTACCCACATTTATTTTATAATAT
>CAZJHL010000017.1:10010-13871 GCA_964545865.1 Microcaldota archaeon | reverse complement strand
TGTTCTTTTTTTAAGAACTTTTTGTATGTGTATTCTTGGACATGATCGATCCTTAGGTGCAAACGTATTTTCTCAAAACGTTGTGTAAAATCAGTTAATAGCACTACCTTTGGGAATTTTACGCTGTGGCGTTCATAAATTTCTTTCAATCTGCCTATAAAATCTGAAGCGCATAGCACGTCAATTTTTTCAAAAACCTCGTCGCTTATAATGATAGCTTCAAAATTCAAATCAATTTTTCTTTTTTCATCTGCAATCTCTTTCAGATCGGAAACTGCGTGGAACGAAACGCCGATCTCCTCTCCTAGCCTAAGCATGCGCAAGCGTTCAGCTACAGAGCCAGAAATAAACAATAAACGCTTGATCTTTTTTTGCTCGTTTTTGGATTCACGCGCTTCATCTCTTTGTTTAATGATGTCTTCTTCATTTAATCTTGGTGCTTGCATATGCTTTTCCGTTCTCTCTTCCGCCACTTTTCTTTTATTCAAATCCCTAAATCTCATAAAATCCCTAAACCTACTGATTAAATCTTTATTACAATAAATCAGTTTTGACTCCTGAATTTTTTTTTTTTTGTTTCTTCAATTATTGATTTTTTGATCTGATCTTTGTTTTTAGGCAGCATCTTTCTAATAAGCCTCAATCTTTCGCTCATCTCATCCTTGGAGCCGTGCTCAAAGATGTAATCTCTCGCATTTTTGTTTTCAGCATTAGATGTTTCGATATAGTTTTTCGCGTCATCGAAAGAAATGACATGGTTCTGCTCTTTTGATATCAAGCTGAGCGGACCGTAATCGATTATAGAAAAAAGGTCGACCCTTTCTTTATCTAACCAGTCGAATACAGCCTTCTTATACAGGTATATGTCTTGGTTTGTTTTTCTAATCCGCTTCCATATCAGCTTTGTCTTGTCCTCATACAGGTCCGTATACTTGATTTCTATGGGATCTAAGTAATAATAAGTCTCGTTATTATTGAAGTTGAAATTGATGGATTCTACTCTTATCTTGGAAAAATAGATGATTCCATGGTGCTTCTTGTCAATGATCTCTGCTATAGGCAGATCGAATATTCTATTTATGTAAGCATAATATTTTGCGAATCCTATGTCTTTCTTACTTATATCGTCAAACATTTGCTCAACCCTTCATTTATAAAATCTATTTGGAAGTCTAAGCTTTTTGTGTCCGTCCTTTATCTGCTTTATGAAATAATCCTCTATCTCTTTCTTTGTTTCGTTGTTTAAAGCGAAAAGCACCCCTCCTTTTATTTTGACCGCGTCTTCCTCGAGCATTCTCTTGGCTGTTTTCAGGTCTATGGTATACTTTATCATCCTAAAAATATCCTTAACCTCCAGTCTAAGATTCATAGCTAAATGTTTGGCCATGTCCATGCAGATTATGTCCCTGAATATACTGATCTGCAACCTGTCCAAGTGCCTGTCATGCAGTTCTGTCTGTTTGAATAGATCTGTCGGTGTTTTAATCCTTCTCATGTCTTCTACAAGCTTGCCTTCCAGATGAAGCAGGCGTTTGAGTTTGGATCTGATCAGAAGATCCGGATCATTCTTATATTTTGAAATCTCAAATTCCATGCTCACTCCTCTTCTATTTTTTTCCACTTCTTATTGTACTCGTCGATTCTACGCAGAAATATTAGATTTGCTGTTTTGTATTGTTTCTTGTAGACCTCTGCCTTCTTAATATCGCTGCTCCTCTTAATCAGGTCTTCGTATAGAACCTTAATCTTTGAAAAAATGTGATACTCTTTTGTCTGTTCGATCATTTTTTTGATGTATTCGTTGTGCATCCTGAGCTTGCTGCCGCACAAGTTATCTTCAAGTTTTATTTCCGCCATAATAATTAGACAGATATGTTATATATAAATGTTTCTATTTGGCGATTACACATCTGAATTAAATGCTTAATAAAAGATATCAAAGTCTCCGCTGTCCTTGTTTATTGTAACGTCTGGTTTAACTGAATATCTCCTTATATTTATGCTTTCCCGGTATGTTACGAATATGTTTATCTCAGAATTCATTTTTTTCGCCAATGTCTTGAATAATGAAACAAGCATCGGTGCCATCCCACCTTCGATCGAATCGTCTATGATGATAGCGGAGATCGTTCCTTCTGTTATGGCCTTGCTCGCATGCTTCACCCCGTCATTGTGGGATCCAGTTCTTATGAACTTGTTTCCTGGAAAAAAGCTTTCGTAGAATCTGTTATCTGCTGGGTTGGGGTCGATTATAACGATGGTTGAATGCTTATGCGATCGCACGCTCTTTTCAACTAACGGATCGGATGGCCTATCGAATCTTTCGATCTTGCCTAGCAGATCGTCTGATTTTTTCTCGTTCTTTTTGTTTTCACTGTTCATATAAACCATTTCCCAAGTTCATCCCTTCATACGTAGAGATTATATGGAAATGCGAAAGCACAACCCTAGCTTTTTCAATGTTCTTCTTAGCGTATTCGATCATATTACTTTCTTCGCTAAAGCTGTATTGCGTTGCAAGGCCTATGAAATTTACATCTGCGAAACCGGCGGCTTCTCCGTCCGATACGCAATCTCCCACATATATTATGTTGCCTTCGCTAGAATTCTTTAATTTCTTAAGCGCGTCTGGTTTTCCTTCGCGTGGAATTACGATCTCGGAAAAAATGTCCTTGACGATTTTCTCTCCGAGTTTGTAAACTGTGTTTTCATACATCTCAAGGCTAAGTATGCGCATGTCGATGTCTCTTGCCTTAAGCGCGTACAATACGTTGACAACAGTCGGAATCATTTCCGGTTTTCTCTCTTATTTCTTTTTTGAAGAATTCGTATACCCAATAATTGAATTCATCCGCTATTTCTAAAGGCACACCTATGGCTTTTGCAGTGTTTCTGAAATTATTCGACTGGTCATAATTCTTCCTTAACAACTCGAGAGAAGGTTCTTTTAGTTTGAACCTTTTGCATGCTAAGCGATAGCTTTTATAGATATGTGGAAGTGTGTTGACCAAAGTTCCATCTACATCAAATACTAGTATATCGCGCATAATAATCCTAAAAAAATAGAAACACAACTGATATATATATTTTTTCTTGCCTAGTTCGTAGTTGTTCTACTCTTCCTTTTCCTTAAGTTTTCTTATCTTCGCTCTTCTTTTCGAAGCGAGACTCTTCCCTTTTATTCTTAAAAGCCTCTTGATTTTTGGATCAGACGATACCATAGGATCCCTCTTGACATTATTTGTATTGAATATGAAATATTTTTTAATCTATCAGACATTAATCAATTATGCAAAAAAGATCCGGAAAAAATGAAAAGTTATGGAAATTCGCTCTGATAATCATAATCGCCGGAATACTGTTGTATCTGCTGCAGCAGATAATCTCTGATCCGAGATGGATTTTCTCAGAAGATTCAAGCTTCCTAGTGCTTGCGATATTTGTCCTTGCTTTTGTTGCGTACATCCTAAAGAAAAGGAGAGACAGCAAAAGATAGAAATGCTTTTTAAACCTTTCCTGAGAATATAAATCGGCGACCAGTATGAATTCGACATACAAATCCTTAGAGCTACAGAGAGTAGCAACTCCATTGAACAAAGTCAGTGTTGATGAAGTGGAAAAGCAAAGCGTTCCATTTTTAAGAAGACAAAGCGATAGCAAAATCTTCTCGAAGGCAATTAAGACTGAGGGTATCATAAGCAAGGAAGAGCTTGAAAGATTGAAGGAAGACATAGCAAGAAAGGAAGAAGTAACTAAAATGAAACTTGAAAGATTGAAAAAGGAATTTAATTCATACCAGCTTGAAATGGATGTAGAACTTCTCTTCAAAGACAATAAGATAAACGAGCTCGAAGCGGATGC